>CALFYE010000076.1 GCA_937952145.1 uncultured Myxococcales bacterium
TCGGCGGTGTGGCGGTGATCAAGGTCGGTGCCGCGACCGAAACCGAGATGAAGGAGAAGAAGGCGCGCGTCGAAGACGCCCTGCACGCGACCCGCGCGGCCGTCGAGGAAGGCATTGTTCCCGGCGGTGGCGTGGCCCTGCTGCGGGCACAGGCCGTGCTGGATGGCTTCCAGGTGGCCGGCGAGCAGAGCTACGGTGTGGCCATCATCCGCCGCGCGGTTGAGGAACCCATGCGCTGGATCGCCCAGAATGGCGGCGTTGAAGGCAGCATCGTGGTCAACAAGGTCCGCGACAGCAAAGGCTCGCTGGGCTACAACGCTGCGACCGATAAGTACGAAGACCTGCTGGAAGCCGGCGTCATCGACCCCACCAAGGTTGTACGCACCGCTCTGCAAAACGCCGCCTCGGTGGCGGGTCTCATGCTGACCACCGAAGCCATGATCGCCGAGAAGCCAAAAGCCGAAGAGGAAGCGGCCGGCGGTCACGCAGGCCACGGTCACTAAGCTCTCCGCGCGCTGTCACCTCGTTGGTGGCAGCGCTCCTCCCCTCTCCAACCTTCCCTCGTCCAGCTCATCCTAAGCAGCGCACCAGCGCTGCTGGCGGCGCTCAGCTTGCGTGCATCCGCTCCCTAACAGCAAAGGCACGACAGGCACATGCGCCGTCGTCCCGGTGCCACCACAAACTAACAAGGACTGCGAAGTCGCAGGCCAGACCGGCACGCAACCTAGCGGTCCCGCTTCATCCAAAGATCGTCGGGGGAGGGGCTAGGTGCGGCGGGTGATCAGACCACGAGTCGGATCATAAGGAGAGACACCGACGAGAACCTGATCGCCCAAGACGACGCGGATGCGGAAACGACGCATGCGCCCAGACAAGCGGGCCAGGATCTTGTGCCCATCTGGGGTCACGACTTCAAAGTTACCGCCAACCATCACGTTCGTGACGGTGCCGTTCATCTCGACCAGATCATCTCGACTCAAACTGCATCTCCTCGGTTACACAAGCTTCTTCTGCTGACGGAGGTTCTCCATCACACGGCCGTACTCGACTTCCCACGAGGCCGTGCCCTCCTCTAGGTTCTTAATCCGGCGCCGAACCTCACGATCGATATCGGCGTCGACCTGCATGTGTTTCTTGAGCACCACAGACATCTTCTTGCGCATCTCGCCGTCGTCACCAAAGACCTCTTCGACATGCAGCGAGTGCATGAAGGCTTCCAAGGTCTGGTTGGCGAGGTACAAGAGCGAGTCTTCGCCTGTCGGGAAGTCGCGCTTGTCGCAGAGCTCGCGCTTGATCTTGCCGAACTGCTCATACGGCAAGCGGCGACGCTCCATCAGATCTTTGGCCTGCTCTGTCATCTCGCGATCCAGCCGCAAGTACTCCTTGAGCACGGCCTCGACGTCCAGCTGGGCTTCCTTGGGATCGTTAACTTCGATATCGCCGTCGTCCTTCAGGCGGCGGATTAGCTCCGCTGCGATGACGGGGATCTTGGTCGCGTAGAGCTTCATCGGTAGTACTCGCGGTTAACGTCGGCCAACGAGCGGCCCTGACCTTCTAGAAGCGGCAGGATATGTGTCCCTATCGGCAAAAAGCAAGAACGAAAAGGAAGCTTCCCAATCCGGAGGGCCTCCTGCCGCAGCGCACTCAAAGACCTGGCTGCGCTCCGTCGCAGATCGCGTGCGCAGGACAGTCGAGCAGCTGATTTGCGAGCTGGGCAAGCGAGCTTGCAGAGCCGTCCCACAAGCATTGACACCACAGATCGACCTGACTATGCTCCGACGACTCGACGGTACATGTCTGGCGCACGCCTAGAGATTTCAGGACTGCACAAGTCCTTCGACTTTGAAGGACGAACCATAAACGTCCTACAGGGAATCGATTTGCGAATCGATCCCGGAGAGATGGTTGCAGTCGTTGGCGCCTCGGGTGCCGGCAAGTCGACATTCCTCCATGTCTTGGGAACGCTCGATGTTCCCTCGCGGGGGCGGATCGCGATTGACGGCTGTGACATCACGCTCCTTAGCAGCGCAGAGCTCGCAGCGTTTCGCAATCGCACCATCGGCTTCGTCTTCCAGTTTCATCACCTGCTGCCCGACTTCACCGCGCTCGAAAATGCGGCCATGCCCGCGATGATCTCGGGACTCTCAGAGTCCGTGGCCAGGGCCCGCGCCCGAGAGCTCTTGGCCGGTGTCGGTCTCAGCGAGCGCTTGCAGCACCGCCCAGGCGAGCTGTCGGGTGGCGAGCAGCAGCGGGTGGCCCTGGCCCGCGCCCTGGTGATGCAGCCGAAGCTGCTCTTGGCGGACGAGCCGACTGGCAACCTCGACCGTCGCACCGGAGCCGAGATTCATGAGCTGTTGGTCAGACTCAACCGCGAGCGTGGAATGACGCTCTTGGTCGTCACGCATAACGACGACTTGGCGCAGCGACTGCAGCGCCAGCTGCGAATGACCAAGGGCCGGCTCGTGGAGGGTGACGACGTGGCATCAGCTGCCAAACCGGCAGCGCAGGCAGCTCCAAATCCCGCCCAGCCAGGAGCTGCTTCGTGACGATGCGCGCTTGTCACCGATCGCTGCCAGACCGAAACAATTACTGTTGGGCTAGCTTCACCCTGGCACTGCTATGTGGCCTCCTATCCGTCTCGGCCGCTCGCGCCGAGGGCCTCGCAGAGGGTGAGATCCCCGTCGGCCGCCCCGTGGGCCAGATTCGCTTCAAGGGCAACGTCAAGGTGGAAGGGGCTGCGATGGCGCGCGTCCTACGCGAGCGCATCGGCAATCGTGAGACCTGTCCGGTCTGCGACGCCCGCGATCCCCAGACCGGCGCTCTGCGCAAGATCAACTGTGTCCGCGCCAGTACCGTAGGTGAGCCGCTGGATCTCTGCTCGGTTCGCGAAGATCTCAAGGTTCTGTGGCGGATGGGCAGCTTCGACGACGTCGCGGTTGAGGTCGACGAAGGCAGCGATGGCCTGGTCCTGAGCTACGTCGTGCGCGAGAAGCGCACCATCCGCAAGATCTACGTCGCTGGGAACAGCGAGGTCGGGCTCGACAAAATCAACGAGACGCTCGATCTGAAGCGCGACACGATCTACGACCCCTCGAAGGTCAAGCGCAACGCTGAGAAGATCCGCGAGCTTTACGTGGAGAAGGGCTTCTTCCTCGCCGATGTTCGCTCTGAGGTCAAGGTCCACTCACCCACCCAGCTCGACGTGTACTTCTATGTTGATGAGCGGGCCAAGGTCGAAGTCCGCAAGATTGGCTTCATCGGCAACTTCCACGCGACTGACGCAGAGCTACGCAGCGTCATGGGGACGCAGGAAGGGAACTGGCTCGGTTTCCTGACGTCGGCCGGCACCTACCGAGAAGACGCCTTCGAGCGCGACACCCTACTGATCACTGCGTTCTACTACGATCGCGGCTACGTCACTGCCAAGGTTGGCAAGCCGCAGATCGAGATGTCGGCCGACAAGCGCTTCCTCTACCTCGTCATCCCTATTGAGGAGGGCGAGGTCTACACCATCGGCAACCTCGACTTCAAAGGTGAGCTGATCCGCCCGCGCGAGGATCTGCTGCGTGGCCTGTCCACCAAGGCCGGCGAGAAGTTCAATCGCACCAAGCTGTCGGGCGACATCATCGCCATCAACGACCTCTACAAGAACCTAGGCTACGCCAACGTCAACGTCACGCCGGAGACCAAGGTCGATCCCGACAAGCGCACCGTTGATCTCGTCTTCGATCTGCAGCAAGGCAAGAAGGTCTATTTCGAGCGCATCAACATCCGCGGCAACAGCAAGACGCGCGACAAAGTCATCCGCCGCGAGCTCAAGATTTCCGAGGGGGATCTCTTCAGCCAGCGCATGCTCGATCTGTCCAAGAATCGCGTGCAGGCCCTCGGCTTCTTCGAAAAAGTCGAGGTCTCGACCAAGGCCGGCTCGAATGACGAGCGCGTCGTCGTCAACCTCGAAGTGACGGAGAGACCAACCGGCACCTTCCAGATCGGCGCCGGCTTCTCGTCGTTCGAGAACTTCATCGGCCAAGCCCAGGTCGCACAGAACAACCTCTTTGGCCGCGGTACCACGCTGCAGCTCTCAGCGCAGATTTCGTCGCTGCGACAGTTCTTCTCGGTCAACTACACCGACCCGTACTTCCTCGACACGCGCATCACGTTTGCGTTCTCGGCGTATAACCAGCTCCTCTATTACCGTGACTTCACGCGAACGGCGCGTGGCGGCGATCTCACCTGGGGCTACCTGTTTGGTGACTACCTCCGCCTGCTGGGCACCTACCGCCTAGAGTGGGTGCAGGTTGGCCAGGTCGGCGCCAACGCCCAGCTATCCGGCTTCGGCTCGATCCAGCAGGTGGCGGGCGGCACGCTGCACAACCTGTATCGCAAAGGGTGGACGTCGGCGATCCGCGGCTCGCTGGTCTACGACAGCCGCAACGATCGCATGTTCCCCACGTACGGTCAGTTCCACCTGCTGTCCGCCGAGATCGCCGACAAGTACCTCGGCTCCGAGATCGACTACGTTCGCCTGACCGGTACGCTGCGCTTCTACCGTCCGATCTGGGGCCCCTTCGTCTTCCGCCTGCGCGGCGAGACCGGCATGGTGTTTTCGCGCGACGCCAGCGGTGTGCCGATCTACGAGCGCTTCTTCCTCGGCGGCATCAACAGCATCCGCGGCTATCGCCTGTTTACGCTCGGACCCCGCATCCAGATCCAGAACGCGCTGGAGCCGGACTCGTTCATCCGCACCTTCTCGGTCGGCGCGAACTGGCAAGTGTTCATGAACTCGGAGATCGAGTTCATGATCCTGCCCGCCGTCAACATCAAGGGCGTCGTCTTCTTCGATGCTGGCAACGGCTACAACCTGGAAGACAAGTACTGCTCTAGCCAGTCCGCAAACGCCAACCTGCCCGACGCCTTCAATCCCTGCATCAAGTACCCGACGCTGCAGAACCTGCGCTACTCGGTCGGCTTCGGCTTCCGCTGGTTCTCACCGATCGGCCCCCTGCGCTTCGAGTGGGGAATCCCGCTCAACAAGGCGCCCGACGAAGAGTCGATCGTCTTCGAATTCACGATCGGCAACTTCTTCTAGACCCCGCCTCGCAGCCCCTCCCCCGCCCTCTCCACAGCACTCGCCTCTGACGCATCCCGTCAACGCACCGCATCAACACGCTGCGCAAAAAAAGAGGCCAGCCGGCTGAGTAAGCTGACTGGCCTCCCGACCCCCGCCCAGTCGTGGTCGAGATGTTTGAGCCCCTACTTTTAAGTAGGTGGGTTCCACGTGGCCGAATTGGGCTTCCCGACTCGCGGGCGTGCACGCCACGACCAGAGGCAGATCCCGGCTGCAAACGCGTAGGGAAAAAACACTCCCAACCGAGGCGATGCAGGCAGACAGGTCGCATCGAGAGTACGGTGCCAGGGGCTGGGGGTCAAGCCGCGCGATTCACTTCTTCCCGCTGCCTGAGCACCACCTTTTCACGGCGCGCTAGAGCGCAAAAAGCAGTGGTGACGGCGCCGACTTTCGTGGTAAGGCTCGGACATGGCTTTCGCCGCAGTGAGCGGAGACATCGTCGAAACGAAAGCACCTCACAGCCTCCAGTTTCGTAAGAGGCGCGTTCAGAATTGGTTCTTCCTCGGGCTCATGTACGCCTTCTTCTACATGAGCCGTTACAACTTCAGCGCTGTGCAGATTGCGGTGGCTGAATACTTCGGGTGGAACTACGGCAACTATGGCCTGATCTTGAGCGCTGGCTTGTTGACGTACGCCTGTTCGGTGTTCTTAAACGGCCCGCTCGCTGATCGCATCGGCGGCAAGCGAACGCTGCTGATCGGCGCCGCGGGAGCCGCCTTCTTCAACGTGCTGTTCGGCCTTGGCCACCTGCTCGTGCGTTCTCCAGCGGTGGTCAAGGGCAGCGATGTCATCTCACCCGCCGACTATGCCTTTGGCATGAATAGCTCGACGGTGCTTGCCGCCTACGCCGCACTGTGGGCCTGCAATCACTACTTCCAGTCGTTCGGCGCGCTGTCGATCGTCAAGGTCAACGCCTCGTGGTTTCGCCTGCGCGAACGCGGCAGCTTTGCCGGCATCTTCGGTGCGATGATCCAAGGTGGTCGGCTCTTGGCCTTCTGGCTAATGCCGCTGTCTCTTAACTTCCTGCCTTGGCAGTACGCCTTCTTCCTGCCCGCGCTGTCGCTCTTCTTGATGTGGTTCATCTGCTTCCGCGGCATCGAAGACTCGCCCGCCAAGGCCGGTTTTGACGAGCTCGATACCGGCGACGAGTCGCCCGAAGAAGCGCAGACTGAGCCAACGCTGGGCTTCGTGCTTCGCAAGATCTTCGCCCGCCGCGAGCCCTGGATTATTGCCTTCGCCTCGATGTGCATCGGCATGGTGCGTCACTCGATCGATCACTTCTACGCTGGATACTTCTCGCGCGTCTTTCATATCGCCAACAAGGGGCTGACCTCGTTCGGACCATATCGTTTCGCATCGCTGGTCATCCCGGCTGCGGCGGTGCTTGGCGGCCTGATGGCTGGTCATGCATCGGATCGGTTGTTTGGTGCCCGCCGTGCTCCGGTGATCGTGTTGGCCTTCTTTGGCATGGCGATCTGCCTGGTGTCGCTGCGGCTCGTGCTTCACAACGCGTGGATGGCGGCGTGCCTGCTGGTGCTGCTCGGTCTGTTCATCCAGAGCGCGCACTCGCTGGTCGGAGGCGCTTGCTCGATGGACTTTGGCGGGCGGAAGGCGGTCGCTACTGCAGCCGGGCTCTTCGACGGTGCGCAGTATCTGGCCGGGGCCGTGGTGAGCAACGTGGTGGGCCAGCTGCTGCTGCACAACCAAAACGCCAACGGCGACCAGTACCGACTGTGGCCGCTGGCGCCGCTGCCGTTTGCGCTGATTGGCATCTTGCTGATGTCAAGCCTGTGGCACGTGCTGCCGGGTCGTAAGCCGACCTCGCAGCCGGCTGGCTCGCGTCCGAAGCCTCACGGTGGCGAGACGTCGGATCCCGGAGCGGGCCTGGCGCCAAACTTAGTCGCCGGCAGCACCGTCCCGGCAGTGATTACTGGCCAGCCTGCTGAGTAGTCGTCGAAGCAGTCACGACTTCCCCGCTCTTCCGGGGTAGGGGGGCACTGAACGACACGGTCTTCTTGCCTTCGGGCAGGATGGCTTCAGGTGCGTAGTCCGCGCTGCCCACGGCGGCAGCCGACGCGTTGCTGGACACCAGGTTAAACGGCATGCGATCGGCGTAGCCGACGTAGCCACCCGACGGGAAGTACACGGTCGCGGCATCTGGGGAAGCCGCAGCCGCGGGGAAGCCATCGATGAACAGGTTGAAGGTGATCGGCTGCAGCGGAGCACCGAACGTTAGCTGCTGCCGCACCGTGTGATCGGTGACCGCGTCGAAGCCCACGTGATTGTTGGCGATGCTGGTCACGCGGTCGCCGAGCATCAGGTTGTCAAACTGCGCGTACTCGAACGTGCAGCCGACCGGGCAGTAGACGTCGCCAGTAAAGCGGTGCGCCAAGCCGTCGCCCTGCCAGCCCACGTACCAGTCGTTGCCGTTGGTGGTGATCGCGAAGGTGCCTAGCGGCGAGTCCACGCCGGCTCCGGCATCGATGAGATAGTTCACGGTGCCCGCCGGGACGCCGGGATCCAGCACCACGCCCGAGGGCTGCTGGACGGTGCGGCCGGTGCGGTACGACGACCCTCGGAGGCCGCAGCCAACGAGTAGCGGCAGGGCCAGAGCAGTGAGAAGCAGCTTGTTCATGTCTAACTCCTTTTTTAGCTGGGCCTCTGCGGCCACCTCCCTCTGGGCGACCGTGAAGCTTGCGGACCATTTTACTGTGCGACTCTGCGCTGCGTAGGACGGGATATCAGCCCACATTTATTCAAACGAAGCCGCCGGGCGCCATCTCGGTCGCCGATGGTCAGGCCAGCCGACGTCCGGGGCCGCAATGCAGAGGCTTGCCAGGCCGCCCCGCTTTGCCCAATGGTAGAAGACAGCTGCGCCCGACGCGGGAGGGACACCCTGTGGATCTGTTCGATCGCTTTAACCGCCTTGCCAACCAGGTCGGCGGCCTCTTGGGCGACCTGGCCGACGACGCTCGACCTCATGTCGAGCTGGCCCAAGCCCTCCTCGATCGGGGCGACACCGACGGAGCCATCGCTGAGCTGAAGCTCGCCCTCGACAAGCGTCGCGACCACGCGCGGGCCCTCTATCTGCTGGGACTGGCCTATTCCAAGCGCGGGCGTCCCGGCGACAGCCAAGAAGCCAAGCGCGCCCTCGAAGAAGCGCTGGCGGTGCGCGAGGGCTACTCCGAAGCCTATCTGGCCCTCGGGGATGCGCTGAGCCAAGGTGGTGAATACGAAGCCGCCGCCGAGAACTATCGCAGTGCGCTACCGCTGCTCCCCGACGGCACAGCCCGCGCCGAGGTCGAGCAGCGACTGGGGTCTCTGTATCTTTCGACCGGCCAGCTCGACAAGGCGGTGCGCGAGCTTCGTAAGGCGGTCTCGTCCGACCCGGATAATGGCGCTAGCCAGGGCCTGCTGGGTCAGGCTTTGGTGAAGCAAGCGCAGAGGCGAGGAGAGCCGCCCTCGGGGCCAACCTTTGAGTCCGCCCGTCAGTGCCTGCAGCGCGCCGCGAGTGCCGAGCACCCTGCCCCGACGATCCTCGCCACCTTGGGCGAGCTCTTGCTGCAGGCCAACCAGCCCGGCGACGCGGAAAAGGCGCTGACCCGCGCCCTCAAGGTCGAGCCTGAGCTCGTCCCTGCGCTGCTCGCGCTGGGCAAGCTGCGGCTGCAGAGCGGCGACGTCGCGAGTGCCTACGAGCAGGGCCTGCGGGCCTACGCCAGCCTGCGCGCCCGGCTCGAACCGGGGACATCCGCGGCCCCTTCTGTGACCGACGACCAGCGTCGCGATGCGGCGATGCTGCGGGCCGAGGTCCACCTGCTCCTCGCCCGCTGCCATCGTAAGACGGGCACCCCCGAGCGCGCCCTGGCCGCCTATGACGAAGCCCTCTCCGAGCTAGCCCCCTTTTCCGCAACCGCCGCCGACGGAACCCCCACTGCCCTGCCGCTCGCCGCTGATCTCGTAGACGAGGCGTTACACGTTGCTCTATCCAGCGAGCGTTTCGATCGCGCCGTCGCCCTGGCCGCCCATCCCGCCGGACGACGCAGCCCCGATCGCCTGGCCGCGCAGGCCCTCTCTCCGACGCTGAACGAGGCCGAGGTCGATGCCCTACTCGCCCAGGCGCTTTCAGCCGGTGACACCGTCGAAGTCCGCCTGGCCATCGCCGAGATCGATCTGCGACGCGGCCAACGAGCCGCAGCCGGTGCCCAGCTTCGTAGAGCCGCCGCCCTCGCAGCGGGCGATCCGCGCCCCCGCCAGCGACTCTCAGCTCTGTACGAGCGCGAGCGCCAGGCCCTACCTCGCGAACTCTACGGCCTGCTGCGTCGCACCTACGAGATCCTGTCGGGCAGCCCCGAGCTCGCGAGCTTTGGTCTCGATGCCGCGCGGATCTTGGAGCTCTACGATCGGCCCCTGCTCGTCACCGTCATGGGCGAGTTCAACTCCGGCAAGTCGACTTTCGTGAATGCGCTGCTCGGCGAAGAAGTCGCCCCGATGGGTATCACGCCGACCACCGCCACCATCAACCTGCTCAAGTACGGTCGCGAGCAGGGAGCCCGCGTCGTCTATCGCGACGGCCAGAGCCGCAGCGTGCCGTGGAGCAAGGTGCCGGCCCTCCTGCGCGGCCTCGATCCGCAGGAGGCGGCGCGCATTCAGCTCGTCGAGGTGCTGTATCCCCTCGATGTCCTGCAGCGCGTCAACGTTGTCGACACGCCCGGCCTAAACTCCATCCTGCCCGAGCACGAAGCGACGGCCCGTGAGTTTATCGCCCAGGCCGATGCCGTCGTCTGGCTGTTCACCGTCGATCAGGCCGGCAAGCACAGCGAGCGCGAGGCCCTGTCGGCGATCCGCGCCGCCGGCAAGCAGATCCTCGGTGTCCTCAACAAGATCGATCGGCTGCCCCAGCTGGCTTCTGGGCTTGGCTCGGGCCCGACGGCCGACGGGGCACAGCCGCCTGGGGCCAGCCCACTCGACAGCATCCTCGCCCACCTGCGCGACAGCGACAGCGGACTTGTCGAGCTCCTCGAAGCCATCGTGCCCTTCTCCAGCCGCGAGGCCATGCTCGGCCGCAAGAGCGGCGACGTCGAGCGCATGCGCCGCGCCAACCTGCCGGCGCTGGAGCAGGCCCTCGAAGAGCGCTTCTTTCAGCGCGCCCAAGCGATCAAGCAGGCCGCCGCCCGCACGCGCCTCTTGGCTCTCCTCGACCGGGCCCGCGATCACGCCGAGTCCCTGGTCAGCGGCTCAAGTCGCGAGGCGCTGGAGCGCGATCTGCGCCTGCTGCAAGCCGATGGCCTGCTGTTCCAGCGCGACCTCATCCCGCGCGAGCGCAAGCTGATCCTCGACGATGCCGATGCCGCCCACCGCGCCGCCGCCCGCGAGACGCTGGACTTCGTCCGCCCCCGTCGCTGGCCCTTCTCCGAGCACCAGGCAGCCCCCGCCGATCGCGACTTCCTGCTCTCGCTCCTCGATGAGAAGTTTGCGGCGATGGCCAAGGCCTCGCGCGGCCGCGTCCTCTCTGAGCTCAAGCTGCGCGAGCCCGATGCCTCTGCCGCAAGTGCCCCCGCCACCGCAAACTCGTCACACGAGGCCGATCTGATCCGCTTGCTCGACGAGCAGGTGTACGGCCGCTATCGCGCCTTCTGTCGCGGTTATCTGCGCGGCGGCAAGGTCGATGACTTCTTCGTCCGCGTGCTGCCCAAGCTTGAGCTCAGCGAAGCCGCCATCGGTCGAGCGCTGGAGCGGGACTCCCCCAGCGCTGCCGAGATCCTCGATGAGGAGCTCCTGACCCCGCTGCGCCTGTTTGGCGAGACCCTGCTGCGCGAGCGCAGTGCCCGCCTGCGCAAGGCGCTGACCGATGAAGAGCTGCGCTGTCTCGACATCGAAGAGCGCATCCTGTTTCCGCTCGGCGCGCTGCGCGACTTCGCCCAGGACGCCACCAGCCCCGCGCCTACCCCGTCCCTGCCTGATTCTCAAAACGAATAGTTCCTGGCCTTTTTTCATCACTTTTGGTGATGTATCGCCATGCTCGATACCGTCACCCTGGACCAGCTACGCACCTTCGTGACCGTCGCTGAGACCGGCAGTTTTTCGGCGGCGGCGCGGCGCCTGCAGCGTGTTCAGTCGGCCGTCAGTCAGTCGATGGCCAACCTGGAACAGGGGCTCGATCTTAAGCTCTGGGATCGTTCGACCCGCATCCCAACCCTCACCCCGCATGGACAGGCGCTGCTCATGGCTGCGCAGCGCGTCTCGGCCGAGGTTAGCTCGCTGCGCCAGCTTGCCGCCTCGCTGCAGAGCGGACTCGAACCCTTGGTCTCGCTGTGCATTGATGCCCTATTTCCCCTCCCCGCGCTCATCGATCTCTGTCGCGAGTTCGCTCTCAAGTTCCCCAACGTCGATCTGCGCGTCGACACCCAGACCATGTCGGCCGTCTCGGCCCGCGTGCTGGCCGGCACCGCCACGCTCGGCGTCGTCAGTCCCATGGGCCTGTCACCGCAGCTGGAGCGCCGTCTGCTGTCGCAGATCCTCCTCCTACCGGTCGCGGCCCCACCGCACCCGCTGACGGACAGGCGCGGCCCGATTCCGCACCGTGCCTTCGAGCCGCACGTCCAGGTCGTGCTCAGCGAGCGCATCGACGCCGGCGTGCCCGATCAGGGCGTACTGTCACATCGCACTTGGCGGGTCTCCGACCTGCACACCAAGCACCGCCTGCTGCTGGCCGGGCTCGGCTGGGGCAACCTGCCGCTGCATCTGATTGCCGACGATCTCAAGGCCCGACGCCTGGTTCGCTTACACCCGGCTGGCTGGGCTGACGACGAGCACGCCCTGACCCTGTCGGCCATCTATCGCCCCGACACCGCCTTTGGCCCGGCCCACAGCTGGGTCCTAGAGCAGCTAGCGACACTGTGCCAGCGCGACGCCGGCCGCCCCCGCCGACGACCCTAGGATCGGCCAAGCGGCTTGCCTTGCGGGGCGCGCGTTGGCCACGCAGCCTGCGCGAGCGACTTGTGCCGGCTGGCGTCTTGCGTGCACTCTAAACTTGGTGGGTCATCACGCGTCGCGAGCATCCGGGGGGGCATTCTGCAGGCCTGTCCTCCCGGCCAGGCTGAGGCCAGTGGCCCGGCCGGCCCAGCCAGGAGCTCTGCCAAGACCATGACCCAGCCCGCACTGTCCCCGTTTGCCTGGGTGCGCCGCGCGCTTTCGATCGGTGCGTTGTTTGTGATTCTGGGCTGGGTTATCGGGCTTTTCGGAGCGGTCTCGCGGCCGTGGATTGGCATGATCCTGGGTGCCATCGGCCTGTTTCTTTTCGGCAGTGCCTGGGCAAGCTCGCGCATTGGCGGTGCGGGAGTGGGTGCGGGCTTCATCGGCTTCATCGCGGCGCTGGGCATGGCGATCGAAGGTCACCACGCCCTCGTCGCGACACGCGCGGTGATCGTCGAACAGCCGTCACTCGCCAGCTGGGATCCAAGCAGCGACATCATCGCCCTGCACGTTGGCGAGCTACGCCATCTGCACCGGCAGGAAGGGTGGGCCCGGGTGCGGCGCGGCTCGGGCAAGAGCGCCTCAAGCACCAGCACCATTGTGGCCCCGCTGTTCGATGCCGGCGTGCAGCGGGTGGTTGGCTTTCACTGCCGGGGCATCCAGGCACCGCCCCACAGAGACGGAGCCTGGGTGCTCTCCAGTGCGGCCTGGTCAGGCTCGGGTCCCGTCGAGTGCGGGCTTGCGCTGAGCATGGCGGTCGCGAAGTGTCAGAAGGCGGGCATTGCGATCGCCGAAGGCGCCGAGCGGCGCATGGTCGAAGTCTTCGCGACCGAAGGCGATCTACGACGGGCGCACAACTTGCGAATGGCCGTGGCGATCCCGATGGCCTTCCTGCTGCTCTATGCCGTGCTGGTGGCCTGCTTTGCCCGCAAGGGGGCTGCCTCCGTCGACTAGGCCCGACTCGCCGGCGGCAGCCCGCTTCGGCTGGTGCCCCCGTCGAGTGGGTACCGGACAGAGGGTTCCTGCCGAGGTGCTGCGACTCTGTTCTTTTGCGGACAAGACTTGATCCAGCGCCGGGGACGGGATATCTGCCGCTCCTGTGTTCTCCTCTCGTCTGTCTTGGGATCAGTCGCACAATCCGCTGACCGTGGCGCTGCAGGCTCGGCCGGCGACCGCCCCCCCGCTGTTCGATCTGACGGTCGGCAATCCGACGCAGGCCCTGCCGCAGCTCTACGACGACGATGTAGCGAGGGCGCTTGCTGGTCTGGGTGACCCGGCGGGTCTGCGCTACGAGCCCACGCCGCGTGGCCTGCCCACCTGCCGGGCCGCCATCGCCGACTACTACCGCAGCCGCGGCCTGGACATCGATCCGGAACAGCTCGTGCTGTGTGCCAGCACCAGCGAGGCGTATAGCTGGCTGTTTCAGCTGCTCTGCAATCCCGGCGATGCCGTGCTGTTTCCCCAGCCGAGCTATCCCCTGATCGACTACTTGGCCCGCCTCTCAGCCGTGCACGTCGTGCCCTATGCGCTGCGCGACTGCGTCGATCACTTCGCGATCGTGGCTGACGAGCTGTCGGCGGCCAACGCGGCGGCGAGTGGACAGGCCCGCGCCCTGATCACCGTCAGTCCCAACAACCCCACCGGCTCGGTGCTGCGCAGCGTAGAGCTCGCGCTCTTGCGACGGCACTGTACGCAGAACGGGCTGGCCCTGATCGTCGACGAAGTGTTCTCGGACTACCTCTTGCCGTCGCCCGCGTCCGCAGCGATGGCGGGGAATCGACTCGTGCCCTCGGTACTCGGCGAGCCAGCCACCGACGATGCGCAGCCGCTGACCTTCGTGCTCTCTGGCCTGTCGAAAGTACTCGGCCTGCCGCAGCTTAAGCTGGGCTGGATTCACGTCAGCGGACCCGAGCCGCTGCGCTCGCAAGCCCAGGATCGGCTAGAGCTTGTCGCCGATACCTTCCTGTCGGTGAGCACGCCGGTTCAGCTGGCCGCGCCGGCTCTGCTTTCGCAGCAACCCCGCATCCGGACTGCGCTGCTCGCCCACGTGCGAGACAACCTGCAGACCCTGCGACAGACCCTGGCCGGGAGCGCCGTGTCACCGCTCCCCGTCGAAGCCGGCTGGTACTGCATCCTGCGCCTGCCGGCCGTGCTCAGCGAAGATGAGTGGACTGTCCGCCTGCTGCGCGATGACGACGTGCTGGTCCACCCTGGCTACTTCTTTGATCTCTGCCAGCCCGGCAAGGCCTTTATCGTCATTAGCCTGCTCGCCCCCAGCGACATTTTCCGGCGTGGCCTCGCCCGCCTACGCGATCACGTCGCCCACGTCCTGCATTCCGCGCACGATTCCTAGTACAGTAAAAGCGCATTCTTTTTCATTCCTAAGAAGGTGTTTACAAATAAATTCCGCCTCGCGCTTCAGAGGCTGGGGCCGCAGCGGAGCTCACTTTTTCGATGCCCCGGCGAAAAAGGGAGTCCGCGCCCGCGGGGCCCCCAGCCGTGCAGCCAGGTCGAGTTGAGGGCGTTCGCAGCATCCTATGTAAACACCTTCTAAGTCTTCTTTCTAGGGAGGGTCCGTGCATGCTTATTGCCCAACGTGCGTTCAAAATCGGAATCATGGCCGCGCTGCTCTTGCCGGTCGGCTGCTCACCAGCTGGCACCAGTGGTCCAGGCTCGGGAACCCCCACCGCCGGGCTCGGCTATCTGCATACCCGCGGCGCGGACATCGTCGATTCCACCGAGCAAGTGGTGCGCCTAGCCGGACTCTCATGGTTTGGGATGGAGACGGACTGGATGGCGCCGCACGGACTCGATCGCCGCTCGCTCGCTTCGATGCTCGATCAGATTCAGTCGCTGGGCTACAACACGCTGCGCATTCCTTTTTCTACCCAGATGCTCGATGCCGGCAGCGCAACCCGCAACATCGACTTCAGCAAGAATCCCGATCTGAAAGACAAGAAGCCGATAGAAGTCCTCGACAAGATCATCGACGGGGCGGGCGCTCGTAACCTGCGCATCATCCTCGACCGCCATCGCCCTGATATCGCCATGCAGTCGACGCTCTGGTACACCGGCACATATTCCGAAGCGCGCTGGATCAGCGACTGGCAGATGCTGGCCACACGCTACAAAGGGAATGCCACCGTCATCGGCTTCGATCTCCACAACGAACCGCACGACAACGCCACCTGGGGCAGCGGCGACATGGCCACCGACTGGCGCCTCGCTGCCGAGCGAGCCGGCAACGCCATCCAGGCGATAAACCCCGATCTGCTGTTCTTTGTCGAAGGCGTCGAGAAGGTCAACAACCAGTTCTACTGGTGGGGCGGCAACCTGCGCGGCGCCGGCAACAATCCGGTGCGACTTGGGATTCCTAATCATGTCGTGTACTCCCCACACGACTACCCCCAGAGCGTCTACAACCAGTCCTGGTTCTCGGCCCCCGACTATCCCAACAACCTATCGGGAGTCTGGGATGCCAACTGGGGATACCTCGCCAACCAGGGCACGGCTCCAATTTGGATCGGCGAATTCGGAACCAAGTACCAGACCGACTCCGACAAGAAGTGGCTCGCCGCCCTCGTCAGCTACATCGGCAGCAAGCGCCTCAACTTCTCGTTCTGGTGCTGGAATCCGGACTCTGGAGACACCGGCGGAATCTTGCAAGACGACTGGACGACGGTAAACAGCGACAAGCAAGCCGCACTCGCCCCCCTCCTTGGCAAGTGACACGGCTTGCCGGTTAGCGCCGCGGAGGCAGGGCCAGTACGCGGTTATTGCCCTGGTCGGCGATGTACACCCCACTCTCGCTGACCAGGACCCCACTTGGCGTATAGAGCGTCTTTGCCGACAGCCCCCCGTCATTGGGTTTGGCCACCCCTAGGGTCACCTGCCCGATCACGTCCGTCGCCAGCTGGCCGCTGGTCAGCGACGCGGCTTCATACACGACCACGCGATGAAAGCCCTGGTCTACTACATAAAGTCGCGACCCATACAGGCTTAAGCCAACCGGGGTATTTAGGCTCTTTTCCGAGACCGTACCCGCCATCGCGACATCGAAGCGGTCCTGGCCAAGCACGATATCGGCAGCCTGGCCGCTGCTGGGATCGGAGGTCTTGTAAACCAGGACGCGATTGGCCAGGGAGTCGCTGACGTAGATGGCTTGGCCGTCGGTCAGCACCACCGTTGGGGTGTTGAGGGTCCGCTCTGAAGGCTGCGTCCCGCCGCGATTGGCGCTGACGCCCAGGAAGCTGTCCTGCCCCAGCACCACATCCGCCGCCGCCCCATGCTGCGTCGGGATGCTGTTCCAGATAAGGACGCGGTGATTGTCGCTGTCCGCGACATAGATCCGCCCGCCCGCGACGTACACGCCACGCGGCTTGTTCAGCCCAAGCTTCGGCGTACCGGCATTGGCAGCGCCGTCAAACGCCGAGGCTTGTCCCAGGATGACATCCGCCGGCTGCTGGTTTTTCGTCGGCAGGCTCCGCCACAGAAGGACTCGGTGGTTCTGGGTGTCGGCCACCGCCAGGACGGTTCCATCCGAGCTCACCGACTCCGGGCCGTTGAGGCTGGCGGCGGACAGCATGGGATTGTTGCCGCTGCTGCCATTTAGGTCGGGCTGTCCCAAGACCAGGCTCGGCCGATCGGACGGACTGGTGGGCGGGGCGGCATATCCAAGCACGCGGTTCGCCCCCTTATCGACGACAAAGTACTGCTTTCCGGCCCGTGCCAGCCCGGCCGGCGCGATAAAGCGCGCATCACTTGCCGACTGTCCCGTCGGGGCGTTTGCCGAGGGCGTGGGCTGCCCCAGCACCAGGTCGGCGGGCTGACCCATCTGCGTCGGCCAAGCGGCCCAGACGAGGATGCGATGGTTCCCCGAGTCGCAGACCAGAAGCCGCGTACCGTCGGTGGCCACGCCGCGCGGGGCGTTCATCGTGCTGAGAGTGGTGCTGTTGCGATGGTCACTGCTCTCGCTAAAGCTCGCCTGGCCCAGGACCACGTTCGCGTTCTGCCCATCGCTCGTAATCGACTGGTTCCAGATCAGCACGCGATGGTTGCCGGTATCCGCCACTGCAATCCGGCTACTCGTCGCTGCCGCCACGGCAAGTGGGGTCTTCAGCGTCGAAGCATCCGGGGCGACCAGGCCGCGGTTGGCCGTGCCCCCAGCCATCGTCGCCTGCCCCAGGACCCGGCTTGCCGGGAGGCTGGCTCCCGTCGGGGGCCCACTCCACAGCAGCACCCGGTGATTGCCAGAGTCCGCTACGAGCAGGTTGTTTCCGTCGGAAGCG
>CALFYE010000077.1 GCA_937952145.1 uncultured Myxococcales bacterium
CTCCACCGGGATGCCGACGATGTTGCGCGTGGGGTGCTCGGCGTCCTGCTTGGCCGTGGCCACCGAAAGGAACTCGGGCGAGTGCATCACGAACAGGTGCGGGAACTGCTGCTGGATCGACTCGGTGGTGCCGCTGGGTGTCGCGACCCAGCTCTGTCCGTCAAAGTGCAGGATGGTCCCGACGGCGCCGACGCTCCACAGATCGCGGGTGGAGGTGCCCCAGATCTTGAGCTGGGTGGTGCCCTGCAGGCGGGGATTTTCCCAGCACCAGCCGGGCTGTGGGCAGAGCGAGGCTTGACGCTTGATGAACAGCGCCTTGACCTCGACGGCGGCCTGCAGCGGCAGGGTGCAGTCAGAGGTGCCGTTGCACGGTCCCGACCAGCCAAGAAAGTGCGAGCTGCTGTCGGCCTGGGCGCTGAGCACAATGTTCTGTCCCTGCGCGGCATAGCCGCTGCAGCTACTGCCGCAGTCGATGTTGGCGACTGGGGCGCGGACCTGGCCGCCACCGTCGCCGGTCTTCTTCACGCGCAGCTCGCACTGGGCGGCAGGCAGGGGGGCCAGCGCGATCGACAGCGCGTACTCCATGCCGCCTTCCACCGCAAGCTCGCCGCTGCCGCGGGCCAGGACGCAGCTCTTGTCGTCGCGCGCCTCGACGGTGATCTGCAAAAGACCGCGCCGATCCTTGGGGATGCGGACGCCAAAGCGGGGCGCATCGGGCGGCAGATCGCTCGGCTGAGTCGCAGCCTTCCCGTCGAGCTGAGCCTGCACGTGCAGCACCTGCGTGGCAGGAGGGACGGCACTGAGCTCAACGACGATGAGCGTCTGATCATACGAGCAGCCAAGGAGCCCAGCGCAGAGCGCGGACAGCCCACAGAGCAGCGACCACAAAGAAAAGAGGGAGGGCACGGGGCGTAAAGTGGTGCTGCTCGTCGCACCACGGCGGGCGGAGGGACGTGGGGGCATGGTGGGCCTCTTCCGGTTAGAACGTGGGGTCGTAGTAGTGATCGAGCACGGTCTGTCGGGGCTGCAGGCCCACTGCCAGACCAATGCCAACGCCGGTGAGGACGGCGGCTCCGCCCACGGCGGTCCAGAACCACCACTTGCGGTACAGCGGCTCGCTGGGCGGCGGCGGCGGCAGCGGCTGGGGCGATGCGGTTACGCGCGGCGCGGCGGTCTGGGCCTGAAGCTGCGCGCGGAGTTCACTGAGGTAGCCCTCGACGGCGCTGCGGCGATCGGGCTCGATGGCGGGCTGGCGCTTGAGGTACTCGTCGAAGAAGTCGATGGCGTCTTGGATGTGACCCAGCTTGCGGTGCGTCGTCGCCAAGTTGTAGAGCAAGCGCGGAGCTTGGCTGATGCGGTAGGCGGCCTCGAACGAGACGACCGCGTCAGAGTACTGCTCGGCGCGGTACTGCGCGACGCCGCGGCGGTAAAGCTCCTCGGCCTGGGGATCGAGCGTGCTCTCTGCTCGCGGGGCGGGCTTGGCTCCCACCGGCGCGGCAGCGATGCTCGCCGCAGAACCCAGGGACCAAAGCAGGGCAACCGTCAGTGCAGCCCTAGTCGAGATACTCGATCTCTTCATTGCGAAGTCCCTTTTTGCGGCGCAGAAGAAGCTTCTTCTTCTTGGCGTTGTTATCGCGCTCGCTCACCCCAGCGTCGGGGGGAAGGCTATCCACCGGTGCTGCGGGGGGCGTCGAGGGGGCCGTGGCGGCAGCCTGACTGCTCATATCCGGCGGAGCGATTTGTTCGACCGGCGACGGAGGCAACGACGGAGGCGACGACGCAGGTGGGCTAGGCGCGGCTGATGGCGTCGGTTCCGGCGCGGCCGGCTGCCCCACCGCCCGAGTGGTGGTCGGGACGGTCGCAGCATCGGTGCTCGTCTGCTCAATAGCCCGCGGCACAGCCCGCGAGCGCAGCATCAGGCCAAGGACCAGCGCGCCCACTAAGATCAGCGCGGCAGCCCCCAGGCCAGAAAGGACGATGGTAAGGGATCGCTTGTCGTCAGACTCGGGGGGCACGGGCGGGCGCCCTGGCGCGGCTGAGGCCACGACTGCCGTCGACAGCGGTGACAGGACGGCAGCGCCATCAGGGCCCGCGGGCAGCGCCGGCCCCGTCGCCCCCACAGCGGGAGCGGGACTGGCCGGACTTGTGGGCGGCACCGCTGCAGACGAAACGCCAATCGTCGGCGCATGCGGGCTGGCCTTGTAACCACCGGCATCTTGCGCCACACCCGATGTCACACCCGGTGCCACGCCCGATGCCAGGGCCGACGGAGTGCCCGAGGAACCCTCGGCCTGCGTCGCGGGCGGGGCCGCTGCTGCGGGGCGGGGCTCGCTGGATTCGATGGCGATCAGCGTCACCGACTGCGGGCCTTGCGGGGCGACCGGCGCGCTTTGTTGCAGGCGGCCGGCCACTGCCGCATCAGCTTCGGCGTGCGGTTGCTCGGGACTCGGTGCTGGCCCGGCTTTCCCCCGGCCAGCGGCTGCACTCCCGTCGGGCAGCGCGGGTGGCGCAGCGCCGACCTCGGCAGGGCTTGTCGCCGGCGTGGGGGGCCCATCCGGTGCGATGAGCGTGGCGGAAAGCGGCGGCGACGCCGCGGCGGTCACTGGCGTCGTCCCGGAAGACAAGATCTGCGTCGAAAGGGGCGAGGAGGCGCCGACTCCCGGAGTCTCCGCAGCGGCCGGGGCCGAGACCGCTGAGCCTTGAATCGGTGCCGGCGTTCCCCCCGACGGAGCAACGGGTGGTGGCCCGAGCGGCGGCGTCAGACCCGATGGAGTGATCGGCAGCCCATACGGCGCGGGGGTCACGTAGGGCGGCGTGAAGTGCACCGGCGTGATGTACGGTGTCGCATACGAACCCGACACCGGCGGAGCAACCACGAAGGACGGCGTGATGTGCTGCGTCACCGGGTGCGGCAGGCCAGCCGACACGGCGGGGCTTGGCGTCGAGCCAGAGGGCGAGCCAGCCGACGTCGCCGGGCTAGCTGCCGACCCGCTCAACGCAGTCGGCTGGACCTGTCGATGCAGGTCGATGGGGATGGTCAACGGCCCGGGCGGCTTGGCCTCAGGCGGAAGATCGGCACTCACGGCCTGCATCGGTCCGCTCAGGCGACCGCCGATGCGATCCAGCTCTTGTGCGACCTGCACAATCGAAGGTCGCGCCTCGGGTGCCTTGCTGAGCATGCTGTGCACCAGATCGACCAGATCGAGGGGCAGCGACGGCTCCAGCGTATGCAAGGCAGGCGGCGCCTGGAAGAGATGCATGCCCATGATCTCGCCCCCGCCCTCGGCGACAAACGGCGGGTGCCCGATCAGCATCTCGTAGAGCATCACGCCCAAGGCGTAGACGTCGGTCTTCTCGGTGACCTCGCCAGCCCCGCGGCACTGCTCGGGCGACATGTAGGTCGGCGTGCCGAGGATCGCTCCGGCCCGCGTCTTGTAGCCGGTGTCGTTGTGCTCGACCGAGATCTTGGCGATGCCAAAATCGACGACCTTGACCCGCTCGCCACCGGGCATGTCGGGGTCAGGCACCAGCATGACGTTGGCTGGCTTCAGATCGCGATGCACGATGTGCTTGGCGTGTGCAGCCATCAGCGCCGAGGCGATCTGACGAGCGATGCGCAGCGCGCCCATGCTCATGCGCCCGACGCTGGCCAAGCGGTCAGCCAGCGTCTGCCCCTCTAGAAACTCCATGACGATGTAGGGGCTGCCGTCGTCGGTCTGGCCGAACTCAAAGACGTTCACCAGGCCGGGGTGCTGGATGATGTTGACGGCCCGCGCTTCGTTGAGAAAGCGCGTATACGCTTCCGAGTTGTGGGCGAACTGGGCGTGCAGAACTTTGATCGCCGCGCGACGGCCGATCTGCTCATGGACGCCTTCAAACACGCGTCCCATGCCACCTTCGCCAAGAAGGCGGGTGAGCTTGTAGTTGCCTATCCGGCTTCCCGCTTCGATCATCGGCATCGCTCCGAAGGCTGGCCTGGCCAGGCCCGGGTACCACCCAGCGCCGACGCGCTTATCGCCCGCGGATCAGCAGGGGGGCTCACGGTGGCTGGCCTGGGTAAGCGCGAGCAGCAACGGCGGAGTCGCCGCGACCACCCGGTAATCGGGTCCGTGCGCAGGGGCACAGTCACCCTCTAGATCCTGGCGTGGCAGGCTGAAGAGATTCCACAGAACATAGCCATTATTACCGACGATCGGCTGGCTTGGTCAACCGTCGGTGTGTGGGATGTCGCAGCCGGAAAATTTAGCGCGATCTCGGCGGCGCTGGCCCGCGCCCGAGCCTGGCTTCTGTGGCGCAAGACCGCGGCGCCGACCGCACAGTCGGCGCTCCGACCGCGGCCCCAGACAGAATCAGCGCAGGCCAAAAGTGGCGCGCAGCGCGGCCTGCAGCGTGGCGTAGGTCGAGATGGCAGCGAGCGCCTGGTGGTGGTCGCGCAGGGCAAGGGCAATCTCGGCGCGGATGCCGCAGAAGCAGGGCTGGGCGCCCAAAAGTCGCAAGGCCTGCGTCGCGCGCAGCAGCGCCGCCACGCTCTGCGCATCGGCCTGCGCCACGCCCGTCAGATCGATGATCACCCGTCGGGCCCGCAGCATGACCACCCGATCCAATAGCTGCCCCAGCGCGTGCTGCGTTCGCCCCGGGTCCAGCGTGCCGATGAGCGGCAGCACCAAGCTGCCCTCGCCAATCGGCAAGAGCGGCGCCGACAGCTCCAGGATGTGCTCGACCTTCTGCGCCAGCTCACGATTGAGGCGGGCTAGCTCCTCTTCCGCCTGCTTGTAGCGCGTGACATCGAGCGTGAGGCCGTACATCCGCACCGGATGTCCATGGGCATCGCGCTCGATGCGGATCGAGCTCTGCAGCCACAGATAGCGGCCGTCGTGGATGCGGAAGCGGTAGGGGACGAGCTCTCCACCGTCGCGCATCAGGCTCTGGGCGGCATCGAGGGTAGCTTGCCGATCGTCGGGGTGGATGCGCGAGGACCAGAAGCCGGGGGTGGCAAACCACTCTTGTGGGGTGTATCCGCTGACGCGAAACAGGTAGTCGTTCATCTGGCTCAAGCGGTAGCTCTTGCCGTCGGGAGCGACCGGGCCATGCCAGACCAAGGCGGGCAGCATGTCGACCAAGTAGTCGCGGTGCTTGCGCGCCAGCATCGCCGACTCCCGATCGCTGGCATCGACCACGGATGCGGGCGCAGGCGGTGCGTTCACCTCGGGCGTGCTCGGCGGCGCGCTCGGTGCTGGCGAGCTCCCCGCATGCTCCGTCGGGGCGGCGATGCGGCGCGAGGCGCAGGCTAGACGGACCACGCCGGGGGCTCCTCTGTCATCGCCCTCGGGGAGGATGCGCCGCAGCTCGCTTTCAACCCAGCAACGCTCAGCGAGCAACAGGCGATAACGCAGCACGACGCCCGGCTGCCCCAAAAGAGCGCGCGTCCAGCCATCCCGAAACAGCTCGCGATCGCCCTCAGTGACCTGGTCACACAGGCTCAGCGAAGCCAACGCCTCGACGGGCTGACCAAACACCTCGTGGCAGGCCGGCGAGGCGGCGAGAAAGGCCCCCGACTCGGCGTGCAGCGAAAGCGCTATTGGGCAGTGAAATGCCAGTTCAAACGCGGTTTCACGATTCATGAGTGGCGGCGATTCCCATCGTTTATGCCGATATCATTCAGATGCCAAGAGGGACCTACAGGTGGCAGCTGCGCTCTAGCGACGGTGGGGCTAACGCATGATAGCAGGATTGACCGTCGATGATATGCTATGGTCGCCTAGCGTTAGCTCTCCCAGAGCGGAGAGGGACCTAGGCACAACCGTCAGTGGGACCCCAACCTGGCCCGCCGGCCAAGGAGTCATCTATGTCGGATCTTGATGAGCGCGAAGAAATCAAAGAGCTGAAAGCAATGTATGCAAGACGCGCAGATGCTGTGTTTAACTCTCCCGGACACGCAAGCGCAGTCGCCCTGGCCGACTTATTCACCAATGATGGGACGCTGGATCTCGGACCATTTGGCCGTTATTCCGGACGCGCCAACCTGATTAATGCATTTGAGACGCTGCTGCCGGCCGGCACGGCGTGGAGCACGCACTACATCGTCAGCCCGATCCTGACGGTGAGCGGTCGCGACGCGACGGGCAGCTGGTACTTCCTGATCCAGTCGGTGCCCAAGAGCCCGGCCCACGCGCCGGTGATCCAGATCTTCGGCTCGTACCAGGACACCTACAAGAAGGTCGACGGGGCCTGGCGCATCTACGAGACGCTGACCAGCTACTTCATCCCCCCAACGTAACGATCCCTCAACGTAACGCGGCCTCCCGGCCGCTCGTCCCCCAGTTAGTGTCTGGCTGCGCGCATTGAGAACGAGAGCGCAGAGCCACAGGCGCAAGGCCGAGGACTAGGGATGCTCGGCCCCGACTGCTTCGAGCTCAGCGGCTTGGCTCTGCGCGGCTTCCCACGCGGGGGGCGGGGGCGGCGTATACGGCGAAAGCCGCGCCCCGGCGAGAGCGGCCCGCGAAAGCAGACGGCACAGCGGACGCAGCACCGCCGATAGCTGTGCCGCTTGCCGTAGCTCGTCCTGCAGCACGGCATCGATCCCACCGCACACGCCAAGCAGGAACAAGCAGACCAAGATCGATCCGACTCCAGCGACGAAAAACAGCCCTATCGAGACATACGGATCGTGCAGGCCCAGCGTGCCGAGCAGCCAGGTGATGGCGCTAAAGCCAGCAAAGTTACAGGCCGCCGCCAGCGCCGGAGCAAACAGCGTGCTGCGCAGCGAGACCTGCAGCCGAACGATCGTCAGGTGATTGACCGACCAGGCGAGTACGCACTTGAGGACGAGCGCGCTTAAGGCCGCGAGGTAAATACCTATAAACTGGAAGCGCTGCACGAACAGCCACATCAGCCCCAGGCGCAGCGCCTGCTCGACGAGCATGATGACCATCGTGGTGCCGGTGCGGCCCGCCCCGAGCTGTAGCGAGTCGGTCAGCCAGGCCCAAGGCAGGAGAAGTCCGGATAGCGAGGCGAGCACTAAATATTTTTCCGCAACCGCCCACTGCCCGCCCAGCGCGCCGGTCACATAGAAGCCGCCGGTCGACAGCAGCAGCGAAAACACCGTCACCGAAAACAGCGTCCCGAGCTGCAGGTAGCGACCCAGGTAGTACTGCACGAGCGCTTTTTTGCCGTTGCTCAGCGCCTCGGACACAGCGGGTACGGCGCTTTGGTAAAAGCTCCAGGCGAAGAAATAAAGAAACGTCAGGCGGTTGTGCAGGAGGTCGCGGATACCGAGCCAGGTCGGAAAGTCGCGCAGCCAGCGGATGATGATCAGCGATTCCAAGAACGAGGTCAGGCGGAACGGCTCTTGACCCAGCGTCAGCTTGAGACCGAACCACAGCTGACGGCGCGCGGTGTCGCTTCCGAACTGGGCCAGGAACAGCGCCCGCACCGGCAGGCCCAGCCGCGACAGCGCGACAAGCCCCATGACCAGGACGACAAGCGAGGTCGCAAAGCCGCCGATGCCCATGCCCAGCGCTGCGCCATGCGCCTCGCCCAGCGACGGGTTGGCCTGGCCATAGGCGCGAAAGAACAGGATGAAGGGTACCGGCACCAGGAAGCTCAGCAGCCGCGACTCTAGGAAGTCGAGCAGGTTGTAGTAGTCAAAGCGCTGCATCGCCTGACACAGGAACTTGCCGACGGCCGGGAAGGCTGGCTGCAAGGTGCCGGCATAGAGCAACACAAACGGCGCGTAGATGGCGTAGCTCGAAAGCGGCAGGTAGCCCAGGGCCAGCCCGACGAGCAGCGAGGCTTCGATGAGCCGCGAGAACATCTGAAACCAGATGTAGAACTGCACGTCGGAAAGCGCCCGCTCCTGCACGCTGGGCTCGGGGTTGGCGCGGTGCTCGGCGAAGTACTTCACAAACGCGGTCTGCGTGCCGAGGTCAAAGGTCATCCACAGGATGTAGAGGGCGTCAGTGGTGGTGCGCCACAGGCCATCGGCCTCGGGAAACGGCTGCACGCGACGCGCCAGCACCGACTGCAGCGCGAAGTACGGCCCAATGAGCACCAGCATGTTGGCGAGGAGCGTCAAGAGGCCGGCCAAGGGTCGCGCGAACGGCAGGAGGCGACCTTCAGCCGGGTTGTCGCTCTTGGTGTTCCCATCGCCTGTGCGGACCCGGCGGGCATCAGCCACTGCCTGCAGGAACTGCCGCGCGGTCGCAGGCTGCCCGGCTCCGCGCCGCCGCGCCAAGCGATACAGCAGCAAAAAGAGCAGCCAGCAGACCAGCAGACCCGCGATGACCAGCCCCTGCGTGCGCGGCGTCGGCAGTGGTGAGTGGGCAAACCAGGCAAAGCGCTGCGGCGCCTGGCCCACCGCTTGACTGGCCGCGACGTGCAGGAGGTAGTTCAGATAAGACCAGCGCAGGAGCCGAGCCCCCGGCGCATCCAGCGTCTCAGTCGTCGAGGAAAAGGCCAAGAGGACCTCACCCGGGCGGACGACGACAAGCGGAGTGCCCCCCTCGCTCCGCAGCAGGACCTGGGCCTTTCCTGCAGCCTCGGCACGCTGCCAGTCGGCGGGGAGCGGCAGCGGCAGGAAGGCCACGGGAGCGCTCTGCCAGTTGATGTCGCAGAGTCCAGCCGATCGCGCACTGCAGGCCGGTGCGCTGACCGAAAGCGGCGTCCCGCTGCGCGACGGTGAGGTGCCTGGCCCGTCGAGCAGCAGCAAGCGGGCGCCCGGCGGAGCGACCTGGGAAAAGCGCGCCGCCATCGCCGAGGAAGGACCGGGAGCTGCCGCCGGAGCTGGGCTAGCCGGGGCGAGCGCCGGGCTGGCAGGGGGAACGGCAGCGGGCGGTGCCGGGGCTGGCGCAGCGGCAAGCGCGATCAGAACCAGCCAGGGAGCAAGCATCGGCTGAGCTTATCACCGCCGGACCGCGCACTCGGGCGATTCCCGGACGCGGAGCTCGGCGGCATGGGCGCTGCGCTGCCGGACAAACAAACAGGGATTGAACCGATGGAGAGAGGCCCGCGACGGGGCGAATGACACGGACAGGAGGGACAGGGCGGACAGGACGATCAGCCAGACAGCCAGCCGAAGAGCTTTTTGGCGCCGCCGGCGATAGCGCTGCCGGCACCACGCGCCAGGTTTCCTGCTCCGCTCATCACCGACGAGGCGCCGTTGCGAAGCGCGCTGCCAGCTGAGCTGAGGCCGCCGCTGATCATGCTGCCGGCCGAGCTGAGGCCGCCGCCGATCATGCTGCCGGCTGAGCTGACCAAGCTGCCCGCGCCGCGCCCCAGCGCCTTGGCGCCTTCCCAGGCCCCAGCGACGGCGACGTTGCCCAAGCCGCCGACCATGCCCAGCGCGCCGATCGGACCCAGCTCGCGGGCAGTGTTAATGGCGCTGCCGATGCCGCCGATGGCCTCGCGGCCGGTGTTGGCCAGCCAGCGACCGGCGCCCATCGCGCCCTGGGCAATGCCGCGCCCAGCGTCGCCAAGCGAGTGCCAGTTCGATGCGCCCTGCACAAAGTTCGAGATGCCCTGCCCGGCCTCGCTGGCCTTGCCTCCGGCCCAGTCAGCGGCATCCATGCCCATGACGCGCCCACCGAAGAAGCCGCGCAGACCCTCGGAGTAACGGCGAGCACCGTCCGAGTACTGGCCGCCGTTGGCGTCCATCTCGGCCTGGGTGTCGGCGACTAGCTGGCGGTCGGCTTCGCGCACGTTGCGCATGCCCTGCCAGCCGAACATGTTCTCGCCGCCCAGCGACTGTGAGTAGCCGTGATCGTGGTGCAGGGCCGCCGCGTCCATGCCGTCGATGGCCTGGTAGCGGGGGTTATTCATCAGCGACGAGTCAAGGTACGGATCGTAGTTGGGGTTATTGGCGCGCTGCGCGTCGATATAGCCCTGATTTTCGGTCACCATGCGGTTGCCGGGGCCGGCCCAGTTGCCATACGAAACGACGCGCTTGAGCCCGTCTGTGATCCCATCGCCCGAGCGCCAGTCATTGCCAGGATCGGTATAGGAATGATGGCCGTCGTACGGCGTGCTCTCGAAATCAGTCGGCATGTGAACCTCTAGCCTTTGCTGCGCTGCGACCGCGGGCTGCGCGTCCCGAAATCACTGCCCCCACCCAACACGAACCCCCACAGATATGGTTTTCGATCCTATCGCTCTCCCCGTTGCGTCGCGAGCACACAATGTGATGTTCTAAAAAGCACGTATCTGGGGCAGGCGGCGGCGCTAGGGGCTGCGGGCCGGGCTCTAAGGTGCGAGGCACAACCACAGGATGGCAGGCTCACCATGTCGATTCGCAAAGCCTTGCTGGGTGTCGCAGCCGGTGCAATCAGCCTCGGTGCGCTGATGATTTCGCGCGGCAAAGAGAGCGCCCGTCCGACCCCCCAAAAGGCCGAAGGCTGGGTGCGCGCAACCCGCCTAGCGACCCCTATCGACCACCCCCTGGGCGTCGCGCTGGCCGGAGATTTTTTGTACTTCAGCGGCGGTGGCTTCGCGCGGGCAAAGAACGCCATCTATCGCGTCCCGGCCGCCGGCGGCGCTGCGGAGACCCTGGCCACGCTGGAGCTTGCCCCTACCGGGGATCTAGTGGTGCAGGGCGACTCGATCTTCTTCACCAGCGAAGCGGGCAACGCCGTGCTCAGCCTGCCGATCGCCGGCGGGCGGCCGCAGGTGTTGGCGCAGGTGACCGCGCCGACTCAGCTCGCTGTCGACAAGACGCACGTGTACTTCGTGACCTTCGCGCGCAACGAGCCAGGCGGCAGCGTATCGCGGGTGGCGCGACAGGGCGGTCCAGCCGAAGTCCTCAGCAGTGGTCATCTTGGCCTCGACAACATCGCGCTCGACGAGAGCGATGTCTATTTCCGCAGTAATAGCGGCCTGTTCCGGCTGCCCAAGTCAGGTGGCAACCCGCAAAGTCTGTGGACGAGAAAGCCGACGCAGAACGCCCTCCGCCTGGCGCTGGACGCCACCCATGTCTACTTCCTGCTGGAGAGCCCGGGCAGCGGCAAATACAGCCTGGCCCGACTCAGCAAAGCAGGCGGTCTGCCTGAGAGTATTGGCCCGGTTGTCAACGCCAACGCGCGGCTGGCTCTGTCGGACACCCACGTCTACTTCTTCCGCCAAGCCAGCCTGACGCAGGACCTTTTGGCCAAGGTCGCCAAGAGCGGCGGCGAGCCCGAGACCGTCGATGGCGCGGGGCATAGCACCGGCTACCTCAGCGTCGCAGGCGGGGATGTCTACTTCACCGACATCAACACGGTGTATCGCGTCGCGAAGTAAGCGGCGCCCGCGTCCGCCAATCCTGCTAGGCTGCCGCCGTGAACGACAAGCAACGAGCCCAGTACCGCGACAAGCTGCAGGCCCTGCGCGACGAGATTATCTCGTCAGGGCCGAAGAAGATTGAGCCCAACCGCCAGGATGCCTCGACGGTGGGTGTGGCGGATGAGGACGCGCAGGCGCTGTCGGAGATGATGCAGACCCTGGCCTCGCAGCAGAACAAGAAGCAGGCCGAGGCGGTGCAGAAGATCGACCAGGCGCTGCGCAAGATAGAGAGCGATCCCGAGGAGTTCGGCGTCTGCGAAGAGTGCGGCGACGACATCTCGGACAAGCGGCTCGCGTTCATGCCCTACGCCACGCTGTGCATCGAATGCCAAGCCGCCCAGGACCCCAAGCGCGGTGAGCGCCGACGCCACGCCGGCGACTTCAGGTAGCGGGCAGCGGCGCGATGCGCTGTAGCTCGATCATCGAGTGAGCCTGCGCCGGAGCGGCAAATAGCGCGCGGGTCGCCTTCCAGGTCTCGCGAAAGAGCGTGCTGTTGCGATAGTGGGAGAGCGCCTCGCTGCTCTCCCAGACGCTGTAGGTGAAGAGCACGTTCGCCTGTTCGTCGTCGCGCAGGAGGTACAGATCGCGACAGCCGGGGAAGCTGCGGATGCGCCGCTTGACGGTCTCGAAGAGTCGCAGGAAGGGCTCGACCTCTTCCGGGCGGAACTCCATGCGAACGATGCGGATGAGCGGCTTCGCCTCGCTTAGCGACATTGCTGCTGCACCCGTCGGCCACTTTCCTGCATCCGCGCATCGCTGTCAGTGGCCAGCGCTTTGGTCACCACTTCCTTGAGCCGGCGCAGCACCTTCGGCGGCAGCTCATCCCGCCGACCAGCGATGGTCGGCCGACGCGAGCAGATGCTGGCGATGGCCCCCAAGGCCAGCTGACGCAGGCTGGCGGGCGCTTCGGACGAGGTGGTGTCGATCAGCACGTCGAGGTCGGCGAGATCCCCCGACTCAGCAAAGCCACGCAGGCACTGCGCCAGCGCTGCGGCATGCCGATCATCGGCTTCAGGGTCGCGCAAAAGATCGGCCAGGGCCACGGCCGCGGCGTGATGTGCCTTCTCGCGCTGCTCGACGGGCAGGCTGCTCGACGAAAGCGCATGCCGGGCCAGCAGGGCACAGGCCTGGCCGCGCAGGCCCGCTTTGGCTTCGGGGTTCTCGGCCACTTGGACGAAGACATCGACCGCCATGCCGTCCTCGCAGCGCGCGATAGCCCCCAGAGCCCGTCGCTGCACTTCGATGTCGCGATCGGAAAGCGCAGCCCGCAGGGCTTCGATGCGGGTGGGCGGAACTCCTCCGCCAGCCTCGCGACACTGCGCGGCACGGGCCTCGACGGCAGCCCGACGCACTCGCGGCCAGGTGTCGTGCTGCAGGGTGTCTTCGAGCATCGTCATCTCAGCCACGCTAAGCCGGCGCAGCGCCGACCCGGTTTGGCCCTCGCCCAGCGACAGACCGGCTAAGGTTGCAAGGCGCACGCCGGCATCGGGATCACGCAGGCCATGCAGACGCTCACCGTCGGCCGAAGCGCGCGGCAAGCGCACCCGCAGCTGACTGGCGAGCTGTCGCAGAACCGGCTCGCCGGCCAGGGCCGCGGCCCCGGTCAGCACCGTGTGCACCGCCATGGTGTCCTGCCCTAGGCGCTCTAATGCTTGCAGCAGGCGGTAGCGCAGCAGGAAGGCCGTAGGTCCGAGCGGAGCCTGCGGATTTTCTGGCGGCGGCGGCCAGCTCTGTGCGATGCGGTCGGCCAGCTTTTGCGTGCGCGGCGAATCGGGGCAGCGCGCCTGCGCACCCGACACCGCAGAGAGGACGAGCGTAAGACCCGACAGCGTTGCCGAGTCGTTCGCCGAGCCCGGTGCCGTCGCTTTCGCCAGCTGAGCATCCAGCGTCGCCAGGACGGCCAGCAGCGCGGGCTCGCTGGGCAGGGTGCAGCTGGCGACGGTAACCAGCGCCGCGTGAACGCCCGGGGCCAGGCCGCGATCGCTCGTTGCTTCCGGCAGCCGGGACAGCACTCCGGTGGCCGCTTCAGCGGGAGCGGTAGCAAAGACCAGCCCTGCCCAGTGCGCGAGCGCCTGCCCTCGCACCGTCGAACGCAGGCTGCGATCGTCGCTGATTCGCTGCAGCAGCCGGGCCCCGACCCGCGGATAGCTGACCAGGCTAGCCAGAAACGCCGCTGCCCCCTCGTCGCTGCCTGACGATCCGGATACGTGCCGCGTCACCACCTGCGCCAGCAAGGCATCTAGGGTCGTCGGCGGCGTCGCAGCCAGCGCATCCCGCGTTGGCGCTTCGGCCTCCGCCAGCTGCAAGAGGAGCTCATCCAGGCGACGCAGCCCATCGGGGCGACTGTTGGCAACACTGCCAAGCGCTGTCGTTACGGCCGCCAGCACAGCCTGACGTCCAGCGGCGTCTCGTCGGGCCCGCAAGAGCAGCGTCCGCGCCGCGCCCTCGCCCCGCGAGCCTTCCGATCCCGCCACCTGCGCCGCGATCGCCGCCAAGCCCGCGGGACCATCGAGCTCGCTATAGATCGCGACATCGCCAATCGCGGCATTGGCCGGGCCTGCCGCCACGACCAGCGATAGACAGTCGCCGGCGACACTGGGCGGCAAGAGCAACCACTGCACGGGAGCCGCCCCTAGCTCGACCTGGAAGTGCAGCGCTTGCCCCAGGATGAGCAGCAGGCGGGTGGGCAGCGGCTGCCCTCGGGCGGCCGTCACGCGAATGGCGCGCGGTGCGTGCCCCGTGCCATCCGCCACCGCAGTGACGAAGGCTCCCCGCAGCTGCGCCGTCGGGGGAGCCCAGGCCGAAAGCGGGCTGTCATCTTCTAGCTCGCGCGGCGGCCCCAGCTGATCGGCCCGTGTCACATGCGCGGCGGCCGAGGCTGCCGTGAAGCGATAGATGCCGATCGCGGGACTTGCAAACTCAGCTGGCGGCGTCGTACTGACCGTCAACGCTGGCCAGTCTGACGGGTTCGGCGCGGCGGGCAGCGTGGATTCGGGCGACGGGGCAAAGCCTGCGGGGTCGCTGTAGCGCTCGACAAACAGTCGGTTTTCGCCATCGCAGCGTCGCACCGCGGGGTTGGTCTGGTAGCGAAGCAGGCCGGCCGGTACCAAGCCAAGCTCCTGCGAGTACTCGCCATCGCGCCCGACCGGACCCACCGGCCCCTGGTAAACGATGGTGGGCTGCGCCCCGCGCAGGAGGACAGCCATCCCCCGTCCCTGGCGAGCTCCCCCACGTCCTACTTCGGTGGCACGAGCGACGATGTAGCGCCCGCTCGCCGTGGCCTGAAACTGCAGATCGGCTGGGCGGGACAGCACGGCCTGTGGCCCTAGGCGCAGGACGGTCGGTGGTCGGCCTGCCCACTCCAGAAGCAGCGTCGCATCGCCCCGCAGCGTCAGCGTGTCGGGCTTGCCATCGCCATCGGCATCCGCCGAGATCCATGCCAGGACCTGCGGCGTCTCGGCCGCCACCTGAGATCCGCCCGCGGCCAGCAGCCATACGCCAAATCCAGCGCGAGCCGCCCAAGCAAGGGGCGGTTTCCGAGACGGCACATCCGGTCGGCCACACCGACTTGCCAGGTTCGCAGTGCTCATGGCGCGGCATGGTACTGCCGCCGCTGCCTAGGGATCACGCCTTGACTTGGTCGGGCGATGTGATTTCCGCACGCAGTCCGGTGTACGTCGCCCGGCCGACGGCGGTACAATCGACGTAAGTCTTGCTGTGTTCGCCCCCGGTGCCGACGGTGGGGTAGCCGACAGGACGGTATCTGCGAACCCGTAATGAGGAGACTCGAATGCGTAGCCTAGTGGGTCATTTCCTGGGGCGGCTGCTCATCGCTGGTGTTTTTTCCGCGGTGCCCGTCGGGGCGATGGCGCAGGTCAGTCCGGGCTCGGTTCCTGCCCAGCCCGCCGGGCCGGTCGAGCGCACGGTCGTCACCGGAGATGGCGCGATGTACCGCGGCGAAGTCATCGAGTACGTCATCGGCGATCACATCACGCTCAAGCTCGACAGCGGCGAGGTGCGACGCATTCCGTTTTCCGACGCCGCGCATATCTCGCCGCCCCGCCCGAAGACTCCTCCGGCCGCGGTCGCGCCGAGCCCTCCCGTCTATTCGACGGGGCCCAGCCCTGCCCCGATGCCGTCCGGTGGTGGCGGAGGGGTGGTGATGTACACCCCGCCCACGCCGACTCCAGTCGCGCCGCCGCCCGTCGTCGCGCCGGTTGCGCCGAGTCCGCCCGCCCTGGCCCCCGGTCAGGTCGCAAGCGGTGGGGTGGTCCTGCCGCCGCCGCCCGATACCGTCCGCACCGTCGTGACCCGCGATGGGCTGGTCTATCACGGCGAGGTCCTGGAGTTTGATCACGGCTCGCACCTGACGCTGAAGCTGGCCAACGGCGAAAAGCGCCGTATCGCCTGGGCCGAGACCAAAAAGATCTCGCCGCAGCGGTCGAAAAATGACACCAGCTTCGATCTCGGCTCGCCCGAGCGGACGATCTATTTGCGCGATGGCTCGACGGTCAAGGGCGACCTGGTCGAGGCCCTGATCAGCGATCACACCACGCTGCGAATGCCAAACGGAGAGCTGCGCACGCTGCGCTGGAGCAACATCAAGCGCATCGTCGGCCCCCGTCCCGCCTCGGCGCAGGTCATTCCGCTCACCGGCGAGCTCCTCATCTATCTCGAAGGCGGCGGCCGGCTGCAGGCGGAGTTTTTCGAGTACTCCCCTGACGAGCAGCTGATCGTCCGCAACGTCACCGGCGGCTATCGCTCACTCTCACTCGGGCAGATCAAAAAGATCGTCCTGCTCGGAGAAGGCGGCGGCAACTAGCCCATCGGCCTCGCCCTGCTCTCTCTCTGCTCTCGCCCCGCCCTCTATAGAACATCCCCGCCCCTCGCCGCACCGAGCAAAGCTGTGATAGGACTTCCGGCCGCTATGCGACCGCGCAGCCTCGATCGGAGCGTCCCCGGTTCCCTCGCCCACTGCCTGTTGGGCCTGGCGCTCAGTGCTGCGCTCTTTTCCTGTCGGCCCGCGTCCGAGTCGCGGTCTCCGTCGGAGCCGGCGTCTGCACCGCGGGTCAGGGGACCTGTAGAACACCCGCCAGAGGAACGAGTGACGGGGGCGCTGTCAGCGGTGAGTCGCTCGCCGACAGAATCGGCCACTCCCGAGGGCAGCGACGGGGCGCTGCTCGCCATCGCTGAAGCGTCGTGCAGTGGGCCGGCCGCGACTGCCGATCAGGCGGCCCCCCTGCCCTGCGCCGACCGTCGGGCGGCGGCTTTTTTCGAGCTGGTCTCGCGCTGGACCTCACCCGACTTTGCACCGCCAGCGCATCCCGAGGTCGCGGTGCGGCGACTGGCCAGCGCGGCGGGCTCGGCCCTCGATGCTGAGGAGTCCCCGCGCCTGCAGGGCTGGGTCCTGGCCAGCCTGGGAGCCCTTTCGGCCCTCGATTCGCGCGCGCAGGTCCTGCTCGCTCGCAGCCCCTGGCCAGAGCGCGTGCTGGCCACGCTGCGCGATCCTGGCAGTCCGCTCCTGCACGGGCGCGCGCTGTTTGCCCTCGGCGCGCTCTATCGTGAGCTGCCACCGGGTGCGCTTCCGACCGCTGCCAAGACCCAGCTGCAAGCCGGCCTGGCCAGCAACGATCGCTTCGTTCGTCGGCAGGCAGTGCTGGCTGCTGCCCTGACCGGCGAGGACGAGCTGACCTTCCCGATCCTGCGCACCCTAGGCCCGCTGCTTGGCCTGCCAACGGTGGCTGAAGCCTCGCTGCCGACGCTGCTCTCCGCGCTGGTGCGGCTGCCGATCCACCTACCACCTGTGGTGACGGCCGATCTGGCACCGCTCTTGCCGCCCTATGTCGATCTGCTATTGGCGCTGGCGAAGCCTGAGGCGACGGCCGCTGCTGAGCACCTAGTAGAGATCGCAGTGCGCGCCGATTCCCTTAGTGCAACCGCGTATTATCTCCAGGCGAAGGTGCGCGATGGCCGGCGGGATGGATCGGCGTTGCCATCGCTGCGTCAGGCGCTCTGGCTGGGCAACCTGCCGGCCGTCTTTGTGGCCGCCCTGGGCGATACCGCCAACGCCTTGACCGCGCCGCTGGATCTGCCAGCTGCCCGCCGCCGGCTACGCCAGCTTGTGGCCCATCGCCCGGTGCCTCGTCTGTCCCCCCCGCCGCCGACGCTGACCCGGGCGGCCTGGACGCGGGCTGACACCGGACAGCCGCAGCTGCCGCAGATATCGCCAAGCGTGCTGGAGCAGCAAGCGCTGCGCACGCTGGCTGACCATGGGGCCGACAGCGAGGCCGCTCGAACGCTGGGGCGCGCGTTGTTTCGTTACTACCCCTTCGCCTCGCACGAGTACTACAGCCCCTGCCTGCACAGCTTTCTGGATCCCGACGGCAACAATCGCGATCTGCTGGACCGACTGGGCCTGGGGCTTTCCCGCCAAGCCAGCGGCCGGCCGGAAGTCATAGGGGTCGTGGCCGTCTCTGAGCCCGCAGAAGCCGTCGCACCGTCCGCGCTGGGCGTGACCTGTGCCCTGTGCCACACCCAGGTCGATGCCCGCGGCGAGCGTCTGGATGGCCTGCCCACGCGCACCTACGATCAGGGCCTGCTCTTGGCGGCGTGCATCGACCAGCCGATCTTTCACAAGTCGCAGAACCGCAACCTCGATCAGCTCTTGCAGTACGGCCCGGGGCGGAACGACTCGACGGCGGATGGCGTGCACGACCCCACAGAAATCCCCAGCCTGTTCGCCCTTCGGCCCGGCTTTGCGGTGCGCTGGAACGGGGACCTCCCGACGCTAGAGCTGCAGATTGATCGCAACCTGTCGCAGCGCTCGGCACCGCCTTCGGTAGTCGCGCTGGTTGCCGCCTACCTGCGCTCGCTAGGGCCAGCCTGGGCAGCAACCGCGCGGGGCGACGCTCTATCTGCAGGGCAGCCCTCGTCGGCGGGAGCGGCGATCTTCGAGCGAGAGTGTGTCCGCTGCCATGCGCCACCGCTCTTTAGCCATGGCCAAGTCGTACCGCTGTCGCGTCTGGGCACCGACCCGCGACGCGTCTCGGCGGTGCTGCCGAACAGCAGCCCCGGCTACAAAGTCCCGTCGCTGCTCGCGCTGTCGCGCACCGCCCCCTACCTGCACGATAGCAGTGTGCCGACGCTGCCGGCGATGCTCGACCCCCGCCGGGCGGGCGGCCATCGCTTTGGGCTCGACCTCAGTGCCAGCGAGCGCGCCGCACTGCTCGCCTACTTGCGCGAGCTTTAGGTGTGCGGGAGGTGTGGGCCGCGGCGGGGTATTCGCCGGATCAGGCGGCTGCGCCCCTTGACAGCGCCGCAGCCAAGGTGGGATAGCGACGGGCCATGGGCGTCTCCATCGACGATCTGCCAGAGCCACTGCGCCACGCGGTGCTGCCTCGCCCGGTGCTGCTGTTTGCCGTGCTACTGAGCCTGCTCTTGCTGGCTGCCATCCTTCAGCGCATCGCGCCGCAACCCGGACTGCGCTTATCGGGCGGCCCGCTCGCTGGCCTGGCCTTGCTGCTGGGACTGGCCGCGACCCCGTGGCTGCGCAGCCTGCTCTGGCTGCCGATGGTGTGGCATGGCGCGACGTGGGCGGGGCTCTTGTGCCTGCTGCCGGATCGCGCTGATGTGCCAGAGCCCAGGCTGGCTCGACATGCGACGCCCGGGGCGCTGCCGCGGATCGCTTCCGGCTGGCTGCGCCAGGGTCTACTGGCCGACGGACTGTTTGCGCTGGCCTGCGCCCTGTGCTTCTGGGGCCCGGTGGGGACCTGGTCGCGAGCCGGAGCCGGCTTTGTCGTCGACGTCCCGGCCCAAAGCGAGGGAGGCTCGGTCCTCTCGCTGCCCTCGCCACAGCTAAGCCTGCAGCGCCTGGCGAACCCACCGAACGCAGCTGACCAGGCGCCCCCCCCCTCGCTGCGAGAGGCCCTGCATCACAAGGTCTTCCTGGGGCTGCCGCTGCACTGGGTCTTGCTGGGTTTGTTTCTCGTCGCGCTGTCGATCAAGCTGAACATGGGCCTGCGCCTCCTGCGACACGGGCTGGGTAGCACGCCGACCAGCGGCCTGGCCCAGGCGGCGGCACGGCAGGCGCTTTGGCTCTTGCCGTCGCTGTCGGGGCCGCTTCTGGCGCTTCAGCTTTGGCTGCAGCTACGGGGGCAGTGGTGATGCGACCGGCGGGGCGACTGCCCCCTCGACAAACGGCCCGGTGCGCAGGGCAGAGCTTGGCCTCCGGGCTGATCCGCCGCATTTTTGGGCTGGTCTTGGGGCTGTTCCTCTCCCTGCTGGGCCAATCGACGGCACGCGCCACCCCCAGGCTGGCCATCAAGCCAAGTCCGCTCATCCTGCCCGCCGAGGGGACCGGCGAGACCCAGGCCGACCTCACCCTGCACAGCGTGGGCGACGAGCCGCTTATGCTGCAGGGAGTCTCGCTGAGCCCCGCTGCGAGCGGCTATCGCATCGTCGAAGGCCCTCAGCCCCTGCTACCGGGCCTGCGACTGGCACCGGGCGAGAGTCGAAGGCTAACCGTGGCGTTTGCTCCCAGCCCGGGCCGGTCGGGCGGCTATGGTGCGGTGCTGGTCTATTCGAACGACCCGCGAGGACAGCGCGACCCTCGGGGACAGACCGAGCACCGCGTCCTTTCGGCGGGGCTTCGCGTTCGCGAGTCGGTGTGGCTGGTCGGGCTGTGGCTATCGCCGCTGCCACTTTTGGGGCTGGGTCTGCTGCGCCGGCGACGCTGGCCGCTACTGCGCGGGCCTTGGGGCAGTGTGCTGACGGGGGTGTCCGGGCTGCTGCCGCTTTCCTGGGGCCTGTGGCTATTCGCGGGGTTTGCCCGCGGTTACGGCGCCAGCCATGGCGACTACGGCATGCAGTTTGTGTTTCAGCGCGGGCTATCGGACCGTCTGGGGCTGGCCCATCTGTCGGGTGTCGATGGCGGATCGCTGATCTTGCTGCTGGCGCTGGGCCTGTGGGGGGCGCTGATCTTCACGCTGCCGAGCCTGTCCGCGCTGACGCTGCGACGTGGATCGCGAACAGCAGCGGAAGAAAAGCTTCCCAGTGCCGCCCTGGCGCTGGCCCTGGTGGCCGGCTTGGGGACGGTGGTTGCGCTGGACGTGTTGTCGCTGCTCGCCTGCTACTGCGCGGCGCTTTTCGCGGTGTTCGCTGCCTTGCCCGCCCCGCTACGACGCCCGCTGGCGGGGGCTTTTTTCCTGAGCTGGGTCGTGCTCTCGACGACATCGGCATGGCTGTGCAGCCAGTCGCTGCCGGCCCCGTTGCCGGATGGCTTCTTCGTCGCGCACACCACCGACATCGTGAATCTAAGCTACCAAAACTACTTCGGTGATCTGCGGCCCGTGGCCGGCCTACCGCTGCCGGCTTGGAGCCGCGCGCGGGGCCAGATCTCAGGCTGGGCCGGCCTTGCCTACGCCCTGCTTGGGGTCGGTGCCCTGCTGCCGATCTTTGCACTTTCAGCGATGGTGCTGCGACGACCGCTGGCGCATGTCGGGCGGGCGATCCTGCTCTTGCCACCGCTGGCCATCCTGGGCTTCGGCCTGCTCACGCGGCTGGGGGCGGGCCTTTTGCCGCAGGCGCACGGCCGTTTTGCCGCTATGTGGGCAGTACTCGCGGTCTGCGGCCTGGCGCTGTCGGCGATCCGGCGCGCCCAGCCGACCGAACGAGCGGCGGGGCTGGGTCCCTTTGCCGAGCTTGTCCCGCTGCCCATCGCCGGTGCCCTACTCGCGCTGGCGAGTGCCACTGAGACGGGGCTGCAGGCGGCCCTGCTCCTGATCCTGGCGTCGACGCTAAGCAGCACTTGGCTGGGCCTGGTGCTCGCGGACCTCGATGGGACTTCGGGGCCCCGCAGCGCGACCTCCCCCGTCTTGGCTCCGACGCTGCGGCCAGCGCTGCTGCTCGTGCTCAGCCCGCCGGGCACGCTGGCTTCGCTGGGCCATGCACTGTGCGCGCTGTCAGCGTTTGCCGCGCTGCGCGGGCTGGCCGTGCTCTATGCCGTCCTGGTGCTGACCGTCAGCTGTCGCAGCCTGCTCACGCTGCTCGCGCTACCTCGGCAGACCGCGCAGGCCGGGCCGGCCGACTTGGCGCAGCGGGTCGGAGGCGGACTGCTGCTGGCGAGCGTGCTGGCCTGTTTTTGTGCTCAGCCGCTCTTCGAAGTTGGACATACTTGGGCGCAGGACTTCATCGCTCACACTCGTCATGCCAGTGCCCCCGTCGGTCCCGGCCTCCTTGCCCATGTCTTCCCACGCGCCGAGCCCGTCCGCTGAGACGGAGGGCGAAGGCTCGCCCGCAGCGCTGTTCGCCCCTCCGGGGCAGCACATCTTTCTGTCGCCGCACGCCGATGATGTGGCTTTTTCCTGTGCCGGCTTGCTGGCCACACCGACCGCAGCGGGGGCCGCGCGCCGTCAGCTTGTCACCGTTTTCCTCAGCGGGCCTGACGCCGACCGTCGTCGTGCCGAAGACCAGACCGTCGCCAAGCTGCTGGGCTGTGACTACCGCTGCTTAGAACTTCCCGATGCTCCCGACCGCCCCGAGGTGCACAACGGGCTCGATCACTTCATGCCCTATGGTCCGCCGCACCTGGGGATCGCCAACGAGATCGTCCATCGCTTGTTGCCGCGCCTTACGCCGCCGCTCACGCTCTATGCCCCGCTGGCGGTGGGCGGGCACATCGATCACCGCATCGTGCACGAGGCGGCCCGCGCGCTCGCCTATCACATCGGGCCAGCGCTGCGCCTGATGTTTTATGAGGACCTGCCGTACGCACTCTGCCCCTATTCGCTGGCGCGTCGCCTGTCCGCGCTGGGCGATGGCAGCCCGCGAGCGACGGAGCGAGGTCGGCCGGGGGACGAACAGTCGGCCTATCGCCGCTGGCTCTTGAGCATGCCGCTCATCGGCGACCGCCTCCCGGGGCTGCGCACCTTGGTCGCACATCGCGTGGCTCAGGTGGCTCTGCGCGCCGACCAGCAGCCAGCCCGCGCTCGTCCGGGCTTCACGCCGCGGCTCACGAGCCATGTCTATCCGCTCTCCCCCCCGGCCGGACTAGAGGAGCAGGTCATCGCCGCCTACGCCTCGCAGTGCCCGCTCTTTGCCACCTCGACCCAGGACCTGACACGCCAGCTTGCGAGCTACGGTCAGAAGGTCGGCGAGCAGCACGGCAAGGTCGCCAGCCGCTATCAGCGCCTGTGGCAGGAACACGGGGCATACGGCCCGACGCCCCACCGCAGCTAGCGCAATTCCCCCCTGGTTGCCGGCTGCTGGCTGCGATCAGCGGGCTCCCCACCTCCCGACAAACTTGACAACCGCGACGGATACCGACCTTATCGACTCATGGATAGAAGCGCAGGCCGATTCTCCGTCCGCCCCGCCGACCTTCGGCGTGCCAGGCTACTGGGCGAGCGCTTGGGCTTGCGCCATCTCACCGCGCAGCTCCTCATCAACCGCGGCATCGTCGAAGAGCAGGAAGCTCGACGCTATCTCGACCCGCGACTCGCCGATCTGCGGCCGCCGGAAGGCGCGCTGCCGATGGCGGGCTTTGGTCTAGCGGTCGAGCGCCTCAAGCGAGCCGTCCTCGATCGCGAGGTCATCGGCATCTTCGGTGACTACGACGTCGATGGCGTGACCACCTGTGCCCTCCTTTCCGACTTTCTGAATCGGGCGGGGGCGACGGTCTCGCCACGGGTCGCGCATCGCGGCGAAGGCTACGGCTTTGGCAAGGGCGACGCCCACGACCTGGCAGCGGCCGGCTGTTCGCTGATTGTGACTGGCGACTGCGGCACCAGCGATCACGACACCATCCGCTACTGCCGCGATCTCGGCGTCGAGGTCATCATCGTCGACCACCATCAGGTGCCCGATCGCCCCTGCGAGGCGCTGGCCCTGCTCAATCCGCATCAGCCGGGCTGCGCCTTCCCTTTTAAGGGGCTGGCCTCGGTCGGGGTGGCGTTTTATCTCGCCGCCGCCCTGCGGACTCGTCTGCGCGCCGCTGGCTGGCCGCACCTGCCGGATGTTCGCGACTTCCTGGATCTCGTCGCGATCGGCACCATCGCCGACCTGGCGCCGCTGCTGGAAGAAAACCGCATCCTGGTCCACTCCGGCCTGCGCGAGCTTCGTCGCTGTCAGCGGCCGGGCCTGCGCGCGCTGTGCGAGATCGTCGGGCTCAACGATGGGCCGGGCTCGGCCTCGGACGTCGCATTTCGGCTGGCCCCGCGGCTGAACGCGCCGGGGCGACTGGGCGATGCCAGCGAGGCGCTGTTTCTGCTCATCGAGACCGACCAGCGCAAAGCGCGCCAGCACGCCGAGAACTGCAACGACCTCAACACTCGACGCCAGGAAGTGCAGGAAGTCGTGCTGCGCGAGGCTCGCGAGCAGGTCGAGGAGCTCGTGCGCCACAAAAACCCCGAGGTCCTGGTCACCGCCGGTCGCGGCTGGCACCCCGGTGTCGTCGGCATCGTCGCGGCCAAGCTAGTCGATTCCTACGACCGCCCCGCCGTGGTCATCGCCCTCGATGAAGAGAACGGGCGCGGCTCGGCGCGCAGCACGCACGACTTTCATATGTACGCCGGCCTCGCCTCGGCCTCGTCGCTGTTGACTCGTTATGGCGGGCACGCGGCGGCGGCCGGCCTGTCGCTGCGCGTCGAGCAGCTAGAGTACCTGAGCGATGCCCTGTGTCTGGCCTATCGTCGGCAGATCGGCGACCAGATCCCGCAGCGCGTCACCACGGCCGATGCCACCGTCACGCTCGACGAGATCGACGAGCGCCTGGCGCAGGAAGTGGCCCTGCTGGAGCCGTTTGGTATCGGCAACACCGAGCCGCTGTTCCTGACCCGCGATGCCGAGGTCGTGCGACAGAAAGTCGTCGGCTCAGGCCACCTGCAGCTGACGCTGCGCACCGGATCGACGATGCGCGATGGCATCGGCTTTGGGCTGGGCAATCGCGCCAACGAAGTCGGCGTCGGCACCCGCCTGATCGTCGCCTACGTGCCGGAGATCGATCAGCACCGCGGCTTGCGCAAGGTCCGCCTGCGCCTGCGCGACCTGCATCCCCAGGCCGCCACCGTCGCCGCCAGTCCCGCCACGTAACTTCCCTGAGCCTGTCGCCGCGCCATGGGTAACGTACTTATCATCGACGACAACGACACCATGCGCGAAGGCCTGGCGGCGGTCGTGCGGCGCATGGGCCACAAGGTCTGTGCCTGCGAAAGCGGCAGCGAGGCCATCGCCGCCTTTAAGCGTCAGCCCGCCGACTTCGTCATGACCGACCTCAAGATGAACGGCATGGACGGGCTTGAGGTCCTACGTCGCATCCGCGAGCTAGACGCCGACTGCCCGACGCTGATCATGACCGCCTACGGCACCGTCGAGGCCGCCGTCGAGGCGATGAAGCTGGGGGCGATGGACTTCCTGACCAAGCCGTTTTCGCCCGAGGTGGTGCGGCTGAAGGTCGAGCGCGGACTGGAGCTACGCGCCGCACGCCGCCTAAACGAGCGCCTGGCCGGCGAAAACGAGGGTCTGCGCGGCGAAGGCGAGGCGCGCTATCGCGAGCTCATCGGCTCGACCGAGGTCATGCGCCGACTGCAAGAGTCGATCACCCGCGTCGCCCGCACCGACGCCAGCGTTGCCATCCACGGCGAGTCGGGAACGGGAAAAGAGCTCGTCGCGCGCGCCATCCACAACCTCAGCAAGCGGGCGCAGGGCCCGTTCATCAAGGTCAACTGTGGTGCGCTCGCCGACTCGCTACTCGAATCCGAGCTGTTCGGGCACGAGCGCGGGGCGTTTACCGGTGCCATCAAGCGCCGCCTGGGACGCATCGAGCTAGCCGATGGCGGCACCCTGTTTCTTGACGAGATTGGCGAGATCTCAGCGGCCATGCAGGTGCGCCTGCTGCGCGTGCTGCAAGAAGGCACCTTCGAGCGAGTGGGAGGAGAGCAGACGCTGTCCTCCAATCTACGCGTCATCTCCGCCACCCATCGCGACCTGCAGAAGCGAATCAGCGACGGGCTGTTTCGCGAGGATCTGTTCTATCGCCTCAACGTCGTACCGCTGCACGTCCCGCCGCTGCGCGAGCGACGGGCCGACATCCCCGAGCTGTGCCGCCACTTCATCGCCAAGCTGGCGCCGCGCACGAACCCACAGGTGTCGGCGATCAGCGACGACGCTATCGCAATATTGATGGCGCACCCCTTCCCCGGAAACGTACGCGAGCTGGAAAATGTGATTGAGCAAGCGCTGGTCTTTGCCGAAGGAAGCCTGCTCTCGGCCAGCGCGCTACCGGCCGCCTTGCGCAGCCATACCAGCAGCGACAGCGACGCGCTGACCGTGCCGGGCGGGCTGTCGGGAACCATTGCGTTGCCGGATATCCTTGATGACTTAGAAAAGCAGTTAATTTTAAAGGCCTATCGGGAAGCCAAAGGCGTCAAGACCGAGACAGCCCGTTTATTAGGCATTAAACCCAGCGCTCTATATTACAAATTAGAAAAATATAAGATTGAGTAGCGCGCCGCCCCGGGCGACAGCGACGCGATACCGGCGCGACAGCGAAGCCCCATCGGGGCCATAGGAAGGCGACACCGTGGGGTCTTGTCGTCGCACTCAGCGAGGGAATTGGGCAGGAAATTCCCTTGCGTTGCTCGGACGGGCCAGCGGAAAATAGGTGATTGCCTCGGGCTTGCTTAGCGGGCCTAGAGCAGCCCCTTACGCCCCGCGCATGCAGATCCAGTCTATCGGTCCGTACCGCGTCATCCGCCTCCTGGGCGAAGGGGGGATGGGCATGGTCTATGAGGCGATCCGCGACGACATCGGGGCGCGGGCAGCAGTCAAGGTGCTGCGACCGGAATTCGCGCGCAACGCCGACGCGGCCTCCCGCTTCTTCAACGAAGCGCGGGCCGCCAACATGATCCAGCACGCGGGCGTCGTCCGCATCTTCGACTACGGCCAGCTTCCGACGGGCGAAGCCTACCTGGCGATGGAGTATCTGGAGGGCGAGTCGCTGCGCGCCCGACTAGATCGTGAAGTCCGCCTGAGCGAAGTCGATGCCATGCGCCTGGCCCGCCAGGTCGCCTCGGCGCTGGCCAGCGCGCACGCCAAAAACATCGTGCACCGCGACCTCAAGCCGGAAAACATCATGCTGGTCGCCGACGCGGAGGCCCCCGGCGGCGAGCGCGTCAAGGTGCTGGACTTTGGCATCGCCAAGCTCGATTCGATGGCGGGTGGCTCGGTGCGCACGCGGACCAACACCGTCATGGGCACGCCGACGTACATGGCACCGGAGCAGTGCCGCGGCATCAAGACCATCGGTGATCGCGCCGATGTGTACGCCTTGGGCGTGCTGCTGTTCGAGATGCTATCTGGTCAGCCGCCTTTCATCGCTGAGGCGCCAGGCGACATGATCGGGATGCACATGTTTCAGCCGCCGCCGATGCTGGACACGCGCCTTCCGCACTGCGACCCGTCGCTGAGTCGGCTGCTGCACACCATGCTGCTCAAGGACCCGGCGACGCGGCCAAGCATGAACGACGTGGCGCAGACCTTGAAGGCGCTAGGCAATCTGAGCAGCGAGGTGATGCCGATGCGCATCCTCGCGGAACAGGACGGAGGCGGGACGGGCTCGCCCAGCCAGCGACGGCCGGTTCCCGCGCCGCCGCCGAGCCAAGCACCGCTGGGGGCTGCGGCGCTGGTTCCTGATGCGGTGCCGCGGGCGCGCAGCGACGCCGATACGTCCCCCCGCGCCAACCTGCGCAGTCCCCCACCGGCCCCCGCATCCAGCCCACCTTCGCCCAGCCCAGCCGCCGTGCCGCCCGCAGGTGATGCCGAGAGCACGCTGCAGTCGCGCGACCCACCGACCATTCCGATGCGCAGCGCCGATCTCGTGGCGGCCTTGGGTGGCTCGGATGCCGCAGAGCGTAAAGCAGCGGAGCGCAAAGCAGCGGCCCCCCCGACGCCGTCTGCCGCCCCGGCCCCCCCTCCAAGTCACTCGGGGGCACGTCGCGTCGCACCGGGGCGCCCGGCACGTGGGGGGGAAGACAGCACCGAGGTCATGACGGAGGGCCGCATCCCCGCCTTGCCGCGCGTCAGCGGTGAGCTGCCGTTGCCCGATAACGTCGAGACAGCGCCGGTCATGCGCCTGAGCGCTCTGCATGAGTCGCAGCAGGCCTACCTGGCGGGTCGCCGTCGTTCGCAATCGTCGCTGCTGAGCTCAGTGCTGCAGGCCGGGGGTTGGCTGGTCGATTTCCTGCAGGGCCGCAAGACTGCGGCGCGTCGCGATCGGGGTAGCCTTGAGGCCAGCAGCACCCAAGAAGCTCAGCGCCGGGGAGCGCTGCTCTTTGGCGTGCTGGCGGTCATCGGCCTGCTGCTGGGACTCATGATCCTGTTTGCGAAGTAAGCGCGCGGTCATAGGTCTTTTGCGCTGATCTCGCTAAGATGCCGGCCCGTCATGGCGACGCGTGCGATCTCCGACGAAGCCGCGACCTCGCCGGCCCCACCCGCGGGGCCGCTGTGGTCTGCTCGCGAGTGGTGGCTGGCGGTCGGTCTGTGCCTCGTTACCTCGTTCTTGCGGCTGGCATGGCCGGGCGATACCGGCTGGATCAACGACGAGCCGCTGTTCCTCAGCAAGGCGGCGGCGATGAACAGCGGCAGCCTGGCCGCGGCCCTGTCGCAGCGAGCCGGCCTGCACGGCACGGTGGGCCTGACCTATGG
>CALFYE010000078.1 GCA_937952145.1 uncultured Myxococcales bacterium
ACTCTTTCCCTACACGACGCTCTTCCGATCTCGGATTTTTCGCCTCGGTGACGCCGTCGGTGTAAAGCACCAGCGCGTCGCCGGGGGCGACGTTGATCTCGTGTTCTTCGATGAACGGCCCGATGTCGTCCTGCAGACCCAGCCACGTTCCGTCGGTGGACATGGTGTCGACCTGGTGGCTGCTGCGACGGTAGACCAGGATCGACTCGTGCGCGCCGGCGTACAGAAACTTGCCGCCGCCGACGTGCTTGAGCAGCACCATGGTCATGTAGTTGTCGTCGTGCATGCGGGTGCGCAGGTTGTCGTGCAGCGCGGCATTGATGACTCGCAGCACTTCGCGCGGCGAATAACCCTGACCGATCTCGGGGCTTTGACGCGCGATCGCCGACAGCATGCTCTGCACCATCATCATGATCAGACCCGGGGTCACGCCGTGGCCGGACACGTCGCCGATCGCGATCCAGTGCCCCGCCGATGCAGAGTGCAGATCGTAAAAGTCGCCGCCAACCTCTTCCGCTGGGACCATACGCGCTGCGACATCGAAACCATCCAGCGCCGGCTGGGCTGGCAAGAGCAGCGTCTGAATGACGGTTGCGATTTCCAGCTCGCGTTCCAGCCGTTCTTTCGATCGCAGCTCCTCTCGCGAGATCCGCAGTCGCGCGATCATGTCGTTGAAGGCTCGGCCTAGCGCTCCGATCTCGTCGCGGCCACCAATCGGCACGTTCGTATCGAGATCCCCGCCTGCCACCAACGTGGTGGCCGAAGCCAGCCGAGCCACTCGTCGCGACAAGGTATTGGCCAGCACTAGGGCGGCCAAGATAGCCACGGCGATGGCGAAGAAGCCCAGCTTGAAGAGGAATCCACGAAGCTGGAAGTACGAGCGCAGGGCTTCATCCAGCGATCGCAGCAAGACAAAGTAGGTCTGTCCCGGCTTGGCTTCGCGCGGCTCCTGTAGCCCTTCGACCAGCGCGGTGCGGACCATGTAGCGCTGTCCTGCGATGGTGAGCAGGGTCGCGTTCGCGCGCGAGCTCTCGGCCACGTCATGAATGGCATTGGCGAGCTCGACACGATGAGCTTCCAGATGCGAGTCGATGGCAGCGGCCGTGATGCGCTCATGGGTCAGAAGCACGACCTCGGTCTTCGTGCGGTTGCGAATCTCTTCGGCGCGATCGTTGCCAAACACCCAGCCCGCGATGATGATGCCGGCGGTTCGCTCTGCGAGGGTGACAGCGTTGCCCGCGATCAGGTAGACCTCGTTCTCTAGCGGCCAGCTAGCCATGAATTCGCGTCGCATGCCTGGCGCGTCGGCGGGCTGGATTAGACCCGGTGGGACGAGCACAGGCTTGCCCAGTGCCGTGACATTGGCCCGCACGGCGCCGCCTGGGCTGGCGATGATCATCAGGTCAAAGCCGGCAGTCTCGCGAATGTCGCGGGCCACATCAGCCACCGTGCGGTCGTCGACTTCTGCTGAGTTGATGACCGCTTTGGTGCGCGGCTCGTCGGCATAGCCACGGTTCAGCGCGACCAGCAGGCGCAGGTTATCGCGCTGTGCCCGCTGTAGCTCACGACTCGACTCCTCAATCTGAGCAGCTAGCTGGCGCTCAACATCTCGCCGAAGATATACGCCTATCGACCAAATCGCTGTCACCACGACGGCCGCCACCAGGGCAGTCATGGCCAGCGCAAGCTTGACGGCGAGCCTCACTTACTTCCTCCGATCCGGAAAGGCAACGGGTACGACGAGGTCTTGATGACGACGAGCGAGGGCTCGCCGTACGTGGCGCGGAGCTCAGGCGCAGTCCCCGCAGCAATGAGAGACAGCGTAACCTTCGCTGCCCCTGGAACAGCGACCGGAGCCGGCACACCTACTTGCGCGGGTGCCGCCGGCAGCTTGATCGACTCGGTGTGTACCTTACCGGGGATCAGACGACGGTCTTCTTTGATGCGGACGGCTTGAAAGAACGGAGCCGGCTGCCCAGCCGCATCGGCCAGCACCATGCCGTACGAGCGCTCTTCCGTGCTCAGCTTGCTGCCGTTCGCGGCAAAGAATTCGACTCGTAGGAGCAGACGCCGATCGACATAGCCGCTGGGCAGCGAATGCCCCGCATTGTGCTGAATTTCGACGGCGATCTCGCCGGGCTTGGCGTTCGCCGCCAGCTCTAAGCGAATGAGCTTGCCCCAAGCGAGAGCACCACCGAAGGCATGCGATGGGACATTGGGTCGCGGTTTCGAGCCACGCGCGACTTCTTCTGTGCCACGCGAGGGCATGTGGCAATCCTGACACTGCTTGCCCTTGCCGAACTTCTGCCAGTCTGAGTAGCTGAGTACCACCGGAATGGCCCGCTTCTCGGCACCTAGCTGGAACTCCATGCGGTGGTGGCAGCTGGCGCAGAGCTCACTTTTGGTGTGCAGGACGCTGTACGCCATGTCGTGGAAGTAGTGGCCACTGGCTCCGACGATGGGTCCATACTTTGATCCCGAAGACGGGTCGAAGCTCACCGTGGCCTGGGCTGCCGTGACCTGGACCTGCTTGATGGTGTGGCAGCCATCGCAGGACACCCCTTCACTCGGGCGATTTGGTTCCTCATCGGGCTGGCCAAAAGCTTGGCTTGGCAGATGACAGCTCTGACAGAGCTGACGCAGCACCGGGCTCGCCGTGTCGACCACCTTGCGATAGGCAGGCGTGCGGTTGGCGCGAGCATGGGAAGACCCACTCCACTCGATGCGAAACTTCTCGTGACACTCGCCGCAGCGGCTCGATCGCACAAACAGCGCGGCCTTCGCCGGTACCGGCTGAGGTGGCGTGGCGACAGCGACTGCCGCGTCGGATCGCTCGCTGAGATCGGGCCGTGGCGCGGGCACTGCAAGGTCGGGGGGGCGCCCCGGTGGAGAACCAAAATCCGGCTGCGGATCGTCACAGTGCAGCAGAGCCGCTGCCCCCGCAACGATCCAACAGAGCGCGATATGGGTCCACTTCCGCTGCACTACTTGTAGCGATCGTAGGGTTGGTTGAACTTGTTCATGTGCGGCCGGTTGGCGGAGCCTTCTTTGACTTCCAGCCGAAGCTCGGCCCGCTTGCCAGGTTCCACTTTCACCTGCTGCCGCACCGGGGTGGCGGTGCCGATGACGAACGCGGCGACGCTATAGGTACCCGGCGGCACCTTGCTCAGCTCGAAAGATCCATCGCCGGCTGGCGTCGTATAGAACGGATTGTCGAGCACCAGAATCTGCGCCCACATATTGGGGTGGATGTTGCAGTAGACGTCCACAACACCCGTCTTCTCGAAGACCATCGGCTTCGACTCGCCTGAGCGATACAGCCCGAGGTCGAACGTGTTGCCCTCGCTGAGGGAGAAGACGTTGTGGAAAAACTTGTCCTCGTTCGGGAAGTCGACCGTCGAGCCCTTAGTAACGGCGAGCAGCTTGGGCACAAACGACTTCTCGCGCTGCGCCATCGCTCGCGGCTTGCGCAGGGCCTGGTACTTGCGCGGCACCTGCTCCAGATAGATGACCACGTCAGAGCGGTCACTCTTTTCCTTGCCGGTACGATCACGCAAAACGACGGTCCCACCAATGCTGCCGCGAGCCTGTTCGACGGGCTTGGCCACCGGGGCGCTGGGGCGAGCCTGTACCGGTGCTTGGCCAGCCCCCTCCGGATCAGTGCTCGTCGAGCCCGAAACGGGAGGCGGACCGACCACCGCTGGGGCCGGGGGAGGAACCGACGGCTCGCGTCCTCGGCTGTCGGGGCACTCGCAAGGACACGGCGTGCAAGGCACTGCCTTGTAGAGATACTTAACGCGGGGATCGCCCCCCGCGGGCTCAGCTTGCGCCGGACTCTGGCCGAGTAGCCCAAAGGGGCCCGTAACAAGCAGACTGCCGACGAGAGCAAGTGTTCGCAGAAGGGGTTCGCGGTGCGTATGCATGGCCTTAGGTCTCAGGGGGTCTTCTAGGCAGGCAGATACCACGCTACTGGGCGATTGTATCGCGCCTTGTTCGTCGAACACATCACAATCTGCGCGGATTTGCAGAATTTCTTCCGTCTCGCAGGCTGCTATCTAAGCAGGCGGGACAAGGAGATGTTCGCAGGCCGACTTGTCGTCGGTCAGCCGCTGGGCCGAGGCCGAATCGAGATGCCGGTCCACAAGCACAGAAGTCGAAGCCTCGGCGTTCCTAGTTAGGACAGTCACTCAGGTCTAGGAGATCACTTGGGAAGCTAGCGAAGCCGTGGGGATTCGCCTTCACGAACGAGTCATCGGAGAGCGCTTTTAGGAACTCGACTAGGTCGTCGATCTCGGCCGGGCTGAGATTCAGACGATGGATCTGCGAGTCCAGCGTGCCGTAGACCACGGCCTCACCGCCCCGGTTGTAGAACTCAACGACCTTGCGCAGATGCGGCGTGGGATCGGTCGCAGCGACCTCTCCCCGCTGGGCTGGGCCGTAGTCGAAGATCGATCCGTTGTGCATGTATGGGAAGGTCATTCCAATGTTGCGCAGCGACGGAGTCTTGAACTGCCCGCGCTCGGCCAGGACGGCCTTCACAACACAGCGTTCCTTCGCCGTGACCATGCCCATGGAATCCATGACGGCCGGGACCCAGCGGCAGCTCCCATCACTCTCACACCCCTGCTGCGTTGCCCGCAGGCAGCGATCCGCGGGATAGATCGTCGTCGGATTGCACATCTTCGCCTTGTCTTCGGCGTCGCTAGCCACGCTGTAGCAGTCCATGCGCACGTCGTAGCGATTCAGACTCTCGGGCTGGTCGACGCGCTGGCAGGTCAGGTTCCGGCCGGCGTACACCTGGGCATCTTTTTCGCACTGACCGGCTGCGCGTTGCTGCCATCCGAAGCGACCGGCGTCGGGACAGCCGGCGTTGGGCCCAAAGCCCTCGAAGCAGGCCTGCGCCGCCTCGACTTCATTGGCGACTGAGCTGCCTGCGGTCCGACGTTCTATGTCATCGGCAGGCACGCCGATGTTGTGGAACTGCCAGTCGGTGAAGTTGGGACCAGAGTGGCACATCACGCACTCAGCCTTGCCCACAAAGAGCCGCAGGCCCCGCTGCGCAGCCAGCGAGATCGCAGCGCTATCGCCCGCCAGCCAGCGATCGTATGGCGAATTCGCCGAGCGCAGCTGACGCATGAACGCCCCCAGCGCCTTGCCGCTGTTGACGAAGATGTCGTTGATCTCATCGCGCACGGATGGGGAGGGCGGTAGCGCGACCATGTCATCGCAGGTGGGTGCCCCATACCAACAACCCTTGGCATAGGTGGGAGAACCATGCCGAGGGTAGACGTACTTGTCACTGCCGCTGTCTTTGCGCTGCATGTCGGGCAGCGGCTTGCCCATCATGGCCTCGTATTCGGCGCGATGTTTTAGGAAGACGCGCACAGCGATGTGAGCGCGGTCTGTGCCCTGGGTAGCACCGAACTCAAAGACATCAGCGACCAGCGACCACGAAGAGTCGTAGCGACCATCCCAGGGGGTGGCGATGGCTCCATATACCGGCCGACCATCGCTTGGTGGCAGGCCGGCGCCGTAGGCAATGTTGAACAAAGTCGGCGAGTGCCGAGGCGTGCTGCCCTGCGGCATACCGCCTGGGGTTGCGGCATAGCTCGACTGAGGACGGCGAGTCACTCCCAGCCACTGCCCGGTCTGCGAGTCCCAGTAGGCCAGGGGAGCGCCTGTACGATCGGTCTCCGGCACAACGCCGTCGCGCGTATGGATGCGAGCCCACGTGCGCTCGCCTTTGATGAGCGGAAGCGGGATGTTGACCTCGACGCCATCGTCGCGGGTGATCTTCGTCGGAGCGGTCATCATCGCGCGCGCTCGGCCATCGACGTAGGCGACTTCTGGATCGTGACAGGTCACACAGGCAGTCGATTTATCGATCGATAAGCAGCGATCGTAGAACAGGCGATGCCCAAGCTTGGCGGCGGCCTCTTCTAGCAAGCACTCGCTGCTGCCGTCGCTCTGGCAGCGGCCGAAGCGATTGGTCGCATCTGGCGGTGGCCTGTCGTCGAGTCGCCCAAGCTGAGTGCGCACCTCCGTACACTCAGCCGCCGAGAGCACCGGGCCGCAATCTCCCGGCGGCGCCCAGACTCCACAGCTCGCGAGCGCCGTCAGACCAAGGAATGCTACGACGGACCCAGCGCCCCCCCGCAAGACAGCGCTGGTAGCGCGTTTCCCCCTGGCGTGCCCTGTGGCGGTTGAAGGCAACTGCGTGCTGTCGGAAGACGTCGGTTGCTGCATGGAACGACCTCGCGGGATGGGGGCTCCCCCCGAGCAAGTTAACTAAGAAGCACTGGCAGGCTAATAACGAACGACCAGCGAGCTAGTGAAGTAGTCGGCAGCGTAGTCACCAGCGGTGCTGCTGCTGGCGGCCACCCGCATGTCGTTGAGGCCATCGGCCATGCGGCCGAACGGCTGGACGTGAACGAACTCGGTCTTGACCGCTAGGTTGTCATTGATGTCGAAGCGCGCACCGGCCGTGATGCGCCACAGCGACGCGACATAGGCAAAGGGCAGCGAGTAATCGACGTGCGATGCATCGCGCAGATCGAAGCGGACAAGACCGCCGAGCCAGTTCAAGAAGCGATAGCTCGTCTCGAAATAAAACCCCTGGGCCTCAAGACGCGGCAGGGCCGGCTTGGTTGCGCTGCCGTAGTAGCCATCGGCGACGGTCTTTAGGTACTCGGCCCGCACTTCCAGACCGCGGTACTCGACATGCAGATCGACGTCGACCGTCCACTGCTTGACGAAGGGATCGAACTCTCCCTGACCGACGTCGTAGAAGCCATCGACTTCGCCACCGAACTCGCCCGAAAGACCAATCTCGACGTTGACCTTCTGGCAGTAATTCTTGTCGCTGCAGTGCACCGATGCGCGCCCCGAGATTGTCTTCATGTACTTCTTGTCGGTGTTCTCGGAGAAGCGGAAGGTCTCCATGTAGCTCGATCCGTTGTGCACGGCGAGAGCGAAGGTGAACAGCTCATCGAAGAACTGGCCACGGGCCTTGAGGCCAAGCGGCGTGCCGCAGCTGTAGCGGCATAGCAGCGATGGCGTAACGCCAAAGCGATCCGGCGACTTACGCACTCGGTACTCGATGCCGATGTTGGGATCGAAGCGTCCGGCGAAGACGCTCAGCTGGTGCCGGCCGTTCTGGAACGCCGTCGAGTACTCAAGGAACGCAAAGTCCACCCACAGGTAGTCGCCGACGTTGGTGGGACCGGCGGGCAGGACACCGCCGCCGTCTTGCTTGTCGCCTACGGAGATGCTGGCCCCCCGTGGGTAGAAATTGACCGACGCCTGCGCCTTCAGCCCCGCCCCCAGCTTGGCGATTGGCATCAGGTTTAGCTCGTTGATGATGAAGGTGGGGCGCCCGCCCGACTGAATGTGGTCGTACGGCACGGCGAGCGAGGTCTGCGTCGGATCGTTCTGTGCCCGAATATCTGCGGGGTGCCCCTGGCTATTGATCGTCGTCGCTAGCGGGTCGCCAAGGAAGTGCCAGCGGCTCTGACTGATGCCGGACTGCGGCGCCTTCTCACAGCGAGCAACCGAGCCATCCGCGGCGAAGCCACACGGCGAGAAAAACTCGGGAAAGCGCTGCACCCGCTCATCGTTGCGATACATCGCGTTGCGGGCGGCCGGGTCGCTCACATTGGCGTACTTGTTAAAGGGTGAGTCGGGCGGCGTGTAGGTCGTGATGCCCGAGCCGTTGCCTCGGAAGAACCCGAAAAAGCCGAAGTCGATATAGCCCTGGATACGCAGCGCGACTTCCGGGTTCGTCACCATCTGAATGCGCTTCTCAAGGTCGCGCAGACGGTTCTTCAGATCGTTGTTGTTCTGCTCCAGGCTCTCAAGCCGAGCCGCTAGGTTCACATCGCCGGTCCGAGTCCCCGGCCCCACCTGCACCGTCTGCGCGGTCGGGATCTCTTCGACGATCTCGTCCTCATCCGGCTTGGTCGGCGACGGCGCCTGGGCCGGCGAGGCCGCGGCTCCGCGCTGCTTTCCTCCCGCCGCCTGGACCGAACCTGCGTCGAGCGCAATACCCAGCGCGCACAGCGGTACAAGGCCAAGCCTCAACACCGAGCCTGCCGACATCGCCGCTCCGCTTCGGGAAGACAACTGGGGAATGCAACTCTCGACCGTCTTCTTCTCGCTCATTGGGTGACCTTGGTCCGTCCTAGCGGTGGGCCTGGCAGCGAAGAGATTGTGACGAAGACACGACCGGCATGCGCTAACTGCGAGGGATTCTCACTAGTTAGGACGCAGGAGGGGTCTAGGCCAAAGACGCATGATCTCGTCGCGATTCACTGTTGCATTCATCGTATGCGCACTGTCAGTGTAGGGTCAACCTCTGTGCAAAATTGAGGAATTTGTCGAACCGCAGACCTGCGGTGAGGAAATCCATGTCCCCGGCTGCTCCATCCACGCCAACGCCTATGCCGCCCTCGGATCGCTCCGCTGACCCGGGCTCGGGCGCCCCTGCAGGCGATGCCACCGCACTTCAAAATCGCATGATGTGGCGCGGCCAGGCCGGTCACTACGAGGTCTGGTATCTGACCCTTAGCCACCTGCTGTCGCGTACCGGCTTTTGGATCCGCTACACCTTGGAGTCGCCGTCGCCCTCGCACGGTCAGCCCTATGTGCAGCTCTGGTTCTGCCGCGGCGACGCTCAAGATCCCAGCCGCAACTTTGGCATCAACCAGCGCTTCCCGATCAGCGCATTGGCCAGCCTGCAGTCCCCGTTTTCCATCCGCATGGGCGATGCGCAGCTAAGTCACCACAGCATGCGTGGCGAGCTCTCCGGCGACGGACACCACGTACGTTGGGATCTGCACTGGCGACCCGCCGAAAAGACCCACCTCTTCCTACCGCAGTCGCTGTACCGCGAGCCCTTTGGCATCGCCGAGACGCTGGTCTTGTCCCCAAACCTCAGCATTGCCATCGGCGGCACCATCGAGGTCGATGGCCAAGTCTACGAGCTAAAAGATGATCCGGGCGGCCAGACCCACCTGTGGGGACGCAAGCACGCCTATGCCTGGGCCTGGGGACACTGCAACGCTTTCCGCGATGCGACCGATCCCACCCGCCCCTCGCCCGCCGTGCTCGAAACGCTAAGTGTCCGCATGCGGCGCGGTCCTGTCGTGGTGCCGCTGACCCTGTTTGCGCTCTACCCCGACGGGCTGGCTGGCGACTTTATCCGCTTCACCGAGTGGAGCGATTTGCCATTCTGCCGCTCTGACTATCGCACCGGTCACTATTCGCTCTCGGGCCAGGGCGGGCGCTACAAGATCGAAGCGCGCTTCAGCTGCCAGGCCGACGACATGCTGCGCAGCGAATACGTCGATCCGGACGGCACCCCCGCCTATTGCCACTTCGCCGCGGCGGCCCACTGTCATCTCACGCTCTGGCAGCGGCCTCTACCCACCGCCGGCTGGCGACTTGAACGCGAGCTACGCAGCGACAGCGGCGCCCAGTTCGAGTGGGGCGGCCGCGCCGGTGACTCTCTGGTACGGCGCCGCCACGTCACCGTGGGGATCTAGAGCGCGGCAGCAAGGCGAACGCCCCGGCGGCGTGGTGTTTGATATCATGCGCGGCCATGTCCACCGATCAGCCGACTTCCCCTCCTGCTGCGCCGTCGCCCGTCGCTGACCTCGTCGCAGATCTGCACAAGCACACCACTCGCGCCCGTCACGGAGGCGCGCACAAGTACCACGAAAAGAACGCAGCCGAAGGCAAGCTGTTCTGTCGTGAGCGTCTGCGGCTCTTCTTCGATGCCGACAGCGAGTTCGCTGAGGATGGCCTACTTGCTAACTGCCTCGCCTCGGATCTGCCCGCCGATGGTGTCGTGACGGGGATCGGGCGAGTCCACGGTCGCCCAGTTGCGGTCATGGCTAATGACAGCACGGTCAAAGCCGGATCCTGGGGGGCGCGGACCGTAGAAAAAATCGTCCGCATTCAAGAGACGGCAGGCCGGCTGCGAATCCCGCTGGTCTATCTCGTCGATAGCGCCGGTGCCCGCATCACGGACCAGCTCGACATGTTTCCCGGACGGAGGCACGCCGGCCGCATCTTCAACAATCAGGTACAGCTGTCCGGCTCGATCCCGCAGATCTGCCTGCTGTTTGGTCCGTCGGCAGCCGGTGGGGCCTACATCCCCGCGTTCTGCGATGTGGTCTTCATGGTCGAGGGCAACGCCTCGATGTATCTCGGTTCGCCGCGCATGGCCGAGATGGTGATTGGCGAAAAGACCACGCTCGAAGAAATGGGTGGTGCGCGCATGCACTGCGAGGTCTCGGGCTGCGGCGACCTGCTCGCGAAGAGCGAAGCCGACTGTATCCGCGCTGCCCGCGACTACCTGCGCTACATGCCGTCACATGCTGGCGCGCCGCTGCCCACTCCTGGCGCCGAGCTGCCGCGCGCACCCAAGGCGGGAGCCAAGCGCATCGACGATCTGATGCCCAAGAATCACAACCAGGCCTTCGATGTCCTTCATGTGATCGAGGCTCTCGTTGACGAAGGCAGCTTCTTCGAGGTCAAGCGACTCTTCGCGCGCGAGCTGGTCACGGGCTTTGCCCGCATCGAAGGACGCGTCATCGGCATCGTCGCTTCGCAGCCGAAGGCCAAAGGCGGCGTGCTGTTCGTCGATAGCGCCGACAAGGCTGCCCGCTTCATCTGGTTGTGCGACGCCTTCGATATCCCGCTCGTCTTTTTGGCCGACGTTCCCGGCTTCATGATCGGCAAGAACGTCGAGCGCCAGGGCATCATCCGGCACGGCGCGAAGATGATCTCAGCCGTCGCTGATGCGACGGTTCCCAAGTTCTGCGTCGTGCTGCGCAAGGCGTACGGTGCCGGCCTTTATGCCATGTGCGGCCCCGGCTTCCAGCCCGACGCTACGCTTGCGCTGCCACAGGCCAGCATCGCAGTGATGGGACCAGAGGCGGCAGTAAACGCCGTCTACTACAACAAGATTCAAGAGAAGCCCGAAGCCGAGCGGCCCGCCTTCATCGAAAAGCTGCGCGCCGAATACCGCGACGACATCGACATCTACAAGCTGGCCGCCGATCTGCATATCGACGCCATCGTCCCTGCCGATGAACTGCGGACTCAGCTGGTGCAGCGCTTGGCCTTCGCCGCAGCAAAGAAGGTCCCCACCTTCCCGCGCAAACGCAGCGTCACTCCCGTCTGAGTCACCGCACCCCGACTACAAATCCAGCGTCGCCATCGCGGGGCGCTTCTGCTTGAATGGGCGCATGCAGACGCTGCATCCCATCGGCCGCGCGCCATCGCCCCCTGCCCTGCCCCCACCCGCTGAACTAGACGACGCGATCCGTGAGCTCAAGCGCGAGCGCAACGCCGTCCTCCTCGCTCACTTCTACCAAGAGTCCGAGCTGCAAGATCTCGCCGACCACGTCGGAGACTCGCTGCAGCTCGCACAGGCCGCGCAGCGCACGCAGGCCGACATCATCCTGTTCTGCGGCGTGCACTTCATGGCGGAGACAGCCAAGATCCTAAATCCCAGCCGCACGGTGCTGGTGCCCGATCTCAGCGCCGGTTGCAGTCTCGCTGACGGCTGCCCACCGGATCGCTTGGCCGCCTGGCAGGCGCGCTATCCCGATCACCTCACGGTCAGCTACATCAACTGCTCAGCGGCGGTCAAAGCAATGTCCGACTGCATCGTGACCTCGTCCAATGCTGAAAAGATCCTGCGCAGCTATCCCGCCGAGCAGCCGATTCTGTTCGCGCCCGACCAGCACTTAGGGCGCTTTCTGATGCGGCGGACCGGTCGCACAAACATGGTGCTCTACCCCGGCTCCTGCATCGTGCACGAGACGTTCAGTGACAAAGCGCTCGTGCAGCTAAAGCACGAGCATCCCGATGCGCTGGTGCTGGCTCACCCCGAGTGTGAAGAGCGCGTGCTGGGGCATGCCGACTTCATCGGCTCGACGAGTGCGCTGATCCAGCAGGCCGTCGCCAGCTCGGCACGTCGCTTCTTGATCGCGACCGAACCCGGGGTGATTCACGAGATGAAGAAGCGCGCCCCGGGAAAAGAGTTCATCCCAGTCCCTGCCGACAACGGCTGCTCGTGCAACGAGTGCCCGCACATGCGCCAGAACACCGCGGAGAAAGTCTATCTCGCGCTCCGCGACCGCACGCCCGAGCTGATCCTGCCGGAGGATCTGCGCAACGCAGCGCTGCGTCCGCTGCAGAAGATGCTGTCGCTGTCCTAGCCCGCTCGCAGTGGGTGCGGACTAGCGAGACGCTTCTGGGCGACGCACACGGCGCGCTACATGGCCCACGGCGCGCATGCCGTACCCAGCGACGACGATCGACGCAGCAAAGGCGCCGACGATCAGCACCATATAGCCCCAGCTGGGACACTTTTCGATCAGGGTTTCCATGGGTTTACCAGGGGCAGGAGCCCCAAGCGCCGGTTTTCCAGCCGGGCTGACCCGCTGTACGTGTCGGGCAATCAGGGCGCTTGGGCCCATGGGTCAGATGCCACCGAGACGACGCAGGGTACACGGGTCCTTGAAGAGCAGAGCAACATCCATGCCGCCGAGCCCACATCAACGGTCTCGCGCACTTGCGGCGCAGGGGGTGTCGCAGCCCTGCGTTCTCGACGTGGCTACCGCGTAGAGCGCTACGCAGCGTGCGCCCTGATGTCGGCAGTCGCTGGCGGAAAGCAGCGCGGGTCCTAGGTGCCGGCATGGTAGGGCGGAGCAGGGGCCGCAAGCGCGCGCCGAGCCATGGCATAGGCCAGCTCGTACGCGATGCGACCGCGCTCTAGCCGGAACGGACCCAGGCGTGGCAGCGATGGCTCGGCGAGGACGATAAGCTGCGGCCAGGCCGGCGGTTCGTTCTGTGTCCGATGAATCGCCCGCCAGGGCGAACGCGGCACCAAGTGATGAAAGAGCACCGGCCGCCCTGGCGTCGCCGCCCGGATGCCGGCCCGATCGCCAATGCCACCGTCGAGGTAGCGCGCTCCGCCAATGCGAATCGGCTGGAACATGCCGGGAAAACTGCAGGAGGCCCGCAGAGCTGCCGCGATCGACAGATCAGGGTCGGCGAGGACACAGGTTGTGCGTCGGTCGACGTCGTAGGCGACGACGCGCAGCGGTACGCGACAGTCGGCAAGGCGCGCGGCACCGACTTCGGCTAAGGCGGACTCCAACAACCGACAGAACGCCTCGCCGCGCAGCAACCCAAAGCCGGTCGCCGATCCACCGAAGAGGCGCCCAAGTCCCAGTGAGGGGTCGAGGTCCCAAAACTCTTCTCGTCGCAGCGTAAACAGGCGCTCGCGAATCTTGCCAGCCGGCAGCCCCGCGGCCCATAGGCCAGTCACCAGCGCCCCAGCACTTGACCCACCGACCAGCGAGGGGACAAGACCCGCTTCTTCGAGCGCGGCGATAAAGCCGGCGTGCGCAAAGAAGCCAAAAAAACCCGAGCTCATGATCAGCTCGAACGGGGCACGGCGCAGCACGTCGGCGAGGCTGGCCTGGCCTTGGTCGTGGGCGGCAGGCTGCGTCGGAGACTCACTCATGGGCGGCGCAAGGTAGCAGAATCACCAACGGCTGGGGGAACTTCAAAGGCACCGACTGCGGACGGGGTACGCAGAGCTGCGAGGGCCGCCAAACTCTATCCGATCAATTACATATCTTCGTCGCTATACGGGCTATTCGTGGCCATTTCCAGCAGGAGCGTTCTGGTTGTCGGCCGGCTTGTGCGGCTTCGCCGGCTCTAGGAAGCGCAGCGAACGCCAGGCACCGGACATCGTGGCGTCAGAGACTGTCGAGGAGGAACCGCGCGACTCGTCCGTGCGCAGGTTCTGGCCAGCGCTGGCCCACCAGTCGTGATCGATCGTCCCGGGCTGATCGCGGCGTACGCTGCCATCGACCAAGTTCTTGCGCGTGCTCGATCGGCCCGCTTGGCCTCGCTCGCCGTAGGCGTCGCCGGTCTCGTTGAGGCGATAGTTGTCGCGCACGCGGCCGTAGGGATCGTCGACGATCAGGCCGTCCTTGGTCATCTGCTGCACCGAGACGATGTGCGAGGCCTCGGTGTTGTTGCCGCCCTTGTGATGGAAGCTCAGCATCGCGGCGCCGCCTTCATCGAGGACGCCCGAGAGCTCATTGCGCGCGGCTGTCCAGCCCCCGCGCCCCGGCGTGACGCTGCGGTAGGTCGGTCGCTTCTCGACATCTGGCTCGATCGCCGCCAGCAGCTTGGGCGTTACGGTATCGAGGTCGGTGCGGCCTCCTGCCTTGGTCAGATAGCGCAGGAAGTCGAGTGTGTCTTCGAACTGCGCCTTGTCTTTGTACTCCGCGCTGATCGCGTCCCACGCTCGCTCGTTGGTGTCTTTGCCGCGCACGCCCTGGTAGGGACGACTGGCGCTGTCGTCGACGCTCTTGAGGTACTCCTTCACACGCCCTTCGAAGTACCCCTCGGGAAGATCGACCTCTTTGGCGCTCTTGGGCAGCGTGCTGGGATCGGCGTGCGTCTTCTGCGCCTTGGCTTTGAGCTCAGCCAGGTAGCGATCCTTGAGATTGCGATCGATGGCTCCCATTGCGTCGTCGCGACCGTAGCCCATGCGCTCAAGCGCCATCGCCAAGCTGGTCATGTTGCACGACGCCTCAGGAGGGATGAGGTTGTCCGATTGCGTGCGGTATTGCGGCACGCCAAGCTGGGCGTTCCAGTCGCGACCGGCATCGGCGCGCGCACCCTCGGGATTTTGGCCCGCTGTCGCCGTCACATCCGCCGGTGCAGGCTGCCGTTCGAGGTTTTCGATCAGCGGACGCGCGTTGTCGATCAAGCGATTGGGCACGCGCGGCGAGGCGCTATTTTCGCCGGCCGGCAGCGACTCGGTGAAGTGCTCCAGCGCCCCTAGGCGCTCCTTGAGGTAGCGCGTCTTTTCATCGCCCTTGAGCATCCCGGCGTACATGTTCGAAGCATCCAGCGTCAGCTCATACGCCGAGATGCGCTGGTCGCGCGTACCGCGCTCGTACATCGGCGGCGGTAGCAAGCCCTGATCAGCCCAGTGCTGCATGGGCATGGCCTGCGTCAGGGGATCGGTCATCGGAATCACGCCCTCTTTCGGGGCAGTCAGCACATACGGCGTCTCAGAGATGTAGTAGGGCAGCATCATCTCTTGCGGGATGGTGCCCGGACCCGGCTTGGCCTTGACCACGGTGTACGGGCTGGGCTGCGCCTCGTCGACCTTGTTCTTATTGTCCGGTACTGCGTGCTCTGGCATCAACGCCCCCTTCAGAGAATTATCGCCGCTCTGCCGTCCGAGTTGAGCCGCAGACCGCAAGCGCGAACACCGCTCGCTGCCATCCGGCGGCCCGACCGCAGCGACGGGGGCCTGTGCGCCCAGACTGCGACGAGGGGCCACAGCGGGAAGCTCCTTTCGGACTTCTCCGAGTCCGCATTCCAGCCGCCCTCAGCCCGCCCGCCAGCGGCCGGTCCGTCGCGCACGCTAGGGTTTGACTTGCCGCGAGGTGACGTCGATGATGCCAGGCATGAACCTCGGGCTTTCGCTACTTCTGCACGTTGTCGGAGTGGTCCTGTGGATGGGCTCTCTTATGGCCATGTCACGCGCGCTGGTCCTTCTGGCCAAGCGGCCCGGGCCCGGTCGCCCCGTCCTGGCCGAGCTCGCCGGCCGGCTGAACATCATGGCGCTGCTAGGCCTAGTGCTGACGGTGGGCAGCGGCCTGTATCAGCTCATGCTGTGGCCAGCAGGCGTGTTTAAGAACACCCGTTGGATGCACCACAAGCTGACGGCGGTCATCGCGGTCGTCGTCGTACACGTCCTGACCATTCGCTTGCAGCGCAAGTGGCGCAGCCTGGGCGAAAACGATGCCCTGCGCCCCGGCCCGGCCTCTGCACTGCATGGCATCGCTGGCTTACTGCTCTTCGCGATCGTCGGCTTGGTCTACTTCAGCCTGCCGCACTTCCTGCACATCCCGACGATGTAGCTCCTTATCCCCCGAGCACGGCCAAGGCTTCCGCGGTGGCTTGCAACAGCGCGTCCGCCGCAAGCGGAGCCCCCGTGGCGTGGATCAGCCAGGCATCCGGCGTGACCTGGCCGTGTCGTGCCATCCGCTCAAACTCATCGCCAAGCAGCGTCGTCTTCGGCTGCGCTCGCAGGTGTTCTTCGATCTGAAACGCGATGAGGTGCCCGAGCGGGTAGTCGGGCAGATACAGCGTGTTCTGGATCATGTGCGAGTACACGCCAAGGAGCAGCGCATCGCGTGCGCCCAGCGGGCCGGCGTAGAAGCGGTTCCAAGTCTCACGACTGATGCGCACCACGGCCTCGCGTAGCTCTGCCGGTGTCGCGCCGGGGTGTTCGTACATGTAGTGCCAGGCCGCGATGTCGACGAGCGCAACGCCTGCGATCTCCCAGGTCGCGTAGAAATCGCCGAGCACGCGCAGCGCCCAGTCTTCGCGCGGGTTCTTGTTCTGTGCCGCCTGGGAGCCTGCGCTCGACACATCCGGCAAGTTCAAGAGGTCGAGATCGCGGAGCTGAAATACGAAGGCCAGCGCCTCGGTAAACGCATTGTTCGGCACACCCGCCAAGAGCGTGTGATCGACGCCGTACAGCGAAAACACCTGCTCTGCGTTGTGGCCTAGCTCGTGGACGGCGATGTTGTAGCCCTTGTAGTTCATACCGGTCTTTTCAACGCGCGTCCGCAGCCGTGGAAAGTCGCCGCGCCGCATCGCCTGCATCGCGTGCCCGGCCCCGCGCGACGCATCGACGCGAATATGCTCCGCCAGGAAGCGCGCCTTGTCCGGCCGGAAGCCCAAGCGCAGGAGCAGCCGGCCAAGATCTGCCTCGAAGGCGACTGGCGTCGGATAGCGCTCGGCAATTGCGCGATCCAAGAAGGCCTCGGTGTAGCGCTGCCGCGGCTTAAAGCCGCTATACCAAAGGTCGTGCGGCGCAAGCGGCCGGCCAAGCCGTCGCTGAATCAGCGCCGCAACGCGGGTAGCCAAAGGCGAGCTGCACACCTGGGTCAGCAGCGCCACCGTCCGCGCCTCGGGGATCTCGCGGCCCAGCTCAAAGCTGCGCGCGATCAGGGTCGGCGCAGTCGGCGAGTAGGGATCGGCCAACTTTTGTGCCTGAAAGTTGTCGAGCAAAAGAGCGTAGCGCGTGTCGGGTTCCCGCTCGGGGCCGGTGGGGGGCTTGCCAACCGCGGGGATGGCCGCGGCATTAGCCGGCGCGCCGTCCTCGATCTCGGCGGCGGGTGCAGCCACGACGGTGTTGGTGAAGGGATTCCAGTCGAGCCGCGGGTTGTTGATCACGGCCTGCGGCAGCGACTGTTCGACGATGCGCTCCATCACCTTGGCGATCGCTCGCTGACGACGACCGCCCAGCGCACCTTCGCCGTAGTCGCCGCGGATCTGATCACGCAGGTTCCAGTGCGCGATCAGCGCCCCGCCCTTGGGGAACAGGCGTTCGCCATTTTCGTCGAGGACATGGTGTCGATAGATGTTGTAGCTGGCGACGTAGCGCTCGCCAGCGTTCTGGGCGGTGGCGATGCGCTGCTGCACACTCGCAGGCACGCGACGAGCAAAGCGTGAGGTCAGTCGCAGCTCGGCCCACGTCTGCCGACTGTACGTTCCGCCATCGCGCAGCCGGTCAGCGAGCGTGGTCAGCGGAAAGTTGAGCAGGGCAACGAAGGCCAGCTTGTTCTGGAACAGATCGTCCGCAACGTGCGCAGTCGGATCGTAGCTGCTCAGTAGGCCGTCGACCGGCAGCAGCGGCCCGCTGTCTGTCTCACTTGGGCGTCGCCACTCGCGGCTGATCTCGTTGAGGTGTCCATCGAGCTGCTCGAACGCCGCTTCGAATCGAGAGAACATGGCCTGCCGGGTCGCCGCATCGACGATGTAGTGCTCGCGCACAAAGGCCGCGAAATCGCCATCCCCGGCTGCTCCGCGGTCCGCACCCTCGGTGCGCCACAGTGCCGCTACCTGCCTCAGTCCTTGTGCGATGCGCTCTGCGGTAGCGGCTTGGGCCTGCTCAGAGGCTGGGTGGCGACGCAGCAGCTCAGCCTTCAGGGCAGCCAGCTCAGCGATGCTGATCGCGTCGCTTTTTTGCGAAGGTGCTGCGTCGACTGGCTGCGTGGGCTTGGCGGGCGTGGCCGCACTGGGCGGTGTGGCCGCGGCGCTAGGCGGAGGATCTTCGCTGCACGCGATAGCCCCCAGCGCTGAGCCAACGAGGCAGAGCCAGCGGGGCTGCACGCGCAGCGTGAAGACAGCGGCAGATCGGGCAGGATCGACGAGGCGCGTAGGCATGGCCCGAACCTACACCGACCGTCGGCAGGCGCCGAATTATTCGGCCGCGCTACGGACTTGGAGCTGGGCCGCAGAGGCGATCGAGCAGTCGGATCGAGCCCTCGCTCAAGCGACGAAAGAGCACGCCCATGCCCTGTCCACCAGGGTCCTGCGCACCTTGCACGCGCACCACCTCGCCGACGCCCTCGATCAGCTCGATCTCGTCGAGCAGGATGGCGAAGCGGAGGTTCACGCGCGTTCCCACCGGCAGCGGGTCTTTCGAACGAATGAAGGCCCCGGTGCGCGAGATATCCGTGACGTACTCCGTCATGTGCGGATCCATGTCCTTGAACTCCTGGTTCACCTGGACACGCTCTGCACGCGGGACCATGACATCTACGGCCATCGTAGGGATCAGCGTGCCCTATCTTCCCAGCTAGATTCAACACGTTTGGCGAATCTGCGGCCGCCAAGGGGCGTGGGTGTAGGTCTGCTGCGGTGCAGGGCCGCGCAGCGCCGATGGCGCGCCAGGGCTCGGCCAACACTGCGGCCAAGCCAGGGAAGCAAGGTTTAGATGTTCACGGAGAGAGAGGCAGGAAGGGAGGCAGCGACGACTACCGGGCGGCAGCGACGACTAGAACGGTGCGCCGGCGTTCACCCAGGTCTGCCAGTCCATCAGCTTGGAGCCGGTCAGCAACTTGACGTGCGTGCCCCCCGCTGCCAAGGTCCCCGTCGAGGGAATCTTGATCAGGGGCGAGTTGGCCGCGTCGTTCTTGGTCACCAGCTGATTGGTGAACAGCGAGTTGTAGTTGTCCATCTCCTTGCCGGCCGTCGTGTCGATCTTTAGCTTGTTCGTCGCAGTGGCGTTGTGGCAACCCGACTGCAAGCAGGTCAGCGACTTCATGTCAGCCTGGATGTCGGCGTACATCTTGGTTTGCGTCATGCCGCCGCCGCCGTCACAGGCCGCCGCCATCGTCCCCAGCCCCAACGCCAACAGAACATGCTTGACCGAGTTCATACGAGTCATTGAGTGTCTCCCTTTCTTGAACTGCTTCTAGGTTCGGTGTTGCTCAGGTGGATAAGGTTGGACCAGCGGCGGTAGACACCGACTGACTGGCCGCATACAGCAGCGTGCTAATAGGAAAGCTACGACGGGAACACTGTATCCGAACTCGCCGGCCCATGTCACCAAATCTTGCGCCTTTCCCGGCGGGGTCCAGGGCCACGCAAGGCCAGCTTCCGCGTCGGAAGCTCGCGGGTTTCGCGCCGCTGGGTCGCGGCCAGAGGCCCGGCCATAACGCCGCCCGAGCGCCCGCTATTCGGCAAACAGACGCGTGTCCAGCGTCGGGTTGCGCTGGATCTTGGCGAAGCGGATCTCTTTTTCATCGCCGCTGCGCTCGACGAGCAACAAGCGAAGCAGCGCCAAGTTCGTGCCGTCGACCTGGAGCTCGATCCGCGCGAACGTCGCTGCCAGCGGAGAGCTTGCCCGCGGTGCCAAGACGAGGGCTGGCTGGCCGGGCTTGCCCCCCACAGAGATGTCGTACTGGTCGCGCGCACTCGCAAGCTCGCCCTGGCCCAGCCAGAGCCGTAGCTGCGCAAAGATGGCGCGCAGCTTAGGATCCTTACCCGTGTCGAAGACCTGCGGCGGCAGCGTGCCCATGCGCATCGTGGCGCGCTCGCCGATCAGGAGCACCGTCGAGGGATCGGGTTTTAGATACTCCCAGCGCAAGCGCGCCGGCGTCGCAGCCGTCGTCGGGCTCCCGCCCTTGTCGTAGACCAGCCGTCCCTCCGAGCGGAGCTCCTGCCGGAACAGCTTCACGCGGCTTAGCTGCACGAAGTCAGCGGATAGGGTGCGCAGATCGCGCTGCGCTCGATCGATGCGTGCCATCAGCTCTTCAGCGCTACCCGGTACAGCCACCGTTGCTGAGGTGCCCATGGCCCCGGCTGGGGGCGGCGGTGGCGGGTTCTGTGCTTCTGCCCCCCCTACGGCTGCGCTAAGCAACAAGCCACAGGCGAGGCCGTGCAGCCTGCCCCGGCAACGGCTCATCGCTTCAGCGGTTCGCGGCGACATAGTCCGCGAGCGCCGCGACGGAAGCGAACGCTTGTTTACCGACCTTTTCGTCCGGGATGGTCACGCGATACTTGCGCTCGATGGCCACAGCCAGTTCCAGCGCATCGATCGAATCCAGGCCGAGGCCCGTCTGAAACAGCGGCGCCTGATCATCGATGCTGTCAGGCGTGCGCTCCAGGTGCAGGCTGCTAACTAGAAGCTCTTTAATCTCGTTGCGAAGCTCAGGGGTTGCCATTGTCCGTTGCCAGTCCTTGCCGCGTCTGGGATGACTGCGGTGAGAGCCAACTAAAACGCATCGCCGGCCAGTGTGTCTAGTCCCCCATCGGCGGCGATGTGCTGGCCGGTGATGTAGCCCGCGTGCTCAGAGACTATGAAACGGACGAGAGCCGCTACTTCTTCAACCTGGCCGCTGCGCCCCATCGGCACCGTCGACAGCAGCGACTGCCTGACCGCCTCCGGCAAGTCAGCCGTAAGCGCCGTTTCAATCAGCCCAGCCGAGACGCAGTTGGCGGTGATCTGAAATCGCGAGACCTCGGCGATGAGGCTGCGCACCAAGCCCAAAAGACCCGCTTTGGCCGCGCCGTAGCTGCACTGGCCGCGGCGCCCGAGGACGGCGGTAGGCGACGACAGGAAGATAATGCGCCCCCAACGAGCAGCAATCATGCCGCGCAGCACGGCCCGCGTCGCCAGATAGGCTCCGCGCAGGTGCACGGCCTGCACGGCATCAAAGTCAGCCGACGCCTGCGTCATCAGCAACCCATCTCGAGTAAAGCCCGCCGCGTGGACCAGCACCTGCACCCCGTCTTCGGCAAGCCGGTGCTCGCCATCGCGAGCGAACAGAGCATCCCAGCAGGCAGCATCGGCGGCATCAGCCTGCACCGCGGTGATCGGCAACCCTTCAGCAGCGGCTGCCACGACCGCTGCTTGTGCAGCCTCGCGATCCCGACCGTAGGTGACTAGCACCTCCAGCCCATCGCGAGCCAGGTCACGCGCAATAGCTAGGCCAATGCCGCGGCTGCCACCGGTCACCAGCGCTCGACGTCTGCCTGCCTTGCTCATCGCGGCGCACTATACGCCAAGGCGGGGCCGGCTCGACCCGACATCAGACCTGCCAGCGGGCGACCGCGCGGCCGACTCGCGAGGGTTCGGCTAGCTCTGGCCTGCGCCGAAGGCCCCGGCCACGGCGCGCGCAAAGTCGCGGATCGATCGCGCTGGGCGGCCGAGCAGCTGCGGCACGGTGTGGGTCACGACATCGCCCCAGTTGTTGCTGTAGGCCGTGAAGTAGTCGCAGAGCATGGTGCGCGTGAACTCGTCCATGCCCATCTGCGCCATGCCCTGATCGAGGGCGGTCACCGGAATCGGCGCATAGCGCACCGCTCGCCCCACCGACTCGGAAAAGGCGGCAGCCACGGCGTGCATGTCGATCGACTCGGGGCCGGTCATGACATAGGTCTTGCCCTCGTGTCCCGGCGTGTTCAGCACGTGCGCCGCGACGGCTGCGATGTCCTGGACATCGATTATCCCCATGCGGCCTTCACCCATCGCCAGGTACATCGCGCCCTCGCGACTGACCGACTCAGCGGCCATGAACAGGTTCTGCATGAAGAAGTGGGGTTTGAGGATGGTGTAGGGCACGTTCGAGCGCTCAAGCTCGGCATCCGACAGCGCATGTAGGCGGCTATTTACCGTCGGTGCATCGTGCGCTGCACCAAACGCCGAGAGTCGCACGACATGCCCCACGCGGGCCTGGCGAGCCGCCCAGAAAACCGCCGAGCTCTGCTGCGGCGCCACGGGTCCCGGCGGCACGATCGACAGCACGGCGTCTGCACCATCGAACGCATGCTCCAGGGTGCGCGGCCGACCTAGATCGGCTTCGACGATCTCGGCCCCCCGGGCAGCCAGCGCCGCGGCCTTGCCAGGATTGCGAACAATGGCCCGCACGCGCTGTCCCGCGGCAAGCAGTAGCGAGATCACCTCAGGCGCGACGTTGCCGGTTGCACCCGTTACCGCAATCAACTTTCCCGTCGACATGTTCCCCTCCCAAGCTCAAGTAGATGCTGGGGCGGTCATCGCCCCCGCAGACCGCGAGTCAGGATACCGGAGTCTGCGGACGAAGGGCGTCGTGTTCTTGCGCCCACGCACAATTTCGCTCGGCCGGTGACGATCCGCGGGAAAATACAAGCTCGGATTCGACTCAACTAGGAGCAGGACGATGTACCAGAGCAAGCTCTCCGCGCCCGCACTGGCGCTCATGTTGGCCCCCGCCCTTGGCTGCCCCGGCGGCTCGACAACCGGTGATGAGAAGGACGCAGCCGTTGACACGCCGGACATGGCCACGATGTCGACAGTGGACATGGCCGTTCAGCCCGCCTTCTGCAGCGGCGGCAATCTGACGAAAGCCAACGACGCCAAGTTCATCGGCAGCTGGGCCATTCAAAGCAAAGTCACGCAGGCGCAGAACGTCCCAGGGTTTGGCGTCAAGGAATCGACGGTCACTACCCTGTCGTTCGCCGACTTCAAGCTCGATGCCAACAATCAGCTAGTCATGGTGCAGCGCGACTGCCGCATCACCTCCACCGGCGTTCCGGGCATTAGCACCGTGACCATTCCCGACATGGTGCCGCAGACCACGCCCAGCAGTACGGCGCCAGTTAAGGTCTGTGACACGGCGGGGAGCATCACCTGGCAGCGAGATCAGGCGACGGTGCTCGTCGGCTGCAAGCTCACTGACCCCATCAACGACCCCCTGCCAACTGCAGCGACCGATGCCGCGGTGTTCGATCAGGACAACGACAAAAAGCCCGGTGTGACCATCCAGATCGGCGGCTTCGTGACTGGCGATGTGTACACCGTGCAGCGCCAGCGCTTCAGCTACACCAGCACGGCACTGCCCTCGGGCGGCGCTGCGTCTGGCGCCACGCTCGATCGCTCAGAACAGAACACCGTCGATGCCAGCAACCCCACGCTCAAGACCAAGGTTCCGCTGAGCGCAGTCGACGCCAAGAGCAGCTTCCGGCTGGCGTCGATCACCGGCATCACCACCTGCACCGAGCTGATTAATAAGAGCGGCACGCTGTTCCCGTAGCGTCCGCCCCCTGCCCGGCCCCCCTTACCCCGCCGCCCTTACTTCACCTGCAGCACATGGCCGGCCGAAAACGCGTTGAACTCCGGCGCGTACATCGACTGCACCGTCGCCGGACCTACGCGGAACTTGCCCGCCATGTTCGCCCGCAGCCGGTACTTAAACAGGTACTCGCCGACGGGTAGCCGTTCGAAGAAGAAGTTCATGCCGCTGTCGCGCACCTCTTCGTAGTAGGCCAAGCCCAGATCCCACTTGTAACGAGACACCGCCGCTTCGGGCTCTAGACCGGCGGCACGTGGATCGCGCAGGTGAACATACTCGGCCTCGTGCTTGCTGCGCAGGGACACGTGGACTTCGACCTCGTCACCAATCTGCAGCGGCTCACCCTCGGCGAGGGGTTTGAGCACGAACTCTTGCCCGTTGTTGACGCGCTTGAAGTAGCTGCGCACAACCTGGAAGAAGTCGCCGCGGCCCTCGCTGGGCAGACGATCCGTCGAGTAGTGCCAGGTGGCCGAAGCAAACATGTAGCCCTTGCTCTGCTTCTCGACGCGCACCGTCGACATGCCCGCCGGATCAGCCGCCAAGCGCGCGCCCGGCACGACGATCTGCGTCTTGCCGACGTACTTGTCCGGCTCGAAGACAAAGGCCTCGTGCAGCGCGGTGCTGGCGGTCGTGCCGATGTGCACGCTGGCATCTTCGCGAATACCCAGCGCGCCTTCCTGCCGCAGGTAGTGGATCAGCGAATAAATGACCTCGGCGGTGGCGCGCGTCGACTTCCACTGGTTCAGCTTCTTGTTGAGCAGCAGCCACAGCACCAGCCCGTCCTTCTTGGCGTTCTCGGGCTCAAGCTCCATCAGCACACGCAGCGCGAAGGCGTGCGATTCGATGGTGTCGCGATACCACAGCCATGAGCGATCTTCGGCGGCCCAAAACACCCCCTGATCCGGAGCCGAGCGCGCCGAGTCCATGACGCTGGCCCATACCAGCTTGCCGTCTGCCGCCCGTCCCATGCGCCGCAGCGTCAGCGCCAGCTGACCTTTGCTTAACGGCGACAGATCCTTCCAGCGCTTGAATGTGTAGTCGAGGATCTGCTTCCGCTCTTCGCCGCTCAGCGCATCGCCGGTATACGAGGCATCGGGATAGGCGCTGGCGACGTAGTTCAAGAAGGTCAGGAACTCGCGACTGCACTCGTCTTTTTTCAGACAGCCGAGGTAGTCCTGTCGAAAGTGCTGCGCCAGGTACTGCCAGCCGCGCTGCACCATGTCTTTGGGAACCTCGACCTGGAACTCGGCGGCCTTGGCGAAGCCATGCATCAAGTACAGCGTCATGTACGGCGAAGGCGGTCCGCCGGGGAACCATGGGAAGCCGCCGAGCGAGGTCTGCATCTTGCGAAGTCGCGCCAGCGCGCTGTCCCGCTGCGCACGAGCGATGCGCGGATCGAGCACGTTGATCAGGCCGGGCTCCAGCCCGTCGAAGAGCCCGCGGCCGGGCTTACGTCCCCCCTGCGCCTGCTGCAGCCATGGAGACTCTTCCAGCGTCATCTTGTTGGCGGGGCGATTGGCATCGGGACCATCGAAGCGCTCTAGCTGCGTGCTGCGCTTGCTGAAGTCCTCGGCCATGCGCGACACCGCTGGGTACTTGCGGTACAGCGACGACACGATGCCAGTCGACAGGAAGCGATTGGCAGTCTGTTCAACGCACTCGTAGGGATAGCTCACCAAGTACGGCAGCGACTTCAGCACGGTATAAAAAAGCTGATTATCGAGAGTGACGACCAGCTGTTCGTGGATCCGCGTGGCGTCGTCGTTTTTCGCCATATCGGGGAAGCTCAGCGTTCGCTGATCCTTGTCGCGCAGGGTCACAAAGCGCGACTCGGCCAGGTGCATGCGGCTGGGCAGGACAGGCAGCGGACGCAGCTCACCATCGCTGAGATCCGCGGCCCTTGCGACCACCCGAAACGCGTATTCACCGACGGCACGCGGAGCCGACAGTGCGAAGCTTAGCGTGGCGCTCTTGCCGGCATCGACCTGGAAAGACTGCTCGGTCTTCTGTAGCTGGAACAGCGCGTGCTTTGGCTCTTGGGTGTCGGGATCGAGGATCTCAAGCTTCAGCGATCCGCTGAGCGCGCGCTCGCTGGCGTTATTGACCATCACCTTCAGCTCAGCGCTGTCGCCTTCGCGGAAGAAGCGCGGCAGGTAGGGACGCACCATCAGCTCTTTGACCGTGCGAGCATCGCGCCGCAGCGATCCCGAGCGCAGATCCTTGGTGATCGCATGCACCCAAACGTTCCACGCGGTCACTGAGTCCGGGGCTTCAAACTCCACGACCGCGGTGCCGTCCTTGTCGAGCAGCAGCGCCGGAGCAAAGAACGCCGTCTCGGCAAAGTTGCTGCGGATCTGCGGCGGCTCGTTCGCGTTGCTGCCCCCTTCGCCGGCTGCTCGTTCCTCCTTCGGCTTACTGTCCGGTTCGGCCCGACTCTGCTCGCGCATGGGTCCGCCGGGCGACTTGGGAGCGGGAGCCGCCTGCATCGGAGGCGGGGCGCCAGGTGCCGCGGCGCGGGCGGCCGGTGGCGGCATGCTCGGGGCCATCATCATCACCGCCCCAGCGCGGGTTGCCATGGGGTGCCCCCCCATGCCGCCGAAGGCCATGCCAGGCCCTCCGACACCATAGCTCTCGTAAAACGTCAGCGTAGCTGCGCCGAGCCGTGTCCCGGGCTGCCCCGGCGCGCTGTACTCGTTACTGACCCACTGCGTTGGCGCGACGCTCAGCGAAGCACGCGACCACACGCTGTTGCCGCGATAGGGAAACAGCGACAGCGGGCTTGGTGGATGATGCGGCGCGAACAGGTCGAGGCTGCGGTCGTACATATAGGCCAAAAGCTCGGCCATGCCGCGCCCCAGGAAGGCCCCGTCTGAGCCCTGGACCTTGATGCGGAAAGACTCGCGCGCGCCGGGGCGCAGCTTGTCGCGGAAGCTCTGGAAGCTGATCTGCAGCTCTTTGTGGTCCCAGGGCACCTGCAGCGATAGCTGCTGGTTGAGGTACTGGTGGTCGCGCACCATCCACACGACAAAGCCCAGACCGCCGCGATCCTCCTCGCGAATCGGGTACTCGATCAGCGTGCTGCCCGACAGCGCGCGTCGCTCGACAAGCTGACCGCTGCGGAAGATCTCCAGGCTCATCGCCTGTCCGGCAAAGCCCGAGCCGACATACAGCCGCGCCGTCTGACCAACCCCGACCTGTGCGCTCTTGAAGCGGGCGAAAAACGGCAGTGCTGAAGGGGCGCCGCCGCTGGCTTGGCTGTCGGCGACCACGAAGTCTTTCCAGGCCTCGACCTTCTGTCCGAACTCGTCGAGTGTGTCGTAGCGCAGGCGATATGCGCCCGGAGGCAGGGGCGGCAGCTTCAGCTGCGCTTCGCCTTTGTCGTCGTGTTTTAGCTTGCCCCGCTGCTGCTCAGCACCGTCGGAGAGCCGAGCCAACGTGGCTTCTTCCGAGTAGGCCGGATTCCAGCGCGGACGCAGCCGATCGCCTGGGGTCTGATAGGCCGCCTGTGTAGGCGTGCCTTCGCCTTCCTCGTCGCTCGGCTCGCTGCTGGTAGCGGGCAGCGCGGCGGGCATGACCACGGGACCGGCTGACTTCAGCGCCACCAAGCGGAACACACCTTCGCCGCTGCGCGCCACGCCATCGAGGCTGCTACGCCGCACGGTCAAGGTCGGCGCCGCGGCCCCCGGCTCTGGCCCCCCGGCCCGCACAAAGCCGACATCGAGAGAGATCTGCGCTTCGATGCTGACAAAGCCAAGTCGGAAGCTGCGCGATGCCGAGCGCGTCTCGCCCCCTTCATCGGTCAGATCGGCTTTGACCAGATAGCGGTAGCTGATGTCCTTGGCGTTCTTTTCTGCCGCCTGCCGCTCGTCGGCACTGGGCGTAAAGACGATCTTGAACCCACCGCTTCCGTCGATCTCGGCGGTGCCGTTGGCCACCGTCTGACTGCCGCCCAGCGTCGGGAAGCCGAAGAAGCCCCACCACCAGGGATAGACCGGCTCGCGGCTAACCCGATACACCACCTTGCCCGAGGTCACGGGCAGACCAAAGAAGTACCTCGCCTCGCCCGGCAGCGTGGCTTTGCGGCCCAGACGCAGCGCTTCGGTGGGGTCGGACAGCTTCACCTCGAAGGTCGGCCGCTTGTATTCCTCGACGCGTACTCCGGTCTGTCCGCTGTAGCTGCCGCGCACCTCGACCCGCCAGCCGCCCAGCAGGCGACCGCTGGGGATCAGAAACTCGCCGGCCGCGCTGCCAAACTCGTTGCTCGTCAGCTCCTGCTTGGCGACCTCCTGATTGTTGGCGTCGATCAGGACGACGACCAGCTTGGCGCCCTTTTCGACCTCCATGCGCGCGGCTTCGCGTCGCCCGGAGTAGGCCACGACCTTGAAGTACAGCTTCTGATCCGGGCGATAAATGCTGCGATCGGTGTAGACCAGCGAGGCCTTCTCGGCCGACTCGCGATAGCGTCGTCCGAAGTAGATGTTGTTGGTATCCAGCGCCCAGTTATCGCCCTGCTGCGCGACGACAAAGACCGACTTGCCATCCGATCCCGAAAAGCGCGCGATGCCCTGCGCATCGGTCTTCTCGCTATCCAGCCGGCGATGCTTGCCGCCGTAGTTGAACTCGTACAGAGACACCAACGCCCCGGGCTGCGGTTGGCCGGTGGGGCCCGACACCGCTGTCACTTCCAGGCTCTTATCGATGGCGCGGCTGACCACCACCAAGTCGGTGGCGATGAAGTTCGTCCCGACGATGCGATTGTTCGGCGCCGCGAAGTCCGCGCCCATCGACACCACGATGATGTGCCAGCCCTTCTGCTTGAGCGGCGGCGTCACGTAGGTGCTGTGCATCTGATAGTCCGGCGTCGCCGGCAGCTTTTCGACCCAGCTCGCCACCGGCTTCTGAGAGCGCAACAGACGCCGCAGCTCGTCCCCGTTGGGAAGCAGGTTGTAGTTCTGCGAGGTCTCTAGACGCTCCTGCAGATCGGCGCGATAGGCGCGGAAGTGCAGCTCGGTAAGGTTCTTGTGGCGCAGGCGCAGCGAGCGCTGGCCCAGACCATCGCTCTGCATCGACTCCATGCTGTAGTCGGCCGCGCTGATGGCCCGCAGCTGACCGTCGCAGATCTTGCCGCCGATCGAGTCCGGAAACGCTTGCTTACCGGCCTGCGACAGCGCGTAGGCCTGCTTCAGATCGCCGGTCCCCTCGCGCACAAGCTCGCTCTGCAGCGCCATGCCCATCGACCACCACGGCAGGCTGCGATACGCCGGCAAGAGACCTGCCAGCTGAGCCGTGATCTGGGCCCGATCGCTGCGCTCGGTGAAGTGCTGATGCAGACGACGCAGCCGCTCGAAGCGGGCCTCCAACGCGGCTTCGCGATGGCCGTCCCCTTGGCTCTGGTGGAAGCGCTCAAGATCGTCCAGTAGGGCGATCGCGCGCAACAGCGGATGCCGACTGTCGTCATCCAGGGCCCGCGCCTCGGCGGCCAGCTGTCCCGAGAGCAGCTGGCCGAAGTCCAACCGAAACAGCTCATTGCTCTGCACCGGTCGCCACTGCGCGCTATCGGCGAGTAGCTCGACGGCTAGATAGGTCACCGCGTCGCGTAGCGTGCCGCGGATGTGGTCGGGATAGCCGCCCGGCTGGACATAGTCTTTGAGCACCGCGACGGGTGAACCCGACAGCTCATCACGCCGCGCGAAGATCCGGGCGTAGGCTCGCTGGGCCTCGCTGTAGATCTGATCCTTGCTCCAGACCTTGAGGTCGATAGGTCCCTGCGTCTCGACTCGCTCTCGTCGGCCGATCTCCCACGAGTAGGCCTGCAGATACGCCATCAAGCTATGCGCGTAGTAAAGCTCCAGTGCCACCTGCGACAGTGGATCCTGCGGCCAAGACTCGGTGCGCAGCAGGCGCACGGCGGTCTCGTAGCCGTGTAGCGCGATCTGCAGCTGAATTTCTTTGATCAGCGCTTCCGTCCACTCTTCGCCGTTTCCAGCCCGCTGCGCCGCGGCGCGAATGGTGCTGCACAGCTCGCGGGCCTCTTCAAACTTCTGCTCGTCGATGAGGGTGGTGACCCGAGTCCAGTCTTTCGAACGTGGCATGTTCTTCCTCTGCAACGGGGCGGGCACGGCTTTCGGTGGCGATGCTGCCAAGGCCGACTTGGCCAGTGCATCTGCCGCGTCTCCGCTGCCCCCAGCGGTCGATGGTGCGTGGCGAGGACAGCCGCTATGCACAAGCAACGACAGCAGCAGCCCAGGCAAAAGCAGCTTACGCGCAAAGCCAGGCAGGTGGGAACCCAGCTGGCGACGCGCAAAAAATCCAGCGGTCAGCATGCGGCCATTAAAACACCTTTCCCGCGGACGATGCGGCGCGGGATGTCCCACAAAAACCTGGCCTTGCCGCCCATCGCACATGCCGCCCGCTCAGGCCCGCAGCGACGTGATACGATCCCGGCCGTGGGACGAACCTTTGCCATCGGTGACATCCACGGTGAGCTTGCGCACCTGAATCGTCTGTTAGCAAAGCTGCCACCGCTCTTCAGCGAAGACACGCTGGTGTTTCTGGGGGACTACCTCGACCGCGGCCCGCAGTCGATCGAAGTGGTCGAGCGAATCGAGAGCCTGCGCCAGACCGAACGCTGCGCAGTCATCACGCTACGCGGCAATCACGAAGACGCCTGGCTGGAGACGCTGGATGCACCCAATCCGGGGTTCCTGTTGCCGGAAGGGAACGGCTGCCGGGCCCTCCTGCGATCGGTCGTTGATGTCAGCGCAATGGATGATCTGAAGCAGACGATGCTGCTGCTGCAGCCGCAGGAGTGGTTCCCGGCGGGACTGCGCAGCTGGATGGAAGCCCTGCCCTTCTTCTACGAGGACGAGCACGCCATCTATGTCCACGCCGGCCTCGATGGAGAAGGTCACGAATGGATGCACCCACGTATGGGACGGCAGCGCCCCCTCTTGTGGATGCGCGAGCGCGACTTTTTTCAGGGCTATAGCGGCAAGCGGGTGGTCTTCGGCCACACCGATACCAGCTCGCTGCCCCCCGATGGCGTTGCGAGCACACCCGATCACGTGCGCGAGGTCTGGCGCCGCGGCGACCTCATCGGCATTGACACCGGCTGCGGACGCAGCGGCTTCCTCTCGTGCATCGAGCTGCCCGCCGATCGCGTCTACGACTCGCGCTAGCGCCGCGTCTCACTGCCCCCCACCGCGCGGGCTCTGCGAGACTGGATCGCGCTCGAACTCGACCAATAGCTCTTCGAGCAGCCGCTCAATCGACAGGGCGATTCCCATGGCTTGCGCCGTCGCTGCTTCGTCGTTCGCAAGCAGCGACGCTCGCAGCTGTTCAATCGAATCCAGCTGAGCCGCGACTCCCCGGATGCGCGGCTCGGTAGCCAGCGCGGGCCAGGCCTGGGCCAAGGCCTGTGTCAGCTGATCAAAGCGACGGCGCGGCGCGTCATGACCGTCGGGGGCATCCCCCGGGGCTGCGGTCCCAAACAAGTCTGCCCAGAGCAGCGTGCGAAAGCCTGCGATCGCGAGCTTGCCCGAGCGAACAGTGCGCGCCGTTCGCGAGATCGGTCGCCCCACCTCGTGCAGAAGCGCGGCCAAAAGGGAAACCACGATTGGCCGAGTCTCGACGGGAAGCTCAGCCCAAGGCAGCAAAGAAACAAAAGCTGGTGTCATGGGCACACCCCCACCTGCACACGCCCCTGCGCCTGCACTTCAATCGGCTCGATCTTGCCGCCCAGCTTGACCATGTGGCTTCCTGGCGGCAGCCAGATCGTCCCCTGCACACACTTGCCCTTCTTGTCGCGCTGCAGCGTCACCACCTGCCCCAGAAGCGGAGACAGTCGCGCCACCGCTCGCTCGGCCTGGCTTCGCAGATCGGCCTTGCCCGCCCCGCCCAGGGCCACGACCCGCTGATACTCGTTCATCGCTTCGCCGGGCTCTTTTTGGCTCTCGTGGATCTGCCCCAGCGTAAGGCCGGCTTGCGTCATCAGCAGCGCGCAATCGGTGGCGGCTTTCTTGTTGCGGCTGCACAGGGCATTGACCTTCTCTAGCTGACGCTGCGCCTTCTTGAATTCTCGTTTTGAGAAGGACTCCAAGCCGTTGCGCAGGAGCTGCTCAGCTTGGCTGACCTTAGCGGTCGCTGGCTTCTCGGGCGTCTCGCCGTCCTCGCCTTTCCCTTCCTCGGGGGCCCCCGCTCCGCTGCCGCCATCGACGGCAGCCCCCAGGGTGGTGCCGGCATCAACGGGAGCTGTCGGGTTGGCCGGGGTTCGGTTGCCGCCCGCGTTGCCCACCGCATCGTCGGGGGCCTTGGGCGGCGGGGTGGCCTCGCTGGGGGCAGCTGACGGGGCCGTGGGCAGGGTCGCAAGCGCACTGATCGCTGCCGCAGCGCGCGCCCGCACGCCGGCATCGGAATCGCTCAGCATTCGTCGCAGCGTGGCCATCACGCCCGCATCACGCTCCCGGCGGTAAAGCTCGGCCAGGGAATCGATCGCGGCCCGCCGCAGCTCGACGTCCGCTTCGCGCGAGGCCTGACGCAGGAGCGGCAGCGCGACTTCACTAGGCAGCTGCCCAAGCGACTCGATCTGCGACAGGCGCCCATTGAGATCGTCGCCACCCGACTGAGCAGCCGGCTGCGCCGTCGCTCCCGCCACCTCGCTCGCCCCAACTTGCACGCCCAGCTTGCGCAGCAGGCCAAGGGCAATGACGCCATCCCGGCCGCCTTGGCTCAGTGCCTCACGCAGCGCGCTCTCGGCCCGGCGATCACCGCGCTCAGCCAGCCGGCGAGCCGCAGCAAAGCGCACCTGGGCCGTGCCGTCTTTCAGCGCGGAGATCAAGATGTCGAGGTTCCCTCGCGCCTGCTCCACCACCAGGCGACGAACCTCGGCATCACCCGACTGCTGAAAGCTGCGCAGCTTCTCGTTCTGGCCACTGTCACCGAAGCTGATGAGCGCCCCGGTTGCCAGTACCTGCTCCACGGTCGAGCCCTGATCACTGATCTGCATCAGGCGCTTCATGACCTGCGCCGATGAACCGGGATCGTTCGCCTTGCGGCTACTGCTGGCCACCCGCGAAAGCGATCGCAGCGTCTCTTCACGTACCTCGGGGTCGGCGTCATCCAGGCTGCCCAAGAGAGCGCTCAGCGCCTCCGATTCTCGTCGCTGGGCCAGGGCTCGCACCGCGCCACGGCGGACATTGGCATCGCGATCCTTCGCCAAGTCGGCGAGAAGCGCGACCGCCCCCGCGCCCTGCACATCCGCCAGCGTCGCGGCAGCGGCCAAGCGAGCCAGGGCACTGCGATCCTGCAGCGCACTGCGGGCCCAAGACAGCGATGCTGCCGACAGGGTGCCGGGGTCCTGCGCGGCCAGCAGCAAGATCGCGGCGGCGTTCGCCTGCTGTACTGCGCTGCTTTCTCCGGGAGCAAGCTGCTCGCCAAGCAATCGAGCGTCAAAAATATCACCGCCCGCCGCCAGCCCTTCGGCTGCCAGCTGGCGGGTGCTCGCTTCACCCCGCTTTTCTGCGACGTAGCGACGGCACAGCACGACCGCCGACGGCTCTTCTGGACTGGCCAGCATGCGAGCGGCCAGGAGCTGATCCGCCGCAGCCCCGGGTCGCTTGACTGCCGTCCGCAGGTACTCGCGGGCGGTGTCATCTCCCAGTTCACTCAGGCGAGCCGCCGCCGTCGCACGCTCAGCCGGTGGCCCCCCGCCAAGCACCAGGGCCTGCAGCGCCTGCCGGGCATCGCTCCGTGCCTTGGGCTCAGCCCCCTGCGAAAGACAGGAGAGCGCGCTGATGCGAACCGCGCTCGGCGCCTGATCTTGCTTGCTGACGTTGGCCAGCAGTGCCTGCGCCTTGCCCGTAGCGCCTTCGCACAAGAGGAGCGCGGCGCGGAGCTGCGCCTCGGGATCGCTGCCTTCGATCATTGCAGTCAGGGCAGCCTGCCCGCGGGGATCGCCAAGCTGACGCAGGCTGCGCGCCGCGGCCGCCCGCACAGCCGGATCCTTGGCCTGCTCTAGCAGCGTGGCCAAGCTTGGAACCGCCGCCCGATCGCCCAGGCTTCCCAGGGCTTCAGCAGCGGCGATCTGCAGCTCCAGGTCACCGCGCGTCGCCGCCGCCTGCAGCTGCTCTTCCAGCGTGCCGCGCAGGCTGAGATCGTGCGAAAGTCCCATCGCGCCGGCCGCCGCGATACGCAGTGCCGAGAGCTCCGCCCCCGTCGAGCGCAGCGTGCCCTGCAGCACCGAAAGGGCTCGCTCGCGTAGCTGCTGTAGCTCGCCAGGACGCAGCTCGCGTCGCACTTCGCGCGGTCGCAACGCTTGGTAGGCCAAAAAGCCACCGCCACCGATAAGAACCAGCAGCATCGGCGCCAGCAGCCACAGCGGCACGCTGCGCCCGCCGAGGATCAGCACACTCCCCCGGCCCCGCATGCCCAGGCTCGCCGCTAGCGCCCGCGGCACCGCTGTCTTTTCGCCTCGCTGCAGCTGCAGCAGATCGATCTCGGTGGCCAAGGCCCCTTCGACCTCGACCATCGATGCGTAGCGACCAGCGGCCTCCTTGCTCAGCAGGCGCATGATCACCGCTTCCAGCGACGGTGGCACCGTCACGCCGCGACTAGCCAGCGGAGGCACAGGATCGAAGATGTGGCTCATTAGCGTGGCGTTCATGTTCGGGCCGTCAAACGGCACCTTGCCCGCCAGCATCTGGTAGATGATGCAACCCAGCGCGTACTGATCGACGCGGAAGTCCAGCGCCTGGCCGCGCACCTGTTCGGGAGCCATGTACGGCGGCGTACCGACGATGCCGCCCGTTACCGTGCGGTTGGCATCGTCAGCATCGACCAGCGTATTGCCCGTCTTCTTCCGCTCTCCCGCCGCCGGCAGATCGGGTAGAAGCGGCCCCTGATCCTGGTTCAGCGACGTCGCGATCCCGAAATCCACAATCTTCACGAAGTCCTGATTCGCCCCCTGCGCCCCCTGCTTCAGCACAAAGACGTTCTCAGGCTTCAAGTCGCAGTGAATGATTCCCTTGTCGTGGACCGCCTGCAGTCCGCGGGCGATCTGTAGCGCGATCTGGGCGGCTCGCAGGGCGTCCATTGGGCCGGCTTTGAGGAGCCCCGACAGCGTGGGCCCGGCCAGGAATTCCATCGCCAGGTACGGTCGGTCGTCGGCGAGGACGCCAAAGTCGGCGATGTAGACGGTGTTGGGATGATTGATCTTGGAGGCGAGACGCGCTTCCTGCAGGAAGTGCTGCTGCGCCTTCTTCATCTGAGGATGCAGCAGGACTTTGATGGCGAACGGGCTCTGCAGCACGGTGTGCAGGGCGCGATAAACCACGCCCATGCCGCCTTCGCTCAAGCGTTCCACGATTTGGTAGCGGTCATTGATGACCGTACCCACCAGATCCGGGGGCCCCCCCCCTTGCGTCTCCGCGGACATCGATAAGAAGAGCCATTGTATCAACTTGAGGGGTCGGGTGGTCGCTGGCCGAACAGCTGGCGCAGGAAGCGGGTCTGGTCGTCGTGGCGCGGCGCGGATGCTGCCCGAGTCGTGGACCCTTTTTGCGGGCCACGAACCGTCGATTGACAGAGGCAGTTGTAGGTCAGTACGCTGCTTATGTGAGAGCATCGGCGCGAAATGCATTGAAAAGGTTGGCGCGACCGGGGGCTCTGCTCGCCCGGCTCGCCTCGGTTCTTCTGCCGCTTCCGCTGCTTGCGCAGTCCGGCTGCGACGCCTTCCATGGATCGGTGGTGGTCTTGGCTACCGCGTTCCCGCAGGTGGCCAACATGCCGACGCCGCTGCCCTTGCAGGCGCCCGGTCCAGGCGGCACGGTCATCCCCCTGCACGTCGAGATGTGGGCCCGGATCAACGATGGCAGCGGCGCTACCTACCAGCGGCTTTCGGCCGATGTCGGGACCGACGCCCCGGAGTCGTTTCCCGGCTTTCAGGTCGTGCGCGCCGTCGATCCTAACGACCAGTGCTTAGTGCGCGGGCTCGACAGCGATGACGAGCGCTGCACCAGCGGTACCGACCCCGAAGAGGTCTGCGGAGCCAGCCTGTTTAGTCGCAAGGCGCAGGTGGTGACCGACGGTACAACGGCGGATCAGCTGCAGCTTGGCTTGGTGCTGCAGGCGCGGAAAGTCACGGCTTCTGAGACCAAGTTCAACGCCGTCGACCCGACCATTACCGGCCGAGCGCCGATCGCGCTCCTGGCCTTGGTCCGCAACAACCCCGACGCCGCCAACGACCCGCGTCGCCGCCTGCCGCCGATCTCGACGTCCAATGCCGAGGACAGAGCCGCGTCGGTGCAGCGACTAAACGACTGCTACTACTACCGCTACCTGGGCAAGGGGGCCAAGCAGGACAAGGGACTGCCCAACCCCGACTTCTACGTTGGTAACCCGCGGCAGTACACGAAGCCGATCTCGGGCACGCTGTTCGGATTCTTTAGCTTCTCGACTGCGACCTCGGCGGCGGCGCCGGACCTGCCGAACCAGAACTTCAGCGGCATCACCTTCTCGGTCCCGACGAACCTCGCCAACATCGAGGAGCTCCTGGTGACGCTGGAGCCCCCCTACGACCCGACGACCATGGCCGCACCGAGCACGCCGGCCATGACCCGGATCCTCTATCAAGGTGTACGTCAGCCAGAGGCCAATGCGGGGCGCGGTGTCGTGCGCTTGGTCATGCGGCTCAATGTGAACCCGATGCTGAATCCGCCGGTGTACATGAACGCCGGCACGGCCGCCGTCCTCTCCAACCTCGATGCGAGTCTCGACTGATGCAGACGCAGCCTGATCTCTGCCCGCGCTCAGATGTGACCCTGCGTCGCAGTGCGATGTCTCGGTTTTTCTCGACGCTGAGTCTAGTCGCGCTGGCCTTCTGTGCGCAGGCCAGTCAGCCCGCGCCCGCCCGCGCCGATCGCAGCTTCGACTTCATGCTGACGCCGCAGACCACCGATGCCTACAGCATGGTGACGATTGAGCGAGCTCAGACACCGCAGCAGTACGAGTTCGGCATCCAGACCAGCTTCGGCTGGGCCCACAACCCGTTTTCGCCGACGCTGCCTGTACCACCGCTTGGCACCAGCGAGCAGCGCTACCAGCTAATCGGCAACCAGTTCACGCTCGACCTGGGATTCTTCTTCGGCCTGACCAAGTTCCTATCGGTGGCCGCGATCATGCCGCTTGGCGCCAACACCTATGACGAAGAGGCGCTGGGGCAGTCTGCGCTCATCAGTGCACCGACGATGCAGAACCCCACCGGGTTCCCGCAGACGACGGGCCTATATCGCGGCGAGCCCCGGCAGAGCACCGACATCGCGCGTTCTGGCCTGCGCGATCCCCGCTTTGCGACGAAGATCCGCTTTTACGGCGGCAAAAATGTCGAGCTGGGCACGCTGCTTGACGTCACCCTGCCCTTCGGCGATCGCAACAGCTTTCTCGGCGAGCGCACCGCGACGTTTAGGCCCAAGCTGCTGTTCGGCATCCTGACTTCGCGCCTCAATATCGCGGTGAACTTCGGCGCGATCGTCCGTGGCAGCTCAGTGCTCTACGATGGCTACACCAACCCGCCAGTCGCGCGCTTTCAGACGGTCCACGAGCTGACTTGGGGCGCCGGTGTCACGGTCTTTCTGCATCAGGTGATCTCGCTGGGCCTTGAGGGACTCGGCAATATTCCGCTCGGGGCGGAGAGCCAGTTTGCGACTCCGCTGGCGACGCTGCTCGGCACGGTCTATCTGCGGGCGGTGGATAAGTGGCGCTTGTTCATTGCCGGTGGTGGGGGACTGGTCAGCAGCAGCGAACGCAATGCCGATGGCCGACTGCTCATTGGCTTCTCCTACTCACTCTCGCCGCGAGAAGGAGGGCTGCGCTAATGGCTCGCCGCACTCTCCGTCCTGGTCTCTCCCTGTGGTCGTGGGTGACGCGACGCCTAGCTCTCCCCGCCCTGTTGGCCGGCTTGTGGAGCACGCCGCTCCATGCCGAGAGCGATCCCGGCGTCGGTGATGCCAAGAAGGCGACGCCCCCCGTCCGCAGCGTCACCGATCCTGGCTACGACGTCCTCTTGCCGGATCCCGAGCCGCCCAGCGAGAGCAGCAGCAAGGCCGGCCAGACCAACGAGCAGGCCGGTGATCTCGACATCGCCGACCGCGTGCTCTCAGCGGCCAAGTCGGTTACCACGGTTGCCGAAGCGCCCTCGATCATCACCGTCGTTCGCGCTGACGAAATCCAGGCCCGCGGCTACCGCACGCTGACCCAGCTTCTAGAGACGATCCCCGGTTGGCACACGACGACCAACGGCGGCACGCTGTTCCCGTTTTCGCTGGTGCGCGGCACTGGACAGGCCTCGCTGCTCTTGCGCGACGGCGTGTCGATGTTCGATCCCGCCCTCAACCTGACCCAGCTAGGTCGAGTCATCCCGCTTGAGACCCTCAAGGTCGTCGAAGTGGTGAACGGACCGGGCGGTGTGCTCTGGGGCGCCAACTCGTTCCTCGGCATCATCAACTTGGTCAGCAAGGACGCCGATGACATCAACGGCGTCGAGATGGGCATGGGCGGCGGCCACGGCGACGGCACGCGCGAAGACTTCCGCGCCTGGGTGCTGTTCGGCAAGAGCTTCCGCCCCAAGCGCGGCCCGAAGATCAGCATCGTGCAGCACTTCTCGGCCGAGACTTGGCTGCCACCGTCGCTGCCCGGCCTGCTGACGGTGACGCGCAGCGCAGCCCCCTCGCCTCCCGGTCCGCAGGTGTGGAGCGACCTTTCGAGCAGCAACCCCGCCCGCGCCTGGCTGGTCAACCTGAGCGGCAAGGTCAGCATCGGCCCGATCACGCTGTACTACGCGGCTCCCTTCGGTGAGCAAAACAGCTCGCTCTCCACCGGCAACAACCTGGCGGTCGGCGCCTTCGACGCCAGCACCGGCATGTCGGTCACCGCGCCGCAGCGCAACTTGGTCAACGGCTTCGAGCGCTTTGTGACTGCGCAGTACAAGGATCGCTTCCTGCGCGATCGCCTTGGGCTCGACGCGAAGCTTTACGGCGTGCAGTTCCGGCGCGAGATCGACTTCGTCATCGTCCCCGGCACCCGCCTAAACGCCCCGGGTCTGTCGCTGCGCACGCCGGTCGAGAGCTACCGCGTCGGCTTCAGCGTCGATGGCGACGCCGCCCTGCCCGCCCGCAACAAGCTGCTGTTCGGCGGTGACGTGTTCCACGAGTGGGTACCGCAAGCCGAGCTACGCTTCCGAAATGGCGAGTCGGGCGGCCTGTCGTTCCCCGATCTAAACCCGGGTCGCCTGCCGATCAACTGCCCGCTGTCGGGCGGTAGCACCGTCGCCGCGCCGCAGTTCGTGCCCGAGTGCCCACTGCCCTTTATCTTCGGCGCCAGCCGCACCGTCGTCGCTCTGTACGTCTCGGATCAGTTCCGCCCGTTCTCGCGCCTGACCATCGACGCCGGCGTCCGTTATCAGGCCGGTCTTGGGCAGCGCGGCTATCGCGGCGCACTTATCGGCGGCAATGGTCAGCTCCTCGGCAGCGCCGCCATCGTCTGGAACTTCTGGCGCGAGATGCACCTCAAGGCCAACTACGCGGGCGGCTTCCGATCGCCGGTGTTCAACAACACCGACTCGAACGGTACAGCCGTGCAGTTTGGTGGTAACCGCCAGCTGACCAACGAAGACAGCCAAGCCTTCCAGGGCGAGTGGAACGCCCGCGTGCTGCGCAACATCGGTCCCATCCGCGCCCTCCAGCTTCGCGTCGACTACGCCTATACCCAGCTCAAGGGCCTGATCGTGATCTCGCAGGGCTCGTACTCGAACGTTCGGCAGGACGGCCGCGACAACTCGCCGTCGGAGCGCCACATCCACTCGGTCGAAGCAGCGGCCAAGCTCTACGCTGGCGAGAGCACCTGGACCCTGGGCTACACCTTCCTGCACATCGACACCAACGACCGCGGCCTGCTGCGCTCGATGCCGCAGCACACGCTGTCGCTGGGGTGGGTGCTGCCGGTGGTGCCAAGCTGGCTCGATCTCAACGGCACGCTGCTCCTGCTCAGCAGCTACGACGATCCCAACCGCATCCGCACCGTGACCCAGCAGCTTCCCGATGGCTCGCTGATCACCGTCGGCAACTACAGCGACATCACCTTCGACAAGCTGCCGGCGCAGGCCCAGCTGAACCTCGGTGTTCGCGCCCGCTTCCTGAAGAATCGCTTCTGGAGCAGCGTGAACTTCTACAACGTGCTGAACCAGCGCGCGTACTACCCCGACGCTTTCTACGACGTCGCCCCGACGCTGGAGACCACGCCGACGCCGATCCCCGGCTGGTCGTTCTTCATCCAGGTGGGCGGCAAGCCCTGGTAGCTGCGCCGCGACACGCTCCCCCCTCCTCCTCCGACGACAAATCGCCACTTACCGCAGCCCCCGTGACAGCGCCGTCGGCCTGACTATGATGCCGGCATGTTGCAGCTGCCCCCCACCCTGGTTCCAGTCGCTCATCCCGACAAGTCACCCATCTTCATCATCGGCACCGGCCGCTCGGGAACCACCCTGCTGCGCCAGATGCTCAATGCTCACCCGCGCATCCACATCACGCACGAGGCCGGATTTTACAGCTACGCCCGTCACGCCCCCAAGGACGTCTCGGTGCGCGACTGGCTAGAGCGCTACTTTCAGACCTACTCGTTCGCCTACCTGGGATTGTCCCCAGCGACGATCCGCGCGGCCGTGCCGGATCCCTTACCGCGCGCTGACATCGTGCTCGCCTACCAAGCCATCCTGAAGCAGAAAGCGGCGCAGAAGGGACGCGGGCGCTGGGGCGATAAGAACCCGCTCGACACGCACAACCTGGCGCAGATCTTTTCCGACTTTCCCGACGCGCGCGTCGTGTACATCATGCGCGACCCGCGGCCGACCACCCTGTCGTTCAACCGCATGCCGTTTGGCACCGCGAGCGCGCTGTTCAACTGTTTGCTCTGTCGCGTGCAGTTCGATCACATCCGGCCCTATCTCGATCGCGTCTTGGAAGTGCGGCTGGAAGATCTGACACAGGACCCGCAGACCACGCTGCGCGGCATCCTGAACTATCTCGGCGAGGAGTGGGATGAGGCGGTGCTGGATCACGTCCGGCACGCCGCCACCGACGATGTGCCGCCCCTACCCTGGTTTGTCCACGCCACGGCGCGGAAGCCGGATCAGGGACGCAGCGAAGGCAACTGGCAGCAGGGTCTACAGCCGGCGTGGATTCGCCTCATCGAGCGCCTAAACCGCGACGCCATGGCGCGCTACGGCTACGCGCCGGCCGAGCTTGCGCACGAGCCGGGCTGGCTGGCGCAAGCGGGGGCGCTGCTTGCCGATCTGCCGCACATGTTCAGCGCCGGCTATCGCTTGCTGTCGTTTGGACGACGGCTCGATCGGCACTTCCAAGGCAAGGCCGCGCTGGATCCACAGGAGGGCCTGGAAGCCAACGTCAGCCTGAATCCCGCCGCCTGGCGCCACTACCCTGGCTTTCAGCTTCCGCCGGTGCCCAAGGTGGGGTAGCGCCGCGCGAGAGTTACTTCTTCTTCACGACCTCAAGCTCGATGGTGACGCTCACTTCGTCGCCGACCACTACGCCGCCACCGTCGATGCTCTTATTCCACTGCACGCCGAAGTCCTTGCGGTTCAGCTTCGTCGTGGCGGTAAAGCCGCTCTTGGTGTTGCCCCACGGGTCTTTGACGGCCGGGGCCGGTCCCTCGACGCTCAGGACAACTTCCTTGCTGACACCGCGCATGGTCAGCGTGCCGGTGACCTTGAGGCCCGCCCCCGCCTTTTCGACCTTCGTCGACTTGAAGGTCATGGTCGGGAACTTGGCGACGTCAAAGAAGTCGGGGCTGCGCAGGTGTTCGTCGCGCTTGGCGTCGCGGGTGTTGATGGCTGCGACCTCGATCGTCGCCTCGACCGTCGACTTGGTGACGTCCTTGTCGTCGAGGTTGATGGTACCGGCGACCTTGCCTAGCTCGCCGCGGACGTTGGTCACCATCAGGTGGCGCACCGAGAACGCAGCCACCGAGTGGCTGGCATCGATTTCCCATCCGCTGGCCTGGGCCGCTTGCGGGGCCAAGAGCGAGAGGAAGGCGGTGGCGGCAGTTGCGAGAAGAAAGCGTTTCATGGGGGGAGCTCCTTGTCCTAAACGGGTTGGCCTAGGGACGACCTCGACGCCGAACATCACGCGGGTCCCAGAGCCGGTCTAACACCTGGCAGGGTCAGGTCAAACCGACTTGGCCTGGGCTGTGGGTCCATTAATAGCTAGCGTGCGCAGAATTGAAAAGTCTTCGCTTGCGACTAACACTGTTGCGGCATGCGCAACAATCGCGGCCGGCGGGCGCGGTGGGACTAGGGCTGGCCGAGGAAGGCCAGCAGGGCGCGGTTGACCTCGGTGGGCTGCTCCTGGGCGGGCCAGTGACCCGCCTCAGATAGGTACTCGATGCGCAGGTTGGCGACGAGATCCTGCAGGTTGTAGGTCAGCTCTTTGCCCAGCGCAGGATCACGCTCGCCCCACAGCAGCAGCACCGGTAGCTCAGGCGGGATGGGCGATAGCTGCTGCAGCGCGGCAAACGGATTCCGACGCAGGATGCCGCGGTAGTAGTTGATGCTGGCGGTGAGCGCGCCTGGCTGGGCCAGCGCTTCGGCGTAGCGGTCGAGGTCGAGCGGCGAAAACGTCCCCGGCGCCGTGCTCCGGCTCAGCATCCGACGCAGCGCCGCAAAGCCATCGCGCGCAAGCAGCCGCTCGGGCAGGCGCGGCAGCTGAAACAGCAGCATGTACCAGCTCCGTCGCAGCTGGCTGAGCGTCATGTGCTTCAGAAACGCGGTCGGATGCGGCGCATTGAGGATGGCCAGCCGACGCACGACATGGCGATGCGCAGCCGAGGCCGCTGCCGACCAGGCGATCGCACCGCCCCAGTCATGACCCACCAGGTCGACATTCTGCTCCCCCAGCGCCCCGACCAAAGCCACCACGTCGTCGAGGAGCACGAGCATATCGTAGCTCGCCACCCCCTCGGGCTTGTCGCTGAGGTTGTAGCCGCGCAGATCGGGAGCGATCGCCCGGTACCCGGCATCGGCGAGGGCGATCAGCTGATGCCGCCACGAGTACCAGAACTCGGGAAAGCCGTGCAGCAGCAGCACCTTTTTGCCATCGCGCGGACCACAGCTGACGACGTGAAAGCGCAGGCCATTGGCCGACAGATAGCTGGACTCAAAGCGCGCAGCGTCGACAGGCGACGACGATGCGGGGGTGTGCGGGGCAGTCATGGCGGGGAACCTCCGTGCTAGAGGGCAGAGCCCGGCAGGCCGAGCTGAATCCACAGGTGATACGTCGCCAGCAGTACCGCCCCCAACCAAGTCAGCGAGATGCAGTCGGCCGAGGTGATGCCGCGGCGCAGCCAGCGTTTGTACAGGAAGAACTGGATCACAGGTGCGCAGATCATGATGAACAGGCGCCAGGGCACGACACCCCCGACATAGCCGAGGGCCAGCACCGCTGCCGAAGCCAGCAAGAGCCCGTCGATGATGCGCACCGCACCGGCCTGTCCATGCACCACCGGGTAGCTGCGCACCCCGGACGCGGCATCTCCCGGTGCGTCGCGCAGGTCGTAGATGACCTCGTAGCTGAGCTCGAACAAGAAAAAGTAAGAAGCTGCAAACAGCAAGCTCGCCGTCGAGACGCCAGCCGCCCAAGGGGCCGCCGGATCGAGCCGCAGCGGGTAGGCGAACACCGTCAGCAGAAAACCGACAGCCGACGCTGTGTTCTTGAAAAAATAGAGCTGCTTGATGCGGCGCCGCCCCGGCAGCAGCGGATAGTTGTAGGCCAGCCCGAGAGCGTGATAGCCCACGCGCAGCGGCGTGAGCTGCGGATACAGGGCGTGTGTCAGGGCCAACGAGCCGATCAGCAAAGCAAAGCACAGCGGCGTCAACCACCGTCGGTGTGTCGCGACAAAGTCGGTACCGCGGATGCCGTTTTGGCGATCTTCCGGTAGATCGACGACACGGTTTAGCAGGTTGACGAGGAACCAGTCGAAGGCCGTGATCGCGGCTAGCTGGGGCAGGTGACGGCCGGTGAACAGCCAGCCAAAGGTAAACGTACCCAGCGCGGCAATCGCCACGATATGCAAGCGGCTAACCGACGCGAAGAGCGCCAGGTTCTGACGAAAACAGTTGGGCACAGAGGCAGCCATGCAGAGCGATGGGGATTCGGCGTTCAGAGGCGAGCGTTGCTACAGAAGCGGGACGCAGTACGGCTTGGTATCGACTGCGCAGCCCGCCACGGAGCAGAGGCCATCGACGCCGCCCAACGATGATACAGTGCGCGGCCGAGGAATCGCATGGCAGCGTTTGAAGGACAAGACAGGCCCCCCCGTGGGCGAAGCCAGAGTGGAAAATTTCGTCGTGGAGGGGGGGCTGACGGGCCTGGCTCAGACGGCCAGCAGCCCCGGCTATGGCTGGGTCTGCTGATGCTGATGGCGCTCCTGGCGCTGCCCCGCATCTTTGGACCTCGCGATCAGCGCGTGCCCTACGCCCGCTTCGTAGAGCTCGTCGATGGCGGCCAGATCAAGAAGGTCACCTTCGAGGTGGACCGCATCATCGGCGAAGCCCAGAAGGACGTGTACAGCACTGGTCGGCTTGAGGCACTGGAGAAAGATCTGGTCAGCAAGCTGGGCGAAAAGAAGGTCCCGTTCGACGCCATCTCGACGCAGTCGTGGCTGGTCACGGCGATCTCGTGGTTCTTGCCGATCGTCGTTTTCTACTTGGTCGTTTCCTGGCTGTTCCGCCGCGGTGGGATGGGCCTGCCGGGGGGACCGATGAACTTCGGTAAAAACCGCGCGGTCGTCGTTGGTGAAGAGGGCACCGGGGTCACCTTCGAAGACGTCGCCGGCCAGCACGAAGCGAAGGATGAGCTGAAAGAGATCATCGACTTTCTGCGCACGCCGGAGCGCTATACCCGGCTTGGCGGACGCATTCCCAAGGGCGTGCTTTTGGTGGGTCCTCCCGGGACGGGTAAGACGCTGCTCGCCCGCGCGGTGGCCGGCGAGGCCCGCGTGCCGTTCTTTTCGATCAGCGGCTCAGAATTCGTCGAGATGTTCGTCGGCGTCGGTGCGGCGCGAGTTCGCGATCTCTTCGAACAGGCTAAGCGCAAGGCCCCGTGCATCGTCTTTATCGACGAGCTAGACGCCATCGGTCGCGCACGCGGCGTGGCGGGACCCGTGGCGGCGCATGAAGAACGCGAACAGACGCTCAATCAGCTCCTCACCGAGATGGACGGCTTTGATACCTCGGGCGGTGTCATCATCATGGCCGCGACCAACCGACCGGAAATCCTCGATCCGGCGCTGCTGCGCGCGGGCCGCTTCGATCGGCGCGTGGTGGTCGATCGTCCGACGCTGGAAGACCGCATGGAGATCCTGCAGGTGCACGCCCGCAAGGTGGTGCTGGCCAAAGATCTCGACCTGCAAGCGATCGCCGCGCTGACGGCGGGGCTGGTCGGTGCGGACCTGGCGAATCTGGTGAACGAAGCAGCGCTCTTGGCAGCCCGTCGGCGCGGCGAGAGCGTCGAGGCCAAGGACTTTCAAGAGGCCCTGGAACGCATCGTCGCCGGTCTGGAGCGAAAGTCGCGCCGACTATCAGTGCGCGAGAAGCGGCTGGTCGCGCACCACGAGTGCGGCCATGCGCTGCTGGCGACGATGCTGCCGGGGAGCGATCCGGTGAAGAAGATCAGCATCGTGCCGCGCGGCATCGGGGCGCTGGGGTACACGCTGCAGCAACCGACCGACGAAGGGGACCGCTATCTGATGACGCGCGGCGAGCTCTACGATCGGATTCGCGTGCTGCTCGGTGGACGGGCCGCCGAAGAAGAGCTCCTATCGGACATCTCGACGGGAGCGCAGGACGATCTGCAGCGAGCCACCGATCTGGTACGGCGCATGATCACCGAGCTGGGGATGTCTTCGGCACTGGGGCTGGCGGCCTTCGACAGTGGCCGCAGCATGTTTCTCGACGTAGGCGGAGGGCGCGCCCACGACTACTCAGAAGAGACCGCGCGGCAGGTCGATGCCGAGGTGCGCCGCGTGCTGGACGAGCAGTACACGTTCGTGCGCGCCATGATCCGCGACCATCGCGAGCCCATCCTACGGGCCGTCGAGGAGCTGCTGACGACCGAGGTGATGGACGGCGCCCGCTTCCGCGACATCATCGGCGCCCCGCAGCGAGCCGCGGAAGCGCCTCCTGCGGCGTAGCTCAGAACAGGATGTTCTCAGCGCCCGCGCGGTAGCTGATCTGGAGCGTACTTCCCGTCGGTGCCGACCAAGCTGACGACGACTCGCGAAGGTCTGCCGGCAGGCTGGGCCAGAACCACAGGCTGCTGAGATTCACCGCGTAGTCATGCACCCCGGCCCGCTGCAGCAGCGACACCGACAAGCGCAGCGGGCCAGCCTGTAGCTGCAACGGGAGCACCTGCTCAGCAGCTGGTTGTTCGACGTGAACCTGCAGCACGGGCGCACAACCCGAGGCGGTCTTCGCAGGAGCTGGCGCCGGCGGCTGGGGCAAGCACAGCGGCTGTTTCAGCAGGCGGCTGTGGGCCGGCAACGCGCCCAGTTCGAGGGTCTCGCCCAGGGTCGATCGAAAGTAGGCCAGGTCCGCAGGTTTTCCGTCTGGGCGGCGGCGCAGCAGATGGAAGTCGCCGATCGTTTCAAGCAGCTCGTAGTCGGCGACGACCGCCGCGAAAAGCCGCGGCACCCGCACCACATGCGGCACCAAGTCAAACAAAGCGTAGCCGGGCCGCCAGATCACGTAAGGTGGCCGCGTCGCGTTCAGCCAGTCCACCATCTGCCGCTGCGCCGGCAGGGGACTGGTGTCGTAGAACGAGATGTACGGAGCTGGCTTCTGATGCATGGCGACATAGACATACGAGTCGTCGCCGAGCACCAAGAAGGCGGGGCTAGCTCCTGGCTTGGCGCTGTCCGCCCCAAGAAGCTGGTTTAGGCGTTTAAGCAGCGGCTGCAGCGCCGGATACATGTCGGGGGCGTAGTAGTAGCGCTGCCGGGCAGCCTCGGTCGCCTGGCGATCGGCAAGCTGTGCGATCCCAGCGGGCACCCTGGCGAAGCGATAGACAGCGACCTCGCCTGCCAGCCGCCACGGCGCCACTCCAACCGCTGCGGTCAGCGACACCAAGAGCAGGGACAAGAGCGCCAGCCGCGCGGCCCGTCCCGGCGCGGCCCGCAACACTGCCAAAAGCCAGAAGCACATCGGCACAGCGACGAACGGAATCAGCTGAACGGCCACGTGAGGCCGCACCACCTGCTTGTGCAGCGTCAGCGCGGCGAGGATGCCACAGGCCAGCGTGAGCGCCCCCAGATCGGCGAGGGCTCCGCGCTGGGCCCATAGCCGCAGAAACCCGCCCAGCCCCAAGCAGAGCAGCACGCCGTATAGCAGCACCACTTCGCGCGTCGTCGGCCAGCCAAACCAGTCCCACACCGAGCTAACCAGCGAGGCGTAGGACACCATCCCCGCCGTGTGCAAAAGAAACGCGATCTGCCCGCTGAGCCGCCCCTGGCGTGCCAAGTCGAGCGCCCAGACTGCGACAAAGAACGCCACCGCCGCCGCGCTGGTCGCTAGCCACAGCCACAGCTGCCGCCGCGAGACACCGACGGGCGGACGCACAAGATCGAGGAGCCACAGCCCGGCCAAAGCGACGCCGGCGTAAAGCACCTGATGCGCCTCGTACGGCAGGGCGTACCCCGCATAGGCGGCGAGATACAGCCCATCACGCAGGCGCCAAGCTCGCTTGCGGCTGACAACCCCGAGCAGCACCAAGCCGAGGGCCAAGTTGTAGCGTGACTCCGCAACCAGACAGCCGGTCACCGAGGCCGCAGCGGCCAGCCCTAGCATCGCGCTCACCAGCAGATACGAGCGTCCGGACAGCAAGAAGGCCGCTCGCACGATCACCAGCCAGGTCAGACCGACGTGAAACAGGGCCCCCGCAAACGAAGCTGCCGTCGGCACGCTGTGGCGAATAAAGTCTGCGTACGGATACCAGAAGTCCCGCAAGGGCAGCCACCCGGCCAGGTAGGCATAGCCCCAGGTGAAATAGTTCATCTGGTCGTAGTTCGTGGTGTGTGGCTCGTGGGTAATCGAGTGCAGAATCGCCGGCACATCAGGAATCCGCACGCCAAGGTTCAGCGCCAAGAGGACGACCAGCAGCAGCACGCCAACGCCCCACCGCGAGCCCTGGCCATCCGCCGCTGTCGTCCTCGATTCGGCCCACGCGTCTTCTGGCCAGCGGCGTCGCGCATAGCGGGCGAACGCGACCGCGATCGCGACGGTGAGCAAGCAGGCCAGGAGCACGACCCGATGCTCCGTGAGTTTGGGATAGCCAAGGTAGTTGGCATTGCCCACTGCGACGTCAGAGCTCTGATATCCCGCCAAGAGCCGCCTGATCACCTCGCGATCCCAGAGCAGCCGCTGCAGCGGAATCAGACCGAGCAAGCCCAGGGGGACAAGCAGAATCGGCCCCCAGGCGCGCGCCCGCGCAAGCACAAAGAGCGCGCAAGGCACAGCGACGAGCAGCCAGAGGTACTCACGCCACTGCGCCAGCAGCCGCTGCAGCCGCGAACGTCCACCGGTCAGGGTCGCTTCCGTGATGCGCAGGATGGGATCCGATCCGCTGCTCACTAGGTCCAGGCACGGCCTGGCATCCACGCCCCCCGGCGAGGCGGGCACGAGCTGCGAATAGCCAAACCGCTGCAGCTCCGCTGGTCCAAAGTCGAAAAGGGCCTGCCCATCCCGCAGCAGCCGCAAGCGACACAGACGAACTCGCGAGTCACCCTCATCGGTGGGATCAATTCGCAGGCTGCTGATGTGGGCCGGCAGCGTGGGGACGCTGTAGGTGGTCCGCTTGCCTGGCTGCAGCGGCACGACGTTGGGTGCATCCCAGGTCTCGCGATCGGCGAAGACCAGCATGGCGGTGCCACGCTCGACCTCGGCATCTAGCTCCAGCGTGGTGGTGCGACTGGCGATGTGATGGCTGTAGCTGCCGATGATGATCGAAAAGACCACCGCGATGCAGCAGGCCAGGATCGCGTGCCGACGTGACGCGGGCAGCGCCGGTAAATCGGGACGAGTAGGACTGGGCTCAACGGGGCGCACGCTCATCTCAGTCTCGGGCGGCGGCGACGATCGCGCGGTAGAAGGTGCCCGAGCCCTTGTGCGGATTCTCGGGGAACAGTCGCATCGCCTGATTGGCATCGAGTGGCGGGCGAAATGCAGCAGGCACGATATCCATGAAGTACGGCGAGATGAAGCGCGCGCAGTGCCGGCGATGAAATGCGATGACCTCGGCGGGCACCGCATCCGACTTCGGCTGCTGCGGGTGCAGCTCAGGGACCCCGTAGGCCCGTCCTTGTGTGTAGGTCTGAAGATGCGGCGAGGTAGCGATGCCGCCGTACAACGTGATGCCTGGCACAAACGCGGCCCCAGGATGAAAGACGCGGGCCGTGGCCAGCGCCGCGCTGTTCCATGAGCCGTTCAGCTCGGGAAGCAGCTGATGCGAAAAAATCCGCTCGCGATCAAAGCCGGACTGCAGCGCCACGTTGGTCAATGAGTCGAGAAAATCAGCCACCTGACGCTCACGGAACTCCTGCCAGAGGGCGGCAAAGGGGTTGTAAAAGAGCGCCAAGTGATCGCGCGGGTGATCGATCCACGCCGGCCCCGTGAAAGGCGGCAAGAGCGGATGCAGTGCCGCGCGCAAGCGGTTCCGCAGCCGAGACCAGCCGCCCCAGGACGGCAGCGTCTGACGGCTGGACATCCGCGACAGGCTGCGCGAGCCAATCAAGCGACGCTGACCGTCGGCTGCCACCGCAATGACATCGATCTGATGCACGCCGCTTTTCCAGTCGCGATAGTCGACGTCGAAGCGAAATCCTGTCGTTGGATCGCGCGTCGCTTCGCGTGCCTCATACACATCCAGGCGGTTTATGCCTCGCTGCGCGCGGCCGGCAAAGCGACCGTCCACGAAGACGTCGATGTGCGCGACCTCCTTTGGCGATGCATCGAGCCAGCCGAAGACCGGCACGCGGCCATCGGCGTACGAATCAAAGTGCTGAAAGAAGCCACGCAGCGGCGCTTTGCGGATATCGCGATCGGGCGGCACGACGTCTTCCCAGCGTGCGAAGTCGGTGCCGGCTTCGGCGTTGAAGCGAGCCAAGCTGCCAAAGCGCTGCTGGAGAAACGCGCGGAAGTCCGCTTGCGAGCCCGGGCTGTAGTCCGTGACCTCCAGACGCTCATAGTCACCGGTGCGGCCCTGCAAATCGTCGTACAGATGATGCAGCTCGCCAGCCAGCGCGACGCCAGCGATCCGCCCCGGATACTCGCGGTCAATCGCCGCGAGCCGGGTCAAGATCTCCTGAATCGCTTGTCGGCGATAGCGATTGGCGGCTAGCGCGGGATCGGTACGCAGCGTCAGCGGGACGACGGTACTCGCGAAGTAGTCGCTCACCGGAGTACGGCCGCTCGGCAGCCACATCAGGTTCTGCGGGTCCTTGCGCAGCTCGTCTAAAAGGGGGGACGGAGCCGAGAAGTGATTGGCCATCAGCGCCACCACTACCGGCCGCGCCAGCCGGCGGATGAGCGTTGCGTAGAACTGCCAGATCTCGTCGGAAAAGCGCCATTCTGCGCCCTCCTTACGAAAGAAAGACAGCACCGGTAGGGTCATCGTGTAGCCGACCTGGACCTCGCCCGCTGCCCCGCCGGGCTCCAGCTTGTCGAGCTCCGCCGACAGCTCGACGAAGGTATCGAAGTCGGAGCCGACCCGCGCATGCAGACCGGGGTTGTCGATGCCGGTCTCGCGCAGCCCGATGCCGCCAAACATCGGCGCGATGACAAGCGGCGACGAACGTTGGCACAAGGCCGGGGGGACCTGCATCGCGGCCGAGAGGTCAACAGGCGGGCTTGGATCAAGACGCAGCGTCCTGGGAAGCACCGCTACCAAGCCAACCCCCAGAACCAAGATCAGCCACCAACGGAACCGCCGACCGACGGAACCCCAGGTGACACGCGAGACCGCAGACAGAGGCGCAGGTTCCATCGATTTGGTACCCCAGCGAAGGAAGAGGCGCCGCATCCTAGTAAAGGCATGCTCGCGCATCCATGCAAAACTTCGGCGAGCCGGCGTGGGCATGCTATGTACCCGCGGCATGTCGCAACTAAGTGCGGGTGGATCCACGCCAGACGCTGGGTCAGCCCCAGATGGAGAGTCCGCATTGCCGATTGCCACGGGGCCTGACGCGCTGGAAGCCGCACCGACATCAGGGGCGATGGAGCCCGGCACGACTCCGGCGCATAGCCGCCTCACCTCGCTCTGGCTGATCGGCGGAGCCCTTCTGCTGGCGGGGGCGATACCCCTTGTCGGAGCGCAGTGGATTGCCTACCGCTACCGTAGCGAGACCCTGCCCGGCCTGCGGCTGGCAGCAGCGGTCGGCTCTCCCTCGGCCAAAGACCCGTCGCGTCTGGCTATTGGCGCGGTTCCCTTTGCCGAGCTGCCAGTCCGCATCAAGGCCGCCGGCGCGGCGCTCCTCTCAAGCCGAATCGTGGTCCAGGTGGTCGGCGAAAAGACCTCCGCCACTTGGCAGGATCTGGGCCTGTCGATCAACGAAGCCGCGACCGTCGCGACGTTGCAGCAGCTTGGGCACACCGGCGACGCCGCAGCCGATCTTCTGACCTATCTGCAGGCGCGGCGCTCTTCGCTGCGGGTCCCCCTAGCCATCGAGCTCGACGAGAAACGAGCGACCGAGTTTCTGCTATCGCTCAAAGACCAGATGGATCGCGCAGCCATCGATGCGCGTCTTGACCTGGAAAAGCACACCATCGCAGCGGATCAGCAGGGCATCTTGATCAGCGTCTACGAAGCGATGGTGGCGCTCCAGTATGCCGTGCGCGATCTGCGCGAAGGCACGCCGGTGGCCAGCCTTGACCTCTCGGCCGCGACACGCACGGCGCAGCCGCAGGTCCGCCGCGAAGATCTCAAGGGTCTCGACGTGTCGACGGTGCTGGGCGCTTGGGAGACGCGCTATTCCAACTCCGCCGTGGATAGCGACCGCACGTACAACCTCAAGGTTGGGGCGAGCAAGCTCAACGGCTACATGCTCAAGCCGCATCAGCTCTTTTCGTTCAATGGCGTCGTCGGGGATCGCACGGAAAAAGAAGGCTATCGCGTAGCGCCGGTGATCTCCGGCGGCGAGCTTATCGACGGCCTGGCGGGCGGGATGTGCCAGATTGCCTCGACGCTGCACGCGGCCGCCTTCTTCGCTGGGCTTGAGATCGTGCGCAGCACGCCCCACTCGCGCCCCAGCGCGTACATCCCCAT
>CALFYE010000079.1 GCA_937952145.1 uncultured Myxococcales bacterium
CCGTGACACCCCTGCGACCGTTCCTGCTCGCAGGGCCGGACTCGCTGTGGCGGGTTACCGCGGGCAGCGCGGAAGTGCTGCTGTCGCGCGTAACTCTGCGCGGTGAGCTAACCGGGCGCCGTCATCTGTTCTCTGTCGGTCCTGGCGAATTGCTGTGCGGGTTGGGACTTTCGCCGCTGCAGCAGCCGCTAGAGCTGGTCGCGATGGGCAGTCAAGACTTCGCTCTGTGCCCCGTCTCGCTGGGCGATTTGTACACGCCGCGCGATGAACATCCACTGCCCATCCCGGCCCAAGCCCCCCAAGAAGATGATGTCGGCCTGCGCGCCCTTGCTGAATGGATGCAGCGCCTGGCACAGAGCGTCGCAACGCTGCAGCAAAATCCAGCGGCCGCCGTGGTGCCTACGCTGCCCCAGGGATCCAAATCCCTGTTGCTGCAGCGCCTGATCCCTTTTCAGCAGGCCATGCTGAGAGGGCTGATCGAAGGGGACCGGCGCGAGCAAGTGCAAGAAAAGCAGCGACTCCGCGCCCTCTCGGAAGACGAGTCGCTGCTTGTGCACCACTCACTCTTCCAGCTTGCCGCGCTCTTGCACCCAAGACCCGCCGACAGCCCCCCTGTTCTTGGGCATGAAGGTGCACTGCGATCGGCCTGTGTGCGTGTCTGGCAAGCCATGGGAATCGCGATCCCGGCGCTGCCTGCCGCGAATGAAAAACATCACGGCCATGATTCGCTGCTGCGCCTCGCCCAGCGGGCCCGCGTGCGGCTGCGTCCTGTGCAGCTTCAGGGATCGTGGTGGCGAACGGATCATGGACCTCTTATGGCAACACTCCGGGCCAACGGGAACCCTGTGGCACTGATTCCCAGCAAGGCTCGCACATACACGCTGTTTGATGACACTCGCGGCACGCAGGAGGAGGTCACTGCCTCTGTGGCGCAGACCGTGGTCAGTGATGCGCACGTTTTCTATCGGCGCTTTCCCGAGACTGCGCTGCGCGCCATCGACCTTGCGCGATTCTGCATCGCCGGGACACGAGCAGACTTGCTGACGCTGGCCTTGATCTCGGTGGTCAGTGGGCTCTTGGCGGCAGTGCCACCGGCCGTGACCGGGATCCTGATGGATGCGGTGATTCCGTCGGCTGCACGTGGTCAGCTGCTGCAGCTCTGCCTGGCGCTTGTGATCTCGGCCTTTTCGATCACGCTGTTCGGCGTCACCCGCAGTCTGACCCTTGCCCGTATGGAAGGAAAGCTGGCGGCGGCGCTCAATGCGGCGGTCTGGGATCGCTTGCTGGCCATTCCGGTGCGCTTCTTCCGCGCGTACAGCGCCGGTGATCTGGCGCAGCGAGCGATGGGCCTGCAGCAGATCTTTGCCGCTCTGTCGGGCCAGACCCTGGGGGCCTTATTAGCCGGCATCTATGGCCTGTTCAGCGGCACGCTGATGTTCGTCTACGACGTGCAGCTTGCCTTGGTTGGCTGTGCTCTGGTACTTGGGGTCGCCGCGGTCACAGCGCTGTCGGGCTTGCAACAGCAGCACATGCGGCGGCCCTTGTCTGCGCTACGCGGTCGCTTGAGCGCGCGGGTGCTGCAGCTGATCAGCGGTCTGCCCAAGCTGCGTGTCACCGCGACCGAGTCGCGTGCATTCGCATTCTGGGTCCACGAGTTCGTGGCAGCGCGCCGCTTGGCTCTGCTGGCTCGTTCACCGCTGCAAGTCTTTGATGCGATGGTTCCGCTGGCAGCGATGATGGTCCTGTACTACTTGGCTGGACGCTCGGGCGCACCCCAATCGGCAGGCCAGTTTGTCGGCTTCCTGGCGACGTTCCAGACCTTCCTGGTGATGACGCTAGAGGCGTCGCAGGCGCTGCTGCGCTTGCTGGCCAGTGCACCGGCGTATGAGCGCCTGCTTCCCATCCTGCAGACCGCGCCCGAGGTTGAGCCCAAGCGTCTTTACCCGGGCACGCTGCGCGGGGAGCTTGAGCTTGCGCATGTCTCGTTTCGCTATCAGCCGGATGGCCCGGCGATCCTCGACGATGTCAACCTGCGTGTCGAAGCCGGCGAGTTCGTCGCCATCACCGGCCCCTCTGGCAGCGGCAAGTCCACACTGCTGCGGCTGCTTCTGGGCTTTGAAAAGCCTAGCTCTGGTGCGCTCTACTACGATGGTCAAGATCTGCAGACTCTGGATGTCTGCGAGGTTCGGCGTCAGCTGGGCGTCGTGCTGCAAGACGGAAAGATCTTTGAGGGGTCGATCTTCGAAAACATCGTGGGCTCTGCCGGTCTCTCCATCGCAGATGCCAACGAAGCAGCCCGCGTCGCCAACCTGGATGCCGACCTCGCGCGGCTACCCATGGGTCTACATACGCCCCTACAGGCCGGAGGTGGATCCCTATCGGGCGGGCAGCGTCAGCGCTTGCTGATTGCGCGCGCCGTCGTGCACAAGCCGCGCATCCTGTTTCTGGATGAAGCGACCAGCGCTCTGGATAACCAGACACAGGCCGCGATCAGTCAGAGCATCGAACAGCTTAGCGCCACTCGCGTCGTCATTGCCCACCGTTTGAGCACCATCGTGCACGCCGATCGCATCGTGGTCTTGCAGGCGGGACGGATTGTGCAGATCGGAACGTATCGCGAGCTGATCGCGCAGCCGGGCCCATTTGCCGATCTCGCGGCGCGCCAGCGGGCAGGAGAGTCCTGATGTCTCAGCGTCGATCACGCCGTTCCGCAGTCGGCAGCGCTCCCTGGATCTGTGGGCTGTGTCTGCGGATTCTGGGTGAATGTGAAGTCTCGCGGGCTGCGGAGGAACCACCGCCGAACCCGCTGGGTCTGCGCGATGTTCTGCAGAGCACGCTGTCGCAGCAGCCCGCCATTCAGATCGCTGCGCAGCAAGTGGTCGAGAGCCGCGCGCTCCTCCTACAAGCGCAGTCGATCTTTGATCTAAGCCTGCAAGCGGGAATCAGTCAGCGCGGAGACACACAGCCAGTAAGTCCCTTATACCTGCTGAACTACGGCGGTCCGAATAGCGTGAATACCGGAACCACGAGCTACTTCCTGAGTGCTAGCAGCCGCTTTCGCTGGGGCATGAGCGCCAGCGCAGGAATTCAGATCAATCGCATCGCCCAGAACACCGCGCTGTCTGCCTATGCGCAGTCGACGCTGGTCTTTTCCATCGTGCAGCCGCTCTTGCGTGGGCGCGGCAGTGATGCAACGGCCGCGGGCGAGCGGTTCGCAGTGCTTCAGCAGCAGGCAAGCCTGCACCAGCTTCGCTTCACGATCAGTCAGCAGCTGCGCGAGGCCTGCCTGGCCTACTTCAGTTATGTGGCCGCTGCGCAGTCCGTGGCGCGCTGGGCCGAAGCCGAAGAACGAGCCCAGCAGCTATTGGCGGATGAGCGGCGACTCATCGAGGCGGGGCAGCGCCCGGCCAGCAGCCTGAAGCTGCTTCTGGCCAACGTCGCCGAGGTTCAAGCCGCAGCGGCCGATGCGCTGCGTCAGCAGCAAGAGGCCCGCCAGAGCGTGCTCGTGGTCATGGGGCTCCGCTTCAATCAGCTCGATCGCATTGGCCCGCCGCGCGAGGAGCTTCAGGCGCTTTCGGTTGACTCGCTGCCTGATGACAAGCTGCTTCCTTTGTTGATCGAGACCAGCCTGCAAAAGCGCGCCGACCTGGCTGCGCTGGACGCAGAGCTTGCCGCTGCCCAGGTGCAGACGCGCGCCGCCCGCAGGAATCAGGAGCCGCGCATCGATGCGCAGGTCGATCTGGGGTACACCGGGCTCGCCGAAGGCCAAGGGGCAGAGCCTTTCGTCATCGCGCCCTATCAGAACGTCGCGGGTGTGAACTTCTACGCCGGCTTGGTCGGTCAGTTCCCACTGCAGAACCGCGCGGCCCGCGGTGTGCTGCTGCAGCGGCAAGCAGTCGAGGCGCGGCTGCGCTTGATCCGCGACAACCAAGAGCGGCAGATTGGTACCAACATCGCCCTGCTGGTGAGCACGCTGCGCAGTGCTCAGCGCGCCTTGGCCAGCGCCGATGCGGCGGTCCAGGCCTATCAAGGGGCCGTGGACGATGAGCGCAAGAAGCTACGCGCAGGACTGAGCACCGTGTTCGATCTGGTGCAGGTGCAGGCGCGCCTAAACAGCGCCACGCAGAGCGCGCTTACGGCCCGCGCTCGCGTAGCCGGCCTGCTTGCGCAAGCTCGCTTTGAGACGGGGACGCTGGTCGAGCAGCGCGGAGACAGCTACATGCTAAGTAGCGAGGAGCTTCTGCGCTTTCCGAGTACCCCCGAGCGCTGACCAGCGGCGCGACTAATACGACTCGAACGTTGTGTCGGTCACTTCGATGCCCGTCCCGGTCGGCGTCAGCTTGTTGCGAGACGCTTCGCCGCTGGACTGCTTGGCCTTGACTCCCGCGCCACCGCTGCTGGTCTGGCTGAACAGCGTGTTGCTGCTATCTCCACCACTGATGGTGTCGAGTTCCTGATCCGAGATCTGATGTTCCTGGTTCTGGCTCATGGTCATCTCCTTGCTTTCCGTTCACAGAGCCGGCTGGCCCTGCGATGCATCCATGGAAGTCGCCTTCTGTGCTCTAGCTAGCCGATCTCCTCGAACGTGCCGAACCCCTCTTCGCCACCATCAATGCCAACATTGGTGGGGTTGTCTTTGTTACTAGACGCCTTCCCGCGACCGCGTTTGGCTTTGACGCCGGCACCGCCTTGCGAGTTTGTCGAGAAGAGCGGGTTGTCAACGCTCAGCTGGCCACCGCTGACGCTGTCGAGTTCCTGATCCGAGAGCTGATTTTCCTGATTCTGGCTCATGGTCATCTCCCTGCTTTCAGTTCACAGAGCCGGCTGGCCCTGCGATCCCATGCTGCAAGCGAGATGTTGAGAGAGTATGGAGGGGTGTTAGCTGTGCGCAGGAAGGCACGAGCCTGTAACTGTGACCCGCAGACCGCGCGGCTCTTCGCGTGCGAAGCGCAGTGAGAAGCCGGCGCGCCGACAGACCTCGCTGGTGATCGCCAGGCCCAGGCCGCTGCCCTGCGGATCGCGCTGCCGTGCAGCATCGCTGCGGAACGTGCGATCCCCCAGGCGCGGCAGATCGGCCGGCGGTACGCCGGGGCCGTCATCTACGACGCACAGAGTGAACTGCCCGCCCTGGACTTCAAGCAAGACTGCGACATGTCCTCCCTCGTCGCCGTAGGCCACCGCGTTGTGGACCAAGTTCTGCACGACCTGCTCGGCCATGGCGGGATTGCAGCGCACCCAAACGGGATGATCGAGGTGGTTGGCATGCACTTCAATGGCACGCGCCTGGCCCAGCTTGCGGAAGCGGCGCGTGACATGATCGATCAGCACGCACAGATCGACGCTTGGGTTGTCCCGCAGCGGGTCTGCACCATCTTGCAGGCGGCAGGCCAGGTATAGGTTGCCGATCAGAGCCCCCATGTACACGACGTCGTCGATGGCGTTGCGCACCAGATCGCTGTCCGGTGTCATTGTTGAGTCGGTGATCCGCTCGATCGTAAGCTGCGTGGATTCGCTCAGCCGCTCGACCGTAAGCTGTAGGGAAGCCAGCGGCGTGCGCAGATCATGGGCGACGTTGACTAAGTGCTGTTCTAATGCTTTCTGACGCTCGATGGCTTGTGCCGCATCCGCGGCAATTCGCGCGTGCGCTTGGTCCAAGAGCAGCGACAGCTTGCCTAGATCATCGGCCTCTGGATCGCCTGCGGACGCATAGCCGCTGGCGTGACCGACCTGCTCGGTGGCTTGGCGCAGGCGATGTACGCGCTGAGTCAGCGGCCGTAGCGCAAACCAGCTAGCGACCAGGACCGCGAAGCCTCCAGTCACCATCGGCAGCGTGAACAGCAGGAACCAAGCCTGGCGTCGCTCGAACCGACCGATGCGCCAGCGTAGCTGCAGCAGTGAGCATGGGCCGCTGTCTGCGGTTCTGCGCATGGACGCCCCACCCCACTCGCTGAAGAAGTACATGCGTGCTGGATGGACCTCGCCTTTGCGCAGGCGACTTAGCAGGACCTCGTCTACCGCGCTCATGCTGGGCAAGACCGGCTTTAGCGATGTGGCATCGTAGAAGGCGACCTCCACAGGCTCTAGTTGGGAAGCTCCTAGCAAAGCCTTCGGGATCCCGAGTGCACTGCTGCTGTTGGATGGGATCGAGTGCCGGCGTCAGTACGGCCACGCGCTGGATCGACTGCTTGACCATGATACTCATCAAGAGTCCGGTCACTAGCACGACGCTCAAGCCGGCATAGATGGCGGGGGCCAGCAGCATGCGGGCTGGGATTCCGCGCAGCAGCGACTTCATGGCTGCTCCGGCGCGTCGAAGCGATAGCCGATGCCCCAGACCGTCACCAGGCGAGCGGCCCCCGTGCTCCCGAGCTTTCGACGAATGCGTGCCACGTGTGAGTCGACCGTGCGATCAAAACGGTCGCCATCGGCTGGCAGCGCGGCCTCGGCAAGCTGCCCACGCGAAACCGCTCGCCCAGCTCGCTCCACCAAAAAGGTCAGGATGCTCAGCTCAGCCGCGGTCAAGCTGACCCCTGCGCCTTCGACAGTCAGCGTTCGTGCATCTAGATCGAGCATGCTGCTGTCCCAGTACACGCGGCGAGGGGCGGCAAGCTGCGGCAAGCGCAGGCGGGCACGAATGCGTGCAACCAGCTCTTCGACCCAGAAAGGTTTGGACAGGTAGTCCACTGCACCGCCATTGAAGACGCGTAGGCGCGCGTCCAGATCGGTGCGTGCAGTCAGCACGATGATCGGTGGCAGCGTCTGACCGCGCCAGCGATCGAGGATTTCGAAGCCATCGACCTCGGGCAGCATCAGGTCGAGCACAATCAGCTGGAAGCGACCCAGCAGTCCCAGCTCGGCTCCACGCCGACCTGAGTTGGCCAGCTCCACGGAAAACCCCGACGCTTTCAGTCCACGAACCAGGCCGGCAGCGATTCCGCGATCGTCTTCGATCAGCAAGATTTTCGGAGGCTCACTCCACTGATTTGCGATCACGCGCACCCTCCATTCGCAGACTGATCTTATCGCCATCGTGCGAGCCTTCATGGCTGATTTCCCAGCGCTCAACACTTCCTCAACATCTGTGCTGCAGCATCAGCTGCATCAGGGAGTGCCCATGACGCAATCCGAAACCTACGGTGACTTCACCGAGCTACGCCACGAGCAGGGCTTCGAAGGTCTCACCATCGTCTTTTCGCCGACGTCAATCTCGGTGAAAGAGCGCTGGAAGAACAACAGACTGTCAGCGGACTTCATGGGCGACTACTTCGCGACGTTCTGTCCCGTTGAAGACAGCGAGCTGCCTACACGCCGAGATGAAGTGAAGAGCGTCGTTCGCTATGTCGCCAACGAGCTGATCGAGAACGCGATGAAGTTCACCGATGTCGAGGCGATTCCGATCAGCATCCAGCTTACGATGCAAGCGGGTGAGCTTCTGTTCTGTGCCAAAAATGGCGCCTCGGAAAAGAACGCCAGCAAGTATCGAGCAACGGTACAGACGCTGCTCAGCGCGGATCTTTGGGCCGAGTACGAAAAGCGAGCCAGCGCCATTGGCAAGGGCTCGGGCATGGGACTCCTTTCCATGCTGACCGACTACGCTGCGCGCATCGGTTGGCGCTTCGCCCCTCAGGACGGGAAGCGCTGCTTGGTCACCACGACTGTGCGTATCCCGCTGTGATCAACACGCCAAACGCTCGGCAGCGCCTGTGTGCGTCCTGCACGAACCGCATACGTTGAATGAGGGGACTATGGCCATTCATGCAATCTCACAGGACTCGTATACCGCGACCTGGAACACCCAGCTGAATGAAGTCACGCTGCGCGGCGAGCTGCACCTAAACGACACGACGGAATATGCGCCCATCGCACAGCTCCTTGAAAAAGGCCTGGGCGCAGGTCCGGTGGTCGTCGATCTGCGCGGACTGACTTTCCTAAACAGCTCGGGGATCTCGATGCTGATGCGTCTAGCCATCAAGGCTCGCGACAGCAAGGGAAGTCTGCTGCTGCGCGGATCAAAGAAGGTGCCGTGGCAAGGCAAGTCACTGTTCAACTTGCGTCGCATCTTTTCAGAGATCCGCGTCGATCTTGAGTAGCCAGGGAGGATCCCAAGATGTCGAGTCTGCTTGCGAAGGCTGCCAGCGAGCCGGTGGTTCTTTCGCTGCCGATGGACGCTCGCTCTGCATCGATGCCATGGCTGTCGCGTTTGGCGTTTGGCGGCTGCACCGCCCAAGACAGCGATGAAGTGCGTCGCCAGAAGGCCGTGCTGACGATCACCTCGCTGGCCAAGTGCAGCGTCTGCCCGATGTGGTACGGAGCGTACTACGCGGTGGGCGCGCCTCTCGCTGCGCTGGGCCCGATCGTCTATCAAGTCCTCACCATCCTCAACGTGCTCATCTTCTTTCGGCGCAAGGACTTCTCGACGTTCCGCAACGTGCAGACTGCGGCTATCCTGCTGGCGCCTTGGTGGATGCACTTGGCGCTCGGGGGCTATCGACACTCCGCGGCGCTCTTGCTCTGGCCGCTGTTGGCACCCCTGACCGCGCTGTTGTTTCATGGCTCGCGGCAGTCGCTGTACTGGCTATCGGCTTACTTCGGAATCTTGGCGCTAAGCGGCGCGGTTGATCCGTTGTTGCCGATCCCCGCAGCGATTGGACCGCGCATGAACCTGGTGTTCTTCTGCATGAACCTGATGATGCCCAGCTTCATCGCCTATCTGGCGGTGCGTTACTACGCTCGCTTGGTCGATCGCGAAAAGCAGGTGCAAGAGCGTCTGAATGCCGAGATCGTGACCCTGAATCGTCGCCTTACCGCCGAGAATGTTCGTCTGGGGGCCGAGCTAGATGTCACGCGCCGACTGCAGGCGATGGTCTTGCCCAAGCCCGCCGAGCTAGCCAAGGTTCCGCTGCTGGATATCGCCGGCTGCATGCGTCCAGCCGAGCAGGTGGGAGGCGACTACTACGATGTGCTGCACATCGGATCGCGCATCAAGATCGGTATCGGCGATGTCACAGGCCATGGCCTGGAAGCGGGCCTAGTGATGCTGATGGTGCAGTCGATCGCGCGCACGCTGCACGAGTCTGGCGAGTACGATCCGCTGCGCTTTCTGCGCGTGCTGAATCAAGCGGTCTACAAGAACGTGCGACGAATTCAAAGCGACAAGAGCTTGTCCCTGTCGTTCATTGATGTGCACAGCGACCGCTTGGTGTTGTCCGGTCAGCATGAAGACGTCCTCTTGTTCCGAGCCGACCGCACGGTGGAGCGCATCGACACCACGGAGCTAGGCTTTGCCATTGGCATGGAAGAGGATGTCTCGGCGTTCTTGTCCACGCGCGAAGTCTGCTTCGGTTCCGGTGACTGCGTCGTCCTACACACCGACGGTGTCACTGAGGCTGCTAACACGTCCGGCGAGCGGTACGGCATTGAGCGCCTGTGTCGGGTTGTGCAGTCGATGCGCCAGGGGTCCGCGACCGAGATCCAAGGTGCTGTGCTTGATGATCTGATGAGCTACATCGGCTCGGCCAAGATCCGTGACGACATCAGCCTAGTGGTGATCCGTCACCCGTGACTGCTACAGCCTCCATTCAGAGCACGAGCAGCGCAACGCTTGTTCAAGCATTCCTGCATTTGCGCGTACGACGTCAGACCTTCGCTGCGATGTCCGGAAAGCCCTGGAAGCACGGAGGGCCGCGGTGGGCTTGAAGTCCCACGGGGATGAGCGCGGGGGCGCGACCTCGGGAAGCAATGCACTCAGCCCTTCGTCCGTGAGGGATCTGCGCGGCCCTCTGTGGTGCGTGGACCGCCCGCTTCATGATCCGATGCGGATGAACGGTATCCCAGGCAGCCCGTGCGCTTCCTGAGAGAAAGAAATGGATGCCGAGGCAGAGCAATAAAGCAGCCTAGAACCAGTCCCCTTGCTCGCTGTGCGGTGGCTTCTGTCCGCGCGCGCGGCTGCGCGACTTGGGGGGCCGACGCGTAGCGGTCAGTGCGGCAAGCACCTCATCAAAGATCTCGCGCTCATCCAGCCCTTCATCGAGATCCATCGCATCCGGCCGCGGGCCGCGCTGGAAGGTGTCGATGTCAATCTGGCCATCGCAGTAGGAGCGCACGAAGCTCAAGAGCTCACGCAGGCCGTCGCGCTGCTGACGCAGCGCATCCAGCCACGCATCCAGGGGATTGACAGCGCCGGTCTTCCCCGGGGCCATCCGTCGGAGCTCCGCTAGGAACTCGCCCTGCGGGGATCGGCGCAGGGCCCGCAGGGCGGCCTTTTCCTCGTCAAGCTGCTGACGAAGCGCGCGGTTCCTGTTCTCCAGCTCGGCGCAGCGGCGCTCGGGCGAGTCGGTGTCGGTCGCAACCTCGCGCGAGGCTTCCCCGCGGACACCCAGCAGCCAAGCCCGCTCCAGCTCAATCAGCCGCGCCAGATCTCCGGCCTGATACGCCTGCGTCAGCTCCTTCATCACCTCGGTGCGCTGGGCCTTGTCTCCTTCGTCCTGCACCTTGTCTGGATGCAGCGCATCCACGAGACGATAGAAGAGCCCACGCAACGACTGCGCACCGGTCTGGTTCCCGGGACGCTTGGCTGTGGCTCCGCCCGTTGCCCACGGCGGTATCTCATCCTCGGTCGATGGCTGCCAGTCATGCCCTCTCGGCTCATCGGTCTTGTGGCCTGAGTCACTGGGAGGCCGAGGCATCGCCCAGGCTGGAGAGATCTGCCCAAGCTCCTGCAAGAGCTCGTAGACGGAGCGCACGATCTTCTGCGTCTTGCGCGGCTGTTTCTTGCGCGCCAGCAGCTCGGCAAACAGCGAATGCACCTGCTGATCCAGCGCAGAGAGCTCGTTAAACAGCGGCACCCCATCGCGCTGTCCGCTGGCCATCGCGGCCTCGATGCGCTCAGCGAGCCTGCCGCGCTCGGCTCGCTTCTGCTTGATCTTGGTCAACAGCTGCTGGTGCTCGCGAAGCAGCGCAGCCACGCGCTGCGGCGCCTGCTGTACGGCCAGAGCGGCCCCATCCGAGCCAGAGCCCCGCGGGGGCGCTCCGGCTGAATCTGCTTTCTTCGGCCTAGCCTGGCCCCTGGGACGACGTGTCGATCCTGATGACATGCGGCGGACTATATCGCGCCGCTCCAGCTACGCGCGAGGTTCCGTTCGTTCCCGCGCAGCGCGACTGCCGCTGGCGATCACCTGCCTGATCGTTCATTCGCGGCATTCGCGGCATTCGCGGCATTCGCGGCATTCGCGGCATTCGCGGCATCCACGGCAGACGCGCGATCGGCAGGAGCAGCGCAGCAAGGCCATGACCACGACACTGCGTTCGCTGCGTTCGACGATCTGCGCGATCGTCGGAGTGGATGGGCTCGCATCGCATCGCTCCGCGACAAGCCCAACGCATGCTCGGTCGACCACGCTCAAGACTGACTCAAGCTGTCGGCCATGCTCGACCGCTGGCTGAAGGAAGCGCACTGCGCCAGCAAGAGTCCCGAGCGATATCGCAGCCGCTTCGCCAGCAATGTGCGGCGGCGCATCATCGGGGTCCTCGGCGACGTGCCGATCGCGACCATCCGCCGGGGCGATGTCAGCCGCTGCCTTGCGGAGTGGGAGCGCGAGGGCATCGTCGCCGCGACGCGCAACATCTGGGTCTCGGCCTTGTCGCGCCTGTGGGTCTGGGGGCAAGACGCCGGCCTCATCGACGAGGCCGCGCCGAACCCGACGCGCCGCATGATGAAGCCCGTCCGCGACCACTCGATCGACTTCTATTCCAAGGAAGAGATCGCCGCGATCTTCGCTGCATCGCTCGACGATCGCGCGCTGCACACGCTGATCGCCGCCGCCGTCTACACCGGCCTGCGCAAGGGCGAGCTTTACGGGCTGCGCTGGCGCGACCTCAACGCCCACAACGGCACGATCCGCGTCGAGCGCAGCTATCGCAGCTCGCCGAAATCCGGTCGCGCGCGCACCGTGCCGCTACATCCCCAGCTCGCCGAGCTTCTGATCGCATGGCGCCCGCTGTGTCCATCGACCCCCGAAGACCTCGTCTTCCCGTATGTCACCGCCGACGGCCGCGCCCGTACGGGCGAGAGCCACCGCGACAACGACCCCGCCCTCGGCGCGCTGCTCCGTCGAGCCGGCGCCCACATCCGGCAGAAACCTCACGTGTCAACGGACGCTCTCCCCAGCCTGGCGGCTGTGGGCCCCCTCCTCCGCCTTGCGCTTTGGCCTCCTCGCTGACTTTTTCAACGCGCTAGGGGTGCTTCTTGATCCAATCATTCATGAAGATCGCGCTCTGCCCCCAGCCCTCGCGTAGCTGCTTTTCGGCGGTGCTTTCGATCAGGCCGCCGACGCCAAAGATCTTGGCTTCGATGGTGATGTCAGCGATGCGGCGGACCTTGTTGTCGCCGATGGCTTCGATGCGCATCACACCTTCATTGCGCATCTTGTCAGCCAAGGCACTGGGCTGCATTTTCCACTGCCAAATGCCCGTTGCTTTGTTGAACTTGCCATCTTCGTGATAGCTGAAGTTCGACCCAAGTAGCTTGGCAATCGGCCCTGGCACATCCATCTTCGGCGTACCGGCGGCTTTGCGGATAATCTCGGTATCGGTTTCTTTTTGATCGATAATCCGAAAATCAGGGAATCCCAGGTGGGTCTTATAAAGCTCAATATTGAAATCTTTGTCGAAAAAGATCTTCCAGAAGGTCTCTTTGTTGCAGTGGATTTCGTGCGTCACCGTGAACTTGCCCATGCGGTCTTCCTTTCCCAGGGATACGCGACAGGAGCCGCGCCGAGCCGGGGGACTCGGGCAGCCGGAGGGCCGGACGGCGGAGGCCGGCGGCCGCGATGCCGCGGATTATCCCACGCCTGGACGCGGTCGTGACCAGCCGGCAGCACGGCGGCAAAAAGAGGTTGCCGCAGGAATTAATGAGTGCATACTCATTAATTATGGACTTTGGATACCACTGGATCTGGACACATGGGCATCTTCTCGTCGGTGTGCTGGCGCTTGCCGGGCTGGGCTTGGCGCGACGGCGACTGCACCCGGCACTCCTCGCTGGGCTGGCCCTGATCGGGCTGTGGGGGGTGACCAGCTTCTGGATCATTCAGGAGCGCTTCTTGTTCAATCGTCCAGTGCCCCTGCCCACGGCGCGCTTCCTGCCGGGCGGGGCGGGCCGGGTGCTGGATCTGGGAGCGGGGTCGGGACGTGCGACGATTGGCGTTCTGCGCGACCGACCTTTTTCTGAGGTCACGGCGGTCGACCTGTTCGGCAATAGCTTTGGCATCCCCGACAACAGCGGCGAGCGGCTGCTGAAAAACGTCGCCGCGGCGGGCTTTGCGGGGCGCGTCCGGGTGCAGGTTGGCGACATGCGGAAGCTGCCGTTTACCGACGAAAAGTTCGATGCCGCGCTGAGCGTTGCCGCCGTCGATCACCTGCGCCACGACGACGTCATGAAAACCTTTGCCGAGGTGCGCCGGGTGCTCAAGCCCGGCGGCGAGCTGCTGGTCGTGGCAATCAATCGCGACGGCTGGATGCGCTTCGTGTTTCCCTTCTTTCACGGTCACTACTTCGGCACCCGACCGATGCGCGAGATCTGGCGGCAGCGCTTCGTCGAAGCCGGCTACACGATCATTGAAGACGGCAGCGTCCCCGGCGCGCTGTATATGCTGGCGCGAACCCCGACGGCCTCGCCCGCTCTGCCCTAGATATGGCCCGCAAGCGCACCATCCCCGACGACAGCCTGCTCTCCGCCGCCCGCGCCTGCTTCATCGAGCGCGGCTTTGCGGCATCGACCAAAGAGATCGCGCGGCGAGCTGGCGTCTCCGAGGGCCTGCTGTTCCAGCGCTATGGCAACAAGGCCGAGTTATTTCTGTCCGCGATGGCGCCCCCAGGCGGTGAGCAGGTCGGCGAGGCGCTGGCGCTGGCACCGGGGAGCGAGCCCACCAGCCTGCTCGTGCTCGGCCAGACCCTGCTCGACTACTTCCGCGGGCTGGCGGAGGTGCTGCTGCCGCTCCTGTCCTATCCCGAGTTTCGCTTCGAGGACTTCGCGCGACGCCATCCCGACTCGGTCCTGGCGGCGCTGCGGCGACAGGCCATGGCCTACTTCCAGGCGGCCGGTGCCAGCGACCCAGCGGCCTCGGCGCTGCTTTTGATTTCGTCGCTGTTTGGCGTGGTGATGTTTGAAAAGCTCGGCGCCCACGGCGGCGTCATGCCGGACGACCTAGTGCAGCGCATGCTAGAGCGCATTGACCAGAGCCGGGCGCCTGGGGCTGCGACGGTCGCTGAGAAATGAAGCCAAAGGGGGGCCGGTGGCGACGCACAGCGGCCGACATCTACCCGGCCACGCCGCCAGCCAGCACACGCCACAAGAGCTGCGGCTCGAACAGCTTGGTCGGTGGCTCCAGCATGTGCAGGACGCGCAGGAAGTTCAGCGCCAGCACGCGATCGTGGGCCACGGCCTGGTGCAGGCGACCCAGGAACCACTTCATCCCCGAATAGCCGAGCGGCCGCTTGGCCTCGACTTCGGGAAAGCGGAGGTCTTCGCCGGTGGCCATCATCCACGGAGTGTCGACGATCTTGGCCAGCCGCGCTTGGAAGCGTCGCGACAGTCCGCGCAGCGAGCCCGCGCCCCGTCGCTGCTGCTCGGAAAGACAGGCGCCCAGCTCGACAGCCCCCAGGGCCGCGATGGTCATGCCTTGGCCGTAGATCGGATTGAAGCTGCAGTGCGAGTCGCCCAGGACCAAGAGCCCGTCGGGAAAGTCGGCCATGCGCTCGTAGTGGCGGCGCAGGTTAGCGGGAAACTTGTAGCTGTAGATGTCAGAGATCGGCTCGGCCAGGCTGAGCAGCCGGTGCATCTCATCGACGGGCAATCCCTGACTGAAGGCCAAGAAGCCCTCGGGATCAGTCGGTGGCTGGTCGCCCAGCATACCGGCCACGAGCGCCATCCAGCGACCACCTTCGACGGGCGTGATAATGCCCATGCGCTTCTCGTGCGGCGGTGTCCCCACGATGTATAGCGAGCGATACGGCGGCAAGTGCTCGGGCGAAGGCGGACGATAGAAGCGCGTGGAATACGCGACATCGACTCGGATCTTGGTCTCCGGTGGATTCGACAGGCCCAGCCCACTCAGCCAGCGGGGGGTGGCTGAGCCCCGGCCGCAGGCATCGATTACCAGCTCGGCCCGGACTTCCTCGCTGGCGTCGCTCGCTTCAGGCGCCGCAGCGACTCCGCGCTGACGCAGCTTGACGCCGACCACCGCTCTGCCATCCGGGCTGGCCAGTAATCCCAGCACGTCTCGCTGATCGCAGACCTTCACATTGGGCAGGCTCATGACCCGACGGCGCACTTCCTGTTCGAAAAACGGCCGGGTCATCATCGTCACCGTGACGCCGCAGGTGAACCGTACTTTGTCGACGCCAAAGTGGTGCCAGCGAAAGTCGCCGCTGGCGTCTAGCTGCAGCGCCCCGCGGGCCAGCAGGCTGGCCGTAAGTCCCGGAAAAAGCCGCTCAAACTGCAGCTCTCCCCCCCGCAAAAGAACATGCAGCTGACGCCCTTGCGGCACCCCTTTGCGCGCCTCATCCGAGTCCGACAGGGGATCGCGCTCGACGAGCAGGACCTCGTCAAAGTAATCGCTTAACACTCGCGCCGCCGCGAGTCCGGCCATGCTCGCCCCCAGAACTACGGCCCGTCCCGGGAAATGATCCTGTGGTCTATTGCCTGGTGTCATGTGTGCTCGCTCCCCATATCGTGTGCCCGCGTCAACCCCCGCGGCAGGCCGATGATGCCAGAGCCCAAGCCAGAACCCGAACCGAAGCGGCGGCGGCTGGGTCCCAGCAAGTCGTTGCACGTCGCACCTTTGGCCCGGCGGGTGGCAGAAACAGGCTTTTTTGGCGGGGGACGGCGGGCTATGCTGACGACGGCGCGTCTTGAATTTGCGCCGGGGAAGAGAACCTATGCAGCGATTTTTCCGAGTGTCGGGGGTAGTGGCTGGGCTGGCGAGTGTGGCGCTCATCGCCCATGCCCAAAACGCCAATGTCGACAGCACGCGCGTGCTGCGCGGCCCGCGTGGTGAAGTGGTGACGATGGTCCTGCTGAAGCCAGTCGCCGACGGCAACGCCATCATCCAGGTCACAGGAACCAAGAGCCCGTTCGAGGGCCTAGCGCTGCCGTACAAGCGGTCCAGCAACGGCAACCACGACTTCTACTCGACGCAGTGGCGGGGTCGCTCGCTGTCGTTCGTGCAGGCGCATCACGGCGGACGCGATCGCTGGGAACTCTACCTGCCCGGCGATGTGCGCACGGCGCATCCGGTGAGCCCGGATGAGGCGGCGAGCAAGGCCGCCAACGCCGCGGCGATCCTTTCGCAGCACGAAAAGCAGAAGGCCGATGGCTCGCTGGCCCGCTTCAGCAACTTCTCGCGCAAAGACGAGCAGGCCGAGCATGAAAAGTCGCTGGCGGAAGCGGTGGCAGAAGCCGACAAGGCCTGCGGTAGCAAGCTGCGCGCGACGATCGCCTGGGCCTCGGTCAGCGACGAGGTGCTGAAGACCTACTCGGTAAGTAGCTTCTGCTCGACGCCCGTAAATACGCTGGCCGAGCTGTGCAAAAAGACCCCGGTGGCGGCCGGCATCCTGCGCGACAAGGTCAAAGAGGTGAGCTGCACTTGGGGCGGCCCGCACAAGCTGGCGCTGACCGGCAGCAAGCTGGAAGCCGCCGTCGATCCCGACAAGTCGAATCAAGATGAATTCGCGACCAAGGCGCTGGAGGCGCTGGAAGTCGCTCCGGCCCTGTCCAAGACGGCGGGCGAGGCCGCACCCTGGGGCGATGGCCGCACCCTGGGACAGCGCATCACCCTGGCTCAGGCCGGCGCCTGCACCGATGGCAAAGGTCACTACGTCATGCACATGCCGAGCGGCGGCTCGTCGCCCCTGCTTTACTACGGCGACGGCAAGCGCATGACCCGCGTGCCGCTTGTCGATCAGCTGGGCGGCATGACGTTCTTCGATCCGCGCTTTGTGAATCCGACCGCCAATCCCGACTTCCGCGGCGCCGATATCCGCGTCCACTCGTCGGTGGTTGTCGATGCAGGCAAGGGCACCTGCGCGGTCCACTGCGGCAGCGGCCACACCGATCTCAAGGTCGTGAGCGGAGCCGAAGCCACCTCGCTTTTGACCGCGGCCAGCTTCGCGCCGATTCCCAACCTGCATGTGCCGCATGCCCTGGCCCGCGACGAGCGCGGCAACTACTACTACGTCGACAAGGGCTCGACGGCGGCCACCGCGACCTCGTTCCGCCTGTTCGTCGGTCCCAAGGGCAACATGAAGCTGCAGAAGATGACCAACGTGGTCTCGGACTCGCAGGGCGAGATCTTTTCGACCAAGACCGGCGACCTGCGCTTCATCGTTGGGCCCGGTGGCACGCAATCGACCTGGGTCAAGGGCGCCGCCCGCACCAGCCTGCTCGCCGTCCCGGTCGCCGACAACCTGCACATGATCTGGACCGAGCTTGGCGTCTACGCCGGCGAGAAGCGTCAGAACCCCTGCGACGACCTGTAGCCGGTGGCGCGTCGAGCCGCATCTCCGCCCCCCCCCCTCCCCTCTCTGAGTCGGCCTTGCGATCCCTAGCCCAGCTCTCTCCCCTGCCCGTTTCATCCCTGGCGCCCCAGCGTGGGCTTGCCGCCATGGCGATGGCCTTCCTGCTGCCATTGCTCCTACTCGGCTCGGCCCGGGCCGACGCGCCGGTTCTGGCCATCGACCTAGCGAGCGCGGCGACGACGACGACCGATCTCAGCTCGGCCTTAGAGCTTTATGAAGACCCGGAGGGCAGCCTGGACCTCGCGGGGGCGCAGCGCCTGGCCGAGGCCGGTCACTTCGGGCGGCACGGCATCCAGCAGGCCGGGCATCGCCAGCGCGCCGGAGTGTTCTGGGGCCGACTGCGCCTACTCCCCCAGGCCGCCGCCCACGCCGATCCGCCGACCGCTTGGCTCCTGCGCCTCGCCTTTCCCTACGCACGCTGGAACGAGGTCACGCTCTACGGACAGGATGCCGAAGGTCGCCCCTGGGTCCGCCGCAGTGGCCATGACGTGCCGCCTGCCGAGCGCGCCCTCTCCGAGCCCGGCATCGGCTTCCCGCTCCCGTTTCCACCCGGCGCCGAGCAGGTGCTGTACCTCCGCCTGGTCAAGCGCCCGCACCCCGGCGGCTTCCTTTCGATCCGCAGCGCCGAGATCACCCTGCAGTCGGCCGAGCACCACCTGCGGGAGACTCGCGAGCTCTGGCTTTATCAGGGTATTTATCTTGGAATCATTCTTATTATGATATTTTACAATATTATTATCTACACTTCCGAGCGAGACATCTCACTTCTGTGGTATTGTGGCATGCTCGTCAGTCTGGGCATTTATTTCTTAGAAATCAGCGGTGTCGGCTTCTATCTGCCCGGTCTGGCCGGTCCGTTTGCCACCTGGGACTGGTACGGCGGGGGCGGGCTGGCGCTGACCGCCATCCTGATCTGCTTCTGCCAGTTCGGCCGACACTATCTGTCGCTGAATCGCTACTCCCGCCCGGCCGACTGGATGCTTAGGCTGACCGTCCCGCTCTCCGCCGGCCCGTTTTTAATTTGCTATTTTTCGCACAATCTACAAATCGGTCATTTCATTATTTACCTGGGTGCGCTCTCGTCGATAATTGGCAGCATAGGCGGCGCAACACACGCCGTAATCCGCGGCTTCCGCCCCGCCCTCATCTTCTTGATTGCCACGGGAATTATGGCCATCTCGGGAAGCAGTAACCTGGTTCGTATGCTGTTTTCAAAGATTTTTTATCTTCCCTTGCTGTACGCCAATCTTTTCCAGCTGGGAACCGCGCTACAGATCGCGCTTTTGGCGCTGGGCCTGGCCTATCGCCTGCGCCTGCTGCGCACCGAGCGCGAAAAGTCGGAACGCCTGCTGCACAACGTGCTGCCCGAGGTCATCGCCGAGCGTCTCAAGTCCGGCGAGCGCGCCATCGCCGAGCGCTTCGAGGAGGTGTCGGTGCTGTTCGCTGATCTCGTCGGCTTCACGCAGCTAGCCAGCCAGGTCGAGCCCGAGCGCATCGTTGCTCGCTTAAACACGGTGTTTTCGCGCTTCGATGCCCTGTCGGCGAAGTACGGCCTCGAAAAGATCAAGACGATCGGCGACTGCTACATGGTGGTCAGCGGCGTGCCGCGGCGACGCCCGGATCACCTGCAAGCCCTGCTGTCGATGGCGCTAGAGCTGGTCGCAGCCCTGCACGAGCCAGCCAAGCCAGCCGAACTGGCCGCGCCGACGGGTCCAGCCGCCGCCCCCAGCGATGATCCGCCGCTGCACGTCCGCATCGGCATCCACACCGGCCCGGTGGTCGCCGGCGTCCTGGGCACGCAGCGGTTTGCCTTCGATCTATGGGGCGACACCGTCAACACCGCCAGCCGCATGGAATCGCACGGCGAGCCCGACCGCATCCAGTGCACGCCCGAGGTCTACGAGCACATGCAGCACGCCTTCGTCTTTGAAGAGCGCGGCGAGATCGAGATCAAAGGCAAAGGCCGCATGCGCACCTACTTCCTGGTCGGTCGCCGGCCGGCGGAAAAAGCTGCGGCAATAAACGAATAACTATCAAAATTAACAAGCATTTTATTCTTAATAATATTCATTATTCTGATTGGTAATCATTGAAATTATTCGCAGTGAACTGGGCCGTCGCTGTTCCCAGACTGCAACCATCCCCCACCGCTGCTGGCTGCGGCCTGCGATTGGGGTCTTAGGTCCCAGTCTCAGGCGAGGCTTCCCGTCGGAGAAGGGGGTGAAGGCGGGCTGGCATGGGGGCTGCAATTGGGGCTGGCCATGCCCACCCTTCGACTCGTTCTTGGTCTATCCCTTGCTTCGTTCGCCGTCGCCTGCGGCGGATCTGAGCTCAGCGAATCAGACGGCACAGCGGCGGACGACGCGCAGCTAGCCATCGCTTTCGCCTGCCCGCACAAGGCGCTGCTCAAGTACGGCCTGCACCCGGATGCCTCGGACCGCTTGCGCTGCATCGGCATCGACGCCGGCGATATCAGCCAGACCATCGGCAGTGCGCCGGCCTCGGCCGGGTATCACGCCAAGGACGGCACCGTAGATGGCCAGCCCTACACCGCCGCCGTCGACCTGCGCACCGTCGGACGCAGCGAGGCGCAGATTCGCACCCTGCTCAGCAACCTGGGCGAGCGCGGCTTTGCCGCCTGGTATCGCAAGCCGGGCTCGGACGGCTGGCCCAGCAGCGAGGCACCGCACATCCACGCCGTCTACGCCGGCTGCCCCATGAAGGCCGAGCTTGACGGCCAGGTGCGCGACTTCCGCGACGGGAAAAACGGCCTAGCCAGCCACACCCGCTACACCTTCTGGGTCGCCCCGCAGAGCCTGCGCGACGCGGTCTACAAGCTGTGGGACGCGCACAACTAGCCCCCGCGCCTCGCGATCACAACCGCCGTCGCGTCATCGCCGCCGCGCTGCCTGCCGACTTGGCGGATCAAGGCCCAGGCGGCCATCGCTGCCGGTGCGTTCAGCAGGTCCTGCATCTTCGGCAGCGCAAGCTCGCCGTGCACGCCATCGGTGCACAGAAGTAAGCGGTCACCGGTGTGCACTCGCCGCTGCTGTCCGAAAGAACCGTCGACTTGGATGGAACCATCGCTGGCTTGCCCATGATGACCTCCCCCGCGCAGGCGGCGCGCCGGCCCCCGCGAATCGCTTGCGTCGCTGGCTGGCTGGCCTGCGCTGTCTCCATCCTCCTTGCAGCCAACATGCCAAAAACTGCCGGGCGGGCCGGCCGCTCTGCCGGGGCAGTTTGGGGAACTTTTCCCCTCGGCCGAGCGCACTGTGGATTCTCGCCTCATAGGAAGGCTTAAAGCGCGCTCCTGTGTGGGCACAGAGAATGCATCTCCTCCCGCAAAGGAGGCAGAGATGGCGATGCCGCAATACTCCAGCCAGGAGGCGTCCCCGAGCGCCGGTCGCCGCATCTTGTTGGTCGAGGACGACGCGGCCTTTCGCGCCCTGCTGGTCCGCAAGCTTCGTCGCTGCCGTCACGAGGTCACGGAAGCGGCATCGGCTGAGGACGCCATCTTTGCCGTCGCCAACGAGCGCGGAGAAAGCGGTCGGGCTGGCTACGACGTCGTCGTTTCAGATGTGCGCATGCACGGCATGAGCGGCCTGCACTTGCTGGCCACGCTGCGCTCGCACGATCCCAGCCTGCCGATTGTGCTAATGACCGCCTTTGGCGATGCCGCGACGCACGCCGAGGCCAGCCGACTGGGGGCCACGATGCTGAGCAAGCCCTTTGACCTCGATGAGCTAAGTCGGGTGGTCCAGCACGCCGAGCGGGGCAAGACAACGCGCCCCTAGCGGACCGTCTCTCGTTTCGATCGCCGAACCGACTGAGCAATCGCTCGCCGCAGGGCTGCGAATCCGCATATGATCATCCAGCCGGCCGTAGAGACTCGATGTCTAAAGACGCCTCCCCTCCTCTGCAGACGAACAGCGCCAACCCACGCCCCGAGGCGCTGATCGGCACGACGATTGGCGGGCGCTATCGGGTCGAGTCGCTGCTCGGCGAAGGTGGGATGGCGACGGTCTATCTGGTCCAGCACACCGGCATCCGCAAGCACCTGGCCCTGAAGCTCCTGTCGGCCGAAGTGATGAAGATCCCGTCGCTGGTCACGCGCTTTGAGCGCGAGGCCACCACCGCCGCACACCTTGACCACCCCAATGTCGCCGCCGCCTCCGACTATGGCCGCACCGACGATGGGCGCTTCTATCTCGTCCTCGAATACGTCGAAGGTCACGAGCTTCGCCGCGTGCTCGACGAGACCGGCGGTCCGCTGCCACTCGCCCGTGCTCTGTTCATCACTCGCCAGATCGCGCTCGCCCTCAGCCGCGCGCATGAGCTTGGCGTCGTGCATCGCGATCTCAAGCCGGAAAACATCATGCTGGTGCGCCGCGACGGGCACAGCGACTTCGTCAAGGTGCTGGACTTCGGGTTGGCGCTGGTCTCGCGGGCCCTGGCCGCCGATCTGGCCGAGGAAGCGTACGCGCCGACCGCACCCAAGATTACGCAGGTTGGCGAGATCTTCGGCACGCCGGAGTACATGTCGCCCGAGCAGGCGGTCTCGGCGGGAACTGACATCCGCACGGATCTGTATGCCGTCGGCGTTGTGCTCTACGAACTGCTCACTGGGCGACGCCCCTTCGACGGAAATACGCCGCTCGCGCTGATTCAGCAGCACCTCGCCACGCCACCTCCTGCGATGCGACAGCGCGCCCCGGGTGCCAACGTACCGGCTGATGTCGAGGCGCTGGTTTTGCGCTTGCTGGAAAAGCAGCCTGCGGATCGGCTGCAGACGCCGCAAGAGCTCATCGCCGCCATCGATCAGCTGGCGCTGACGCACCAGATCGCCTGGCCTGGTCTTGCGCCCTCGTCCTCCTCGCTGTCGGGCTTGAGCTCCTCGCAGCAGCTGGCTGCGCCCCTGCCCGCAGGCGCTACGACGAGCCAGTCGCCCGGGCGACGTCCCACCGGGCTGCACGCGCTGCTCTGGGATCGCAAGCTGCCGCGGCCCCTGCCTCGTCTGCCGCTGAGTGTCACGCTGCTCGGTCTGGCTGCGCTCGTCGGCTTGGCAGTGGCGCTGTGGCCAAGCAGCCCACCGCAAAGTGAGCTACCGCTGCCCGAGAGCAAGCCGATATCGTCGGCACCGCCTCCACCCGATCGCTTGGCGCCACAGAGCGCCTTTGATGCGGCTAACGCCGGGGGCGTCCTGCCGCTGGAGACGCTGGCCAGTCGCTATCCCGCGGATCCGCGCATTCACCGCGCCCTGGTGCAAAGCCACAGCAGCCAGCGACAGTACAGCGAGGCCATGGGTGAGCTCGCGCGGCTCGCCCAGCTCGATCCCAACGTCGGCAACGACCTGGAGCTAATCCGCATCATCGTCGCCGCGCTATCGGCCAGCCCCGATGCCATGCAGGCCGCGGTCAACTTGCTTGAGAACGAGCTCGGCGAGCTGGGTGTGGATCTCTTGTACGACCTGACGAGCAAGCCCACACCGGCCCGCTGGAAGACCCGCCTGCACCAGAGCCTGGCCAAGCCCGCCGTCCTGGCGAAAGCAACCCTTTCGACGCGGATCGCGCTCGATCTGCGCTCGGCCAAGTCCTGCGAAGCCAAGCGCGCCCTGCTACCGCGGGCTCAGCACGAAGGCGGAACGCGGGCCCTGACTCAGCTGCGCAGCCTGACCCAGACCGATGGCTGCGGCCTGTTCAGCTTGGGCGACTGCTGGTCCTGCCTGCGTAAAGACAGCGCGCTCAGCGACGCGATCAAGGCCCTCGAAGCGCAGACCAAAGCCACTCCGCCGAGCGGCCACTAAGAAGGTGTTTACAAATTAATTCCCCGTCGAGCTCCAGAGGATGGGGCCGC
>CALFYE010000080.1 GCA_937952145.1 uncultured Myxococcales bacterium
TCTACGCGACGCGCGATCACATCGTGCCGCCGCAGTCCTCGCAGGCGCTGCGCCGCCTGTACGGCGGCCGCGACTACTCGGAAATCGCGTTCGACGGCGGGCACATCGGCATCTACGTGAGCCGGCAGGCCGGCCGCCAGGTACCGCCGGCAATCGCCGACTGGCTGCGCAGCCGCGACTGAACGCGGCGAACGGCCGGCGCGGGCTTCTCAGCCGGCCGCACGCCGACGCAGCGGCTCGGCACGCGCCGGCGGCGTCGCAGCGAGCGTGCCGAGGCGATCGCTGGTTTCGAGCACCGTCGCCAGCCAGAGGCGCACGTCGTGACGCAGGCGGCGCTGCCATTCGTCGCCGAAGCGCTGCACGGACTCGACGACGGAGCTCTGCTGCAGCGAGGTGTAGTGGCTCTTCAGCTCGATCTCGTCGCGCGAATAGCCCAGCCAGGTCAGGAGCTGAAACAAGGCCACCAGATCGAAGCGCTTCGCCTTGTCGCAGATCTGCTGCTGCAGCGCTGCTCGACGCTCGCTGACATCGCCGATCTTCTGTGCCCGCTCAGCCGCGCTCATCTCGCCTCCAAGGTGGGCAGTCTTGGCTGCCTCGATCGCACGCTTTCGTCATCGCTCCCCCTTCGCCCCCTCAGCCCTTAGACGCGACGAAGCGCTCAAGGTCCGTCTGATAAAGCTCTTTTAGTGCGTCGGCGAGGAAGCCTTTGTCTTCGCCCAGGTGCTTGGTCAGCTTGTCGGCGTTCGTCACCACATGCCCGTAGTAGTCGCCGAAGAGCAGCGGGAAGTACTGTCGTGGATCAAAGCTGCTGAGGCTGCCCTGGATGTCCTTGTAGACGATGGCGGCGTGCCGAAACTTGCCCATCGTCACCAAGCGCCCAAAGGCATCCAGCTTGCGCAAGAGCTTCTGCATCGGCGGTGACAGCGGCAGCGTGAGGGTCGGGCTGGCCGACTCTGACGGGGAGCGCTCGGGAACCAGCAGGAGCGAGTTGTCTTCGCCCCCACTACCGGCTCCTGGAACAATGGCCTGCGGGTCAGCGGCCGGGTCGTTTGTCGTCGGTGCCGGTGCTGGCTTGTGCTCGCCGGTGGGCGGCAACGTGCGGAGCCAGGCGACGATGGCAAACGCTGCCGTCTTGGCACCACTGCCCAGGACATCGGCCATGCTGGCTGCGGCGGCCTCTAGCTCGGCCAGAACCTGCGCCTGCGGCTGGGCAGCCCATGCCGCCAGCATTTCCTGCCAGGGTTCCTTCTGTGTCCGCTGGGCAAAGCGCAGCTGGGCCAGGATGCTGCTGAACAGCCAGCGCAGCGCAGCGTCGGCGTGGCGTTCCTTGTTCTGCTCGGGCGAAAGAGTCGGCCACGCATCCTTGAGCTGCGTGATGATCGCGCGGCCAATCGGCAGCAGCGCCCCCAAGCCGCCCTGCAAGAACGCACCGCACAGATAGAACCCCAGGATGCGCACATCGCGATGCCCCACGCTCCAAGCGCCTTGCGCCCGCTCGGCAGCAGCAAGCAGCTGATTGTGGTCCGAAAGCGAGACGATTTCGTCGAGCTGGTTGGCATCTAGGGGCTCGGCAGGCGGCGGCTCGGCCGGGTTCGCAAGAGCCGGAGGCAGAAGGGGTGTGAGATCAATCATCGACTCTCTCCTCGATGGACCTGGGCTTGTGGGGCGGGCAGTCGCGGACCCAGCCAGGCGCTGCGCAGCTGATCTAGCAGGCGAAAGACGCTGTGCTGTTCGCGCTCACGCAGCCAACCTTCGTCGTAGATCTGTCGCAGCCAGGCGCGGTCGACGCTGCCGCCACGCCGTCGCGGATACATCGCCAAAGTCTCAATCTGCGGCGGGACGAAGCCAGGTCCCAGACGCGCCACCAGATGCTCGCGGACGGCACCACAGCGCGCAGCCGAAAGATCGTGTGCGATGGCGAGGGGCTCGGGGCCCAGAAAGACGAACAAGATCGGAGCCGAGCGATCCCCAGCCTGTTCTAAGACGACGGCGGCATCGACGAAGGGTAGCTGCGCCACACAGGCTTCCACTTCTTGCGTGCAGACGCGCTGATCGTGATGCAGCACTTCCGCAGTTCCGCCGTAAACAAAGGCGGCGTCTTGAGTGGCCAGGCGAACGCCCAAGGCATCGGCATCGTGCGGGGGAACGCGCAGCACGCCACAGCCCGAGCCCGCCGGTAGATGCGGATAGGCCACGGCCTGAAACGAATAGGACAGCCCAGGGGCCGGCAGGATCCGCTGCGGCACACCGCCGAGCTGCGGGGCAGAAAACAGCGCGCAGCCACCGGCCGATGAATCCAGCCAAGCACTGATCGCCGGGATGGATCGCAGCCCCTGGTGTTCGATCCAATCCAGCCAGCGTGCATCGGCCGCCTCGGTCGGATGCACCACCCACAGGCGCAGGCCAGGCAGTGTTCGCGGAGCCTGCTCCAACAGACGATCGCGCAGCACTCGCCGCACAAAAAGGACATGCGGTACCGGCAGGGGTCCTTGCGGCGCAAGCTCAGACAACGACACGCCATGCAAGTACGTGCCGCCATGCAGCAGCGTCGTCAGCAGCAGGGCGGGCTGCTGTTCCAAGAGGTCTCCATCCGGTGCCCACACCGGACTGCCCAGCGACAGTCGAAAGAGCAAGAGGCCATCACTCAGCGCGGCGGCATAGGCATCAGCGGCATTCAAGCGCAGCGCGGGAGAGTCGGGCCGGCGCTGCGGAGAGAAGATCGCGAAAGCGGCTCCCTGGCCTTCATAGGTGTGTGATCCGACGGGCGCGGCGAAGGGTGGCGCCGTGCCATGCGGGGCGGTATCCGGTAGCAGCTTGCCCGCCCAGTCTTCTTCGGAAAGCAGCCGCCGGTAATGCGGGGCGGTGGCGATGAAGTCGGGTTGCAGGCGCCCCAAGCGGTTCCTCAGATAGTCGGGACCCAGCGCAGGCAGTAGCGAGACCACGCCGCCCAGGCACAGCGCTGACAAGAGCCCGGTCAACAGCTCGATGCTCAGGCTACCGACGAGGCAGATCGAAGCCCCGACCCGCATACCCGCCGCTTGCCAGGCGACGCAGCGCTGCATACAGGCCGCGTGTAGTTCGTCATAGCTGGTACTGCGCGATGGCTGTAGCGCACCGCCTGTGGTGATGATCGCGGGCGTCGGCAGGCCGCGGTGACGCAGCACCAGATCGTGATAGAAGTCGAAGCCCGCTTCGAGGCTGCTCTTGATCGGCGTGCGGCTCTGGCTGGTGAACAGACGAAGCAGGGCGCGGCGAAAGTCGGCACGGCGCTGCCAGCTCTCGCTAAGCGGCGGACACGGGCGGAGCAGGCCATCCTGCCGTCCCCATAGGGCCGCCTGCAGCGTATCTATGGGAAACTCAGCGGCCGCTACCACAGGCGCTCCAGCAGCTGCTCGGCGCGGCGCTGCACGCGCAGCATGGCCGTCACCGCGTCGTCTATGCGGTCGATGAGCTGCGGCACACCATCGCTGGCTGCCCGAGTAAGAGGATGCAGGCTTCCGGCCACCCCGACCTGCAGCACTTGCTCGATGGCATGCCGCAGGGGATGCAGCAGATGCCCCAGCAGTGCATAGCGAGTTCCCAGCTGCTGCCGCAGGGCCAGATCCAACTGCCGCATCACCTCGACGGGCACGCCGCGCGTAATTTGGGCGGCGCCCAGCTCAATCTGCTTCTTGAGCTCGGCCTGTACGTCCTCTCGCAGCGTCGTGGGGGGCGGCTCATTCCCGGTCAGCAGCGGCTGCACGACCTGTCGGCGCCAAATCGGTCGCAAGCGCTCCGCGGACAACAGAATCGAAAGCTTGTCAGCCATCGGGTCGTGCTCCGGCAACTACAGGTTAGACAGCGTGACGACGGAAAAAGCGATCAGCACCAACATCCCCAGCGTCACCGCGTAGTACCAGATCGCGCCGCGTCGTCGGCTGGGGGGCGCGCTGGGGACAGCGGGGGCGGCGCTTGCGGCAACGGCGAGATCGCCTTTGGGCTCTCCGACGCTCTTGTCGGTGGCTTCACGGCGTCTCCGACGCTTGCGGGGTCCGACGTGTGCACCTGGGATGCGCTCGCTGAGCAACCCCTTGTAGCGCTGCACCTTGCCGCCATCCGCGCCGAACTTGCCGACAAAGCCTGCCGACAAACAGTAGAACAGCACCTCGAAGACCAAGATCGGCGTATCTGGCTTGGCTAGGCGCTCGTCGACAAACTCATAGAAGACGTCGCCGCCATAGTTGATCTGAAACAGCTCGGACTGCAGCAGGAACCACAGCGTCTGCTGCTGCTTGGGCAGGCTGCTCATCACCATCTCATCGCACAGCAGGACCAGCGGAAACATCGCCAGATAGACTTCGTTTTCCGACAGGTCGCGCCCCAGGCTGTCCTTCAAGCCGTCGAGCTTGTTGCGCAGCTCATTGCGCAAGCGGACCAGCACCTCTTCATCGATCGTCGGCGCGGCCGCGCGATCTTTTACCTGCGTTGCGCTCGCCGATGACAGCGTGCGCTCCAGCAAGCTCGCGATGTCGGTTCGCAGCGCGATGATCGCATTCCACAGATCGAGCTTCATCGACTTCGCCCCCCGCGGCCCGCATGAGCAGGTAGGGCCCGCAGCGCTCCGCTGCCTTGCTCGCTGCGCAGCTCGACGCGGGCCTCGAAGTCCCAAGCATCAAGCAGCGTGCCAAGCTGCTGCAGAAAGCGCGCATGCAAGGCCTCTTCTTCCGCGACTGGTGCGCGCATGAGCAGGTGATAGAGATGGCGAATCCCCGCCCCTTGCAGCTGTCCGTCCGGCACCACTTCCACCGCCAGATCCATGAGGCGAGCTGGCAGATCGCGATAGGGTCCTGCACTGATCGAGCCGAGCATCGCCAGCACCGCCGCGATCTCATCGAGCTCCAAGATCGGCTTCATCTTGAGCGACAAGAGATGCAACAGCCGATCCGCATCCTGGCGCAGGGGGCACTCTAGCGGGGCGCGCACCTGCCCTACGGTGTCCCACAGCAGCCCGGGGACCGCCCGATCCCACAGGCGAGCCTCGATGGGGCCGATGGCATGGCTGGCAAACTCGGGCTGGAACCAGCTCGCATCGACGACCAGCTGCTGCGACTGGGCAAAGGCCTCGGGCATCTGCAGCAGCAGGGCATAGGCACCGGGCACGCCCAGATCGCTGCGCTCTTCGATCTCGTAGGCCGGCTTGATGCTGTTTAGGGTCGCCGCGTGCAGCCGTTCCAGCCCGTCGCTGGTGAGCCGCGACACGCCAAACGATCGATGCAGCACAAACGAGTAGTCATCGAAGGGATAGCGAATCGGATAGGTGTCTTTAGTCCCGTCGACTTCGATGGGGCGTGACAGCGTTCGCACGGTATTGCTAAGCGGCACCGCCCAAGGCACGAAGTTTTCGCGATAAAGCGGCGGACTGCGCGGGAAATCCGCGCTGAGATCCAGCACAACCGCAAAGCGCAGCCAGCTACGCTGCGCGGGGGGAACGCGGAGGTTGATGAACAGATCCGCATCGGGAAAGTGAAAGAAGTTCCGCACGCGTTCGAGCGGGTTCTGATCGTCGCCTTCGTAGTGCTCGTCGTAATGGGCGCCGAAGCTGGCCTGACAGGGCACCCCCTCGGTCTCGGGTCGCACCGCGCTGTCGTAGACGACCTGGGCGCGCTGCAGATGTAGCTCCAAGTTGCGCTGCACACGCAGCGCTGCCAGATAGTTGTTCAGATAGTGGATGTGGAAGCGCAGCACTCCCAAGTCATCGCTGCGCTTGTACTGCGACTCCATGTAAAGGACGAGGCGATAGCCATCGCGACGCAGCAGCATTTCCAGCCCGGTGAGGTTGGCCGGTACCACCCGCAGCTCGCTGGTGGTTGCGAAGCTGCCCACGAAGCCGTCGAGCGTCCGCAGCTTCAGATAACTGCCGCGGGGTAGCACCGTCGTCTCGCTAAGACCGGCGCTGACCTTGGCCTGAGCCATCACCATCGCCGGCAGCGGCTGCAGCAGAAACTGGAAATAGGACGACAGCAAGCGCCGCCAAGTCGCCTGTAGGTTGCGCTGCGTGATCAGTCGCGTGCGAACCAACGAATAGGCCATCGCTTCAATCATTCGCCGCACATCGGGGTCTTCTGGCCCAAGCTGCGCCGCAGGATGATTCAGCTGATAGCGAATACGCAGCTCGTCGAGATCGTGCAGCTCAGCGAGCAAGCTCTGGTCAAGACGTTCCCCACTCATGGCGGACCTTTGATCGGCAGCGCGGTCACCAACGTCGAGATCTCAGACGCCAGCTCAGCGATCTTGGCCGCCGGAACCGCGAGCGCGGCTGGGGCTGCCAGGCGCGCCGCGAGACCCGCTAGGTCTCCGCCAACGAGGCCTGGGATCGTTGAGGGCGGACTTACCGGCGTCGGCGTCGACAAGCTCACGGCATCGCCCAGCACCTGCGTCGTCTGCCCGACGATCGCCGCCGCCATACCCGTCGCCGAGACCTGACTGCCAAAGAGCTGCACGCCGGTGCCATTGCCAAAGATGCCAACCCCGTCAATGCCTTGCATGGCCAGGGCCCCCAGCGCATCGACCGTGATCGACAGCGCCTGCAGCGTGGCGGCGAGATCACTGCTGATGTCCAGCGTCGCCATGCTCTTGAGCAGCATCGACAGCTTGCTCATGATCGACACCGTTCCCAGGCTCTGCACAGTTGTCGACAGCGCCGAGTTCAGGTGGATGTTGGCGGCGTTTACGACGAAGTCTTTGCAGGTGATGGTGATGGTGTCGCCGGCCTGCTCGATCAAGCTCGCCTTGGTGTCGACAAAGGACATCAGCGAGTTCTTCTTGTCGTCCATGCGCAGGGTCTGCACCGCTTTGAGAGGCATCGGGGTGTACTGCATCGTCACCCCAAGGTTGGAATCAAGGTTCAGCGCCGCCGACATCGCCGATCCGGCCGCCGCCGCAAGAAGGCTCGCCACCCCCTCGGCAGTCGAACCGGCTACCGCCGCCGCATACTCCCCTGCCCCACCCGCAGCCCCGGTCAGCGCACCGCCGGGCATGGCATAGCCAGAGGTATCGGCGGTGCCCGGTGCCGCAGTGCCGCGCGTGGCTGGAGGCTTGCTCTGTGGCACTGCCGGGGCTGGCGCCTCTCCCGCCAGACGACTAAGCGCGGGAAAGGCCTGCACAAAGGTCTGGGCCTCGGCCTTCGCGGCGGGGCGTGCGGCAACCTTGCGCGCCGTGCTGTGCACACCGGCTTCGGCTGACTTGCTTTGGCGCGTTGTGACCGCGGCCGATCCTCCAACTACAGTCGAAGATCCAGCTTGGCGACGCTGCATCCGCGCACCGGGTTGTGCGGTCACGGCGGCGGCGAGGGTCTCAGACTTGCTCTGGGGCCGTGCATCAAGGGTCATGGCTCCGCGCGCTAGGCCCTGCCGCTGAGTGCCCTGACCCGCCTTGGCGCCGCGCCGCCCTTGCAGATCTCCGCGCTGATCGCCGCGGGCCGTGACTTGCGTGCCCTGTAGCGCTTTGGCTGCCGCCTTGCCGGCACCGCCCGGGACCTTGCTGCCCACCATCGCGCCGATGTCTTTTGCGCCGCTTGCCAGTTCCACCGCAGCGCCTGCAGCGCGGACGATGCGCTGCGCCTTGACGTCGATGTTAGGCGGAAGCTCGACCGTGCGCAGATCGATGCCCGACTGGTACATGGTCATCGTCTGGTTGCTGCTGTAGCGCTGCCGCTGGACGAGATAGGTGGGAATGTCGGCGGCATAGATCAGGCGCATCACCGCGCCGTTCATCATGTCCTGCCCCATGCGGATCTGATTGCCCTGTGTCAGCGTCGGCATGATGCCCCCGGGACGCCAGTTCAAGAAGCGCTTGAACTCAGCGCGATCAGGGAACAGGCTGACCAGCACGCGCTCGGCCCGATAAGGCGGAAAGAAGAAGTGGCCGCTCTGGTAGTAGGGCTCAAACGGCACTTTCACTAGCTGATTGGCAAACAGCGGGATCGCCACCCGCAGGCTGACCAGCCCCATGACATCGACGAACGTCTGGTAAGGCTGCTCGCCCGGCAAGCCGGTGTCGGTGTGCACCAGCCCCTCGATGTCCATCGGGTAGCGCGGCGCACGGAAGCGCGGCAAGCGCGCGGCCTTGTCCTTTCCCGACTGCAGCTGGGCCGCCACCGCACAGCGGAACATGCCGCCTGAGTACCCCTGGAAGCGCGGCAGGACATCGCTCTCTTTGGTTTCTAGCTCGATGCGCAGGCGATAGACGCGGCTCGCCTTCTTGGCGTCCTTGGGAATCAGCAGGCGGTGACTAGGAAAGTCGATGGGGTCGAGCTTGAAATCGACGCCCACGCCCGGCGGAAACGGGCGCGAAGGAAAGCGTTTGAAGTGCAGGATGAAGTCGGGATGCGGCTGCTCAAAGCTCGCCATGCGATCCAGAAATTCCCGTTCATAAAGTAGCGGCACCTGGCTGTGGTGCAGGCGATCCTGGCGCAGCGGCTGCAGCGTCTGCAGGTTGATGATGGGATCGCGCGACACGCTGGCCGTGTAGTCGTTCATCAAGGTCTCGCAGTAGAAGCGACCCTCGACGTGGTGCGTGACCACCTCGGCAATGTCGGCAGCAAAGAGGGTATGCGGTTCGCCCCTCTTGGGCCGTGGAACGATCTGGTACAGGTTCTGGCTGTAGTCGTACAGCCACTCGTGCTGTAGCTCGGACAGCCGCCACATCAACCAGTCGTAGTAGCTGGCTCGCTCGCGATCGGACTGATCTGCATCGCATGCGATGAAGATCTGATCTTGGGTGGTCGATAGCTGGGGCCCGCTGATCTTGACGTTGATGAGCGGATTGCAGTGCTCCTGAATCACGCTCTTCAAGGTCGTGTCGGTATACAGCGCCACCGGAAAGTGACGTCGCCACAGGGCCTGCGCCGGATCGGCGAACTGGATGCAGTACTCGCGAATGCTGACCAACAGCTCGTCGGTGTTGTAGCTGCTGTGCTCGACGATGGTGCGCTCGGTGATGACCGCGGTGATGGTCAGCTCAATCGGAATCATCAGGCTGCGCGGACTGATGCCGTCTTCGTACAACTTCGGAGTACCGACCAGCTCAGGAATCTCTTGATAGAGCGGCTGCAGGTTTGGCGGTAACGCGCCCGGAATGGTGGGCTGGACATTGCTCTGCGCAAGCGGCGGCGGCACCACCTTCGGAGGCGGCGGTGGGGGCGGCGTACCAGGAACCACGGGAACCGGTGGCACAGGGGCTTGCGCGGGTGGCGGTGCTGCGGGTGGCGGCGCCGCAGGTGGCGGCGGCGGCATGGCAGCGGGCAGCCCGTTGCTGGGTAAGCCGCCGGGAGCAAGCTGCGCGGCCAGCGGGGCGGCCTGCTGAAGTAACGGCAGGAGCTCGGCAAAGGGACCGCTGGCCAAAGCCTGGGCCGGGGACGCGCCAATCGCATTCGCCAAGCCAGGGGGCAGGAGCCCGCTGGCACTGGCGAGCTGAGCGAAGCTCGCAAGGACTGGCGGAGGAGCCGCGCCGCTCGGGGCGTTGCTGCCTAGTGTCGCGGGCGCCGTGCCCGCTGGTGGGGCTGTTCCTGAAGGTGGCTGCGCGGACTGGCCGGCAAGGATCGCCATGCCTTGCAGCTCCGGACTCGACTGCATCGCCAGCTGTCCAGCGGCGGAAGCCAGGGGCGTCACCTCCGGCGGCAGCATGCCGGCATTGGCCGCCATTCCCAGCGCGGCCAGACCGGCGGCAAGCTGTGGCTGGGCCGAGAGCAGCGTGCCCGCTGCCGCGATGGCCGGTCCGGCGGCCGGTGGCGGGATCAAGCCGGCTTGCGCCGCGACACCCAAGGCGATGAAGACGGGAGCGAGCTCGGGATTGCTGGCGACCAACGCCGTGACACCGACCTCGGCCCCTACTTCCAGCACCGACTGCACCGCCGGCGAGCTGGCCAGCGCCGCCAGCTGACCGAGCGGAGAGCCCGCTGCCGGTCCAGACGTAGGAACCACCGGCAGCGTCGGAATCGGAATCGGCAGCGCCGGCGGGGGCTGCGGCACTGCAAGCGCTGGCAGAGGCGGCGGCGGCGGAGCCACAGTCGGGGGCGGCGGGACTGGCGGTGGTGGAATCACCGGCAGTGGTGGCACCTTCGGAATCACCGCCACGGGGGGCGGCGGAGCGGGAGGAACCACAGGCACCGGGAGGGTCCCGATGATCTGCGGCACCATCACCGGCGTCATCGCCATCGGGAATTCTTGATCGCCAAACTTCGGACGAATGACCAGCTTCATCATCAGCAGGTCGTCGCCGGCAAACAGCTTGGCCACGCGGTCCTTGTCTTTGACATCGCCCAAGAGGCGCGTTTCAGAGACGCGGAAGCGCATGGTTCCGGTGAATCCATGCGTCCGCATGTCGAGCGCGAGGTGGGTGATGTTGTGGCCTTCCACTTTGACCGGCGAGCCCTGGCCGATGAAGTTCGGCAGGATGCCCTGACCTGGCTTGATGGCTCCCGGAAGCGGCAGCTCGGGACTCTTGGTGGCGAGCTGCCACTCTGTCGGCTCAGGAATGACCTGCCCCGGTGGCGTGACCATGGGCGCCACGACGAGCGGTGTGACCGGCACCAGCTCGAAGACAAACATCAGCTTCTCGTCGAACTTGGGCGGCGCCGTGACGAAGTCGTTGTCGAGCACCGCCCGCGGCGCTCCGGGATCTCTACGCGCCACGGCTGACTCCCACCTCGACCAAGCCACTGACTAGGTCGAAAAACAGCACGAGCTGGCAGGGCTTAACAAAGAGCGAGCTGTTCAGTCTTCCACTTAGCTCAAAGACCACGCGCAGCTTGTCGTCGCGACCTATCGGTCGAATAGCCACGATGGAAAACCGCGGCTCATAGATATCGATCGTCTCTTTGATCTCGCGCATCAGGGTCCGCAGGGCATTCGCCCCTCCATGCTCGGCCAGGTAGTCCCCGGTTCCGAAGTTGCACAGCAGCGACCCAAAGCTCCGCTTGGAATTCAGCAGGTACTCCAGGTTGCGCACGATGCTGGCCAATGGGCTGTCCTTGGGGGCGCCGCGGACAAAGCGATTGAGGAAGGACATCGATCGCTCCTACCGCCAAAAAAGGAAGGAACTCGCTTTCTCAAGCACCGGATGGACATAGAAGGCCAGCGCGGCTTCACGCAGGACGTAGTTCCACTCCTCCCCGAACTGCAGCTGATAGAAATCGACCTCGGGACCAAAGGTGTGTGCAAACGGCGGTCGCTCGATGTGCTTGAACGGAACCCCGCGCAGGACCAAGCGATGCACCAGCGCCAAGCGCGACGTGCAAGCCACCTTGACCTCGCTGAGATCCATGCGCTCGTGCAGCGTCGGGCGCTGAATCAGCAGATAGACCTCCTGCGAGCTCTTCACTTCTTCCGGCAGGCCGCTCAGCGAAAACAGGCCGTTGCTCTTCATGAAGCGCAGATGGGTCGAGCGCGCGTACACCGGACGCAGATGACGCGCTAGCTCGGCCAGCAGTGATCCAAAACAGCGGCCCAGCTCGTCGTGGCGATACGACAGCGCGCTCTGATCGGGAATCACTTCATGAAACGTGCAGAGCTCAAACAGCAGCTGCCGCAGGGTTGAAAACAGCTGATGGCCATGCAGCGCAACGCGAAAGCGCAGGTCCGAAAGCAGCGAAAGGGTCAGGTACAGCTCAGCCAGGCAGCGACGGATCGCCTGCAGTCGTTCAGGGCGCAGGAAGGTGTCCTGAAGCTGCGCCACAAGCTGCGGTTCTAGCGCGCTGATTCGCGCTTCCAAGTCCTGCAGCGGCCCCTGTAGATAAGGCGTGGTTCCCACCTGCAAAAGCGGCGGAATATGGTCAGGGGCCAGCCGCCACGTTCCATCCGCTCCTTTTTCAAACTCTCCCAGCTTGATCATCCCGCGTGAGCGATCGTGCTTGTCGTTGATGCTCAGGTAAGCGCGATAAAGGACGCGCTCGACCGTGCGGGCATCGCCCTGGTAGACGCGGTTTCCTTGGCTACCCAACGTCTCATCAGTCAGGTGCAGATACACCGATAAGCGGGTGGCTGGCGTGGCGCTTAGCGACAGCGAATCCAGCACCGCGTTCTCCGGAATGGAGATGACTTCGCCATCGGGAAGTACCGCCGTTAGGCTGCTGATGGATAGGACGCCATCGGCAAGCAGCGGCTCGCTCCAGGTCAGCTCGGCCACACCGTAGTGAGGCAAGCCAGCCAAGCGAGCCCGCTGCTCGCAGAGGGCATGCGCGGTGTCGTGCAGCGCCTGCAGATGTTCTGGGAGCACGGTCTGCCCCAAGAACCAGCGCACCGATGCGGTCTTGAGTGTGCCCACGATATGCTCCCATTCCTGCTGTTACCCAGCGGTCGTCGTGCGTCCCCACTTCTTCGTGATCGGGGCTCCCGACTTCGAAGCCAGGGTGATGGTCTGCCCGACTCCCGAAGGCACCACCTTCATCGAGAACGAGAAGAACGAGTTGTCCTGAATACTCAGCTCTTCGTCATCTCCAATCTCGATCGCTAGCTCGCGGTCGCCGTCTTTCTGCAGCTTGCCCTGCAGGTTCGCAGCGTCGAAGCAGCAGTAGTACTTCTTGGGATTGATCACCGGGTCGTACTCAAAGACCCGCATTGAAAAATCCAGGCCGATGTCACTTAAGCCGGCGTAAAGCAGTCCGACCAGGACCTGCTTGTTGGCCATCGTCATCAGCCCTTCAAAGACAATGGGATCCGTCGCCCCCAGGTCCCAGCGCACGCGCGTCAGCAGCGCCACCGTGGGAATCGTGCCCGAGGTATCCGCGATGCTGTCGCCGGCTGCCGTGGGATCCGTGCAGTAGATATCGGGAACCGTGATTCCGGTGGACGCCATGGTAATCAGCGGCACATAGCCAAAGGCGGCCTTGTTGGCCGGCTTAAAGTTGATGGCTTGTTCGGGGCTCAGTCGCTTATCAAACACGAACATTGTGAGACTCCTTTTTCTTACGCAGATGAGGACAAAATCGGACTATCCCAGCCGCGACTCCAAGCGGAGCTCCACATCCAGACCTTCAAACTGGATATGCGGCAGGATCTCGACGGTGCAGTCGTAGTAGCCAATGCGCCCCGGCTTGGCCATGACCGCGGCCTTGCTGGACTTAAACGGGAAGCGCCGCATCGTCAGATCGCCCGGCGTCACCTGCGACGTCGTGTACTGCGCCAGCCAGTTGTTCAGCAGCTTGCCCACCGTGTCTTCGTTCGAGTTGTCGCCGATGTTGTCGCGCACCATGCTCTTGATGTAGTGCGCCACGCGCGACACCGAGAAGGTGTACGAAAGGTTCGCGACCAGCTGCGAGTTCTCAGAGTCTTTGTGATCCTTAAATTCCTTGGGCAACTTGATGGCAGTCGCGCTGAAGAACGCCGCATCTCCGCTTCCCTTGCGATAGACCAGGGACATGATGCCGTTGCGACTGAACTCCAGCTCGCGGAAGTCTTGGATGCAGATCTCAACCGGCATGCGGATCTCGTCTTCACCCCGCACGTTGAACGTGTCTACCGGCAGGCCCTGAATCAGACCGCCACCGCGCGGGCCGCGGATGTACTGGCACCAGCCAGACTGTTCGAACGAGCGCACCAAGTTGCGAGCCATCAACAGTGCCGAGGAAGCCCAGAGGTAGTTCCTTCGATCCCCGTTCGTCTCTTCGGTAAAACGCAGACCCGGGCTGGGATTGCGCTCGGGATCCCAGGGCAGACGCGCCACGTAGCGGGGGAAGGTCAAGCCCAGATAAGACGCTTCCGCCGTATCGCGCAGCGCCATCCACGACGACATCTTGGGCTGGGCAAACACGCCATCGAGATCGCGGATTGCCTCGACCTCCTCGATGCTCTTGCAGCCAAAGAACTCGGGATTCACAGCTGCGATAAAGGGAGCATGGGAGGCTGAAGCAACCTTGGACATGTTGCGCAGCCAGAACAGATCTCGCGGGGTGGTTGCAAAATCGTAAAGGCCCAGCAAGCAGCCATAGGGGCGGCCACCGTACTGATCGTATTCCGTCTTGTAGACCTTGCTGAACAGCGAGCCGCTGAAGACGTCGGTCGAGTTGCTATCGAAGTCCTGATGCAGCTCTTCCTTGCTAACGTCCAAAAGGTCGATGGTGATGTTGGACGCAAAGTTCGTCGATTCGATGAGACCGGCGATGCCGCGCCACTGCCCTTCCATCGACTGAAAGGTCGGGTGGTGGAAGACGGCGTTGAGCTGCTCGTTCACCATGCGATCGATCTGCGCGACAACATCCAGCACCTGCCCTTTTTCATAGCGGCCGCTCGTGGTGTCGATGTTGTGCAGGACGGCCGCCAGGCCCGATACGAAGCGGGCTGTCGGGTCGGCGTTCTCTTCGCTCTTGCTGAAGCCTTTTTGGATCATCAGCGCGGCAGCGGGCTTCTTGTCTTCAAACTGGGCCGCCGTCAGCAGCTTGCTCAGCAGACTCGGGGTCGAAACACTGGTTGGTTCTGCCATGGGTGACTCCTAGGGTGCGTACGCGTTACTGCGCCGATGCGGCGGCGGCCGGCAGGGATTTTTGCGGCAGCTTGTAGCTGGCGTAGGCCTCCAGCTCGCCCTTGAGCTGCGCTAGCTGCTCGGGGTTGCTGAAGATCTGGTAGATGAGGCTGCGGATCTCCTTGCGGTTGTCGACCTGCGCCTGCATTTCGAGCAGCAGCTTGCGCAGGAGCAGCAGCGCACGCAGCTGCGGGATGTTGTTCGCCACTTCGCCCGGCAGAAAGGACGCGCGGTTCTTGATGGGCAGCGTGACCTCCAAGTTCTCGCTGCTGCCGTCGATGCAGTTCTTGGGCTGGAACGAGATCGACATCCGCATGTTTTCCATGACGGCATCCAAGTTCCGACCATCCAGCGTCCGCAGCCGGCGCGAGTCGAGGTCCAGCTCGCGGTCGGTCGATGACCCAAGCGAGAGGTCACCCAAGATGATCAGCCGGAAGGGCAGCTCGACTTCCTTCGGTTCGCCTTCGATCATGGTGCGGTAGCGCAGATTGATTCGGGATCGCGGGATCTGGTCTTGAATGGAGGGCACGGTCTTTCTCCTCGCCAGGGGTTCTGGGGTACGAGCCGCATATGAAGCAGCCGACGTGCCAAGCGTGCGGCCCCTGCCCTCTCCCAAAACTCCCGGTTGGGCGACCGCTAGCGTCGCAGCGGGACAACGCGCGGCCCGGGCTGCGCCGAGCATCCGCCCGCAAATGCCCGGAAGGCCTCCGGCGCTTTGCTCGCGCTTTGCTCGCGCTTTGCTCGCGCAAAACCGACGATCCGCCGGCCGCTACAGGTCCCGCAAGAAGCGGCACTCCGTCACGTCATCGACCAGCACGCCGCGCCGCCCGAGGGGAATGCGCACGCTCCACGGCAGCGGCGGCTGCAGGATCATCTTCCAGCTGCCCGTCTGCGACGTGTACAGGAAGTAGATGGCAACCGGCGTCTTGCTCGGAACGCGGACTTGCAGGCGCCGTGTGAAGTGCTCGCGCGGCTCAAGCGTCAGTGCGCGAACGACGCTCTGATCCGGCTGCAGCGATAGCTGGGATACGTCGCTGTACGACTCGCTGCGATACTGCGAGAGCGGCAGGCTCCGCACCAGCACGGTCAGCGGACGCCCAGAGTTGGTCTCGGCATCGCCACGCAGCGTGATCTGCATGCCCCAGGTTGCGCAGCCCGCTTCGGCGCAAAGACCGCTCAGCAGGGACGCACGCACCAACCATGGCCAGAAGGATTTGCTCATGCCCACTCGCTACGGGAGGCGAATCCGAAAGGGTGCCCAGGGATCAGGCGACAGCACAAAGCGGATGACCGTCTCGCCCTGCCCCGCGTCAGAGAGTATGCGCCAGGTGCTCACCCCCTCCTGATCGAGGGTGGTCTTTTGCAGCAGGCGAAATAGGCTCCAGGCCGAGTCCGCCACTTCCAGCGTCTCGGTGTGCTTGCGACCCGAGCGGGCCGCGGTGCGCTCACTGCCGACGAGGGCGATGCCTTGATTCCACCACTCGATGCTCAGCGGCTCGGCGGTGACCCGCTGGTTAAAGCCATAGACCGACACCTTGCCAATCTGCAGGAATGCTGCCGAGGGCGGGGCACTGTTGTCTGGCGTGGTGATGCCGCCCGGCACGCTGCGGACGCTGAAGCGCAGCGGCTGTCGCTTGCCAGAGCGGTCGAACAGGGTGCGCGACAGCTTCGCGAGCTGATTGAGCGTGCTCAGCATGTCCTTGGGCAGCGACACACCGTGCCCGCCTTCGCTGCGCGCGCGATACGATCCCGACTGCTCGCTGAGGACCGGCGCATAGAACGTGCGCACATCCTGCCAGAACGAACCGCTCGACTCGTTCAAGAGGTCAAGCTCGCTCGGAGCGACCTCGCGCTCGGCGCCTTGATTGAACGGGAAACGCGACAGGATCTGGCTGATCGGCGACAGCGTCTCGTGCTGCCAGTGGCGGGCCACAGCGCGCTCGATGTCGTGGACCCCGCGACGGTAGGCCACGTCGAAAGGCGCCAAAAACGGCCGCCGCAACGAACCGATGATGCCGGCCTTGTCGAGAAAAGCTTCCGCCTGTTTGTACGGCGCCTTGTCATCGCCCTGCAGCACCGAAAGCGCGCCGCGGCCCAGCGCACCCAGCTGATCTTCCAATGTCGGAACATCGCTGCTTGCGAAGCCCCCCGACGAGCCTACTTCCGTGCCACTTGCCGCCCCCGCGCTGCCCACGCCTTTGCTCGGCGACCCTTTTCCGCCCTCAAACAGAGCGACGCGATCCAGGTCTTCCGCTTGCTTGGCGATGATTTCCAGGAATCGCTGAAGCTCCTGGGGTTTGGGTCGCTTTCCGCCCGCAACTTCACCGCCAGATCCACTCTTGCTGCTGTCTTTTCCGTCGGTGCTAGCAGCGCCTTCGCCCTTGGGCGGAGACTCGCCGTACATCACCCGCACGATGGGCTGAAACTCGGCCAGACACTGCGCTAGCGGCGCCAAGTAAGGGTCTTCCATGCCGCGCAGCGAGGCATTTTCGGCAACCGCAAAGAGGTGCGAGACAAAGCGCGATCCCGGCCGCGTCAGGTCGAGGAGGGCGGTGTGCAGCTCAGCCACCGAGCCGTCGCCCGCGTGGAAGTGAAAGCTCAAGTGAAAGTGCTCTAAAGCCTGGCAGTACCTGCGGGCGTAGCTCTCGATCTCGCCGCGAACCAGCTTGGACAAGCGCAGCTTTTCATCGGGGACTAGCACCTTGCTCTCAGCGAGCGCGCGCTTTAGCTCGCGCAGGAGCGGCAGGACCTCGTTATCGAACAGCGCGCGGTTGTACTGGTCATCGATCCGCTCGCTGGGCGCGCGATCGCTGGTGTGCAGCGAAGCCAGGCGCGGCTGTAGCTCGGCGTCAGAAAACGGCGGCATCTCGGGATTCTGCGTCCCCTCGCTGCGCCGCAGGGTACGAGTGGCCGTACACAGCTGCTGCCGCTGGCTATGCGATAGCTTCTGCCCCTCGGTGCAGGGGCGACAGTGACGACGATGCGAGCCGCGCCGACACTCGCAGCAGCGCGCCGACGAGGCACCGCCGGCTTGGGCGGCCGCCACGCGATACGACAGCAGAAAGCGCTTCCGGCTGCGCATCAGAAGCTCCAGCCAAGCACGCTCGCTGATGCTGAGCAGCTTGTTGCCGGGAAACGCCAGCTCGATCAGGTCATTGTCCCGACTGGCCTCAGCGCTGCTGCTCTCGCTGCGCCCCGACAGCGAGTTGATCCACTTGAGCAGCGCAAACAGGCTCATGCGGCCGCCGCGGTTGATCTGCAGCGAGCCGTCACGCACCAAGTGCAGCAGTCGCTCGACAGTCGGGGCGTTATCGAGCAGCCAGGGGTCCGGCGTCAGCACACCGGCGTTGCCGTTGAATAGCTTGTTCATGTCGAGCGGCGACTCTTCGCTCAGCACCTGATACATGCGGCGCAGCGCAGCGGCCTGTCGCACCTTGCGCGTAGTCTCGCGCAGTCGCTCGGCTTCGCGTCGCAGGTGCTCTAGGTTGGCGCCCGTGATGTAGGGCTCTTTGGTGGCGTGCTCGACGCTGCTCACGAAGTCCCGCCAGGGGCGAAGATCGGCAATCGGATACCGCGCGGCATCCGAAGGCAAGGGCGGCAACAAGAGCAGCACACGCTCGCTCCACGGCTTCTCGCCCTGCCGCACGTAGTCTTCGAATAGGTCGGACGGCAAGCCCAGCGTGCTGGCAAAGTCCCCCGGCGCATTGCGCACGATGGCTCCCAAGGTGTTGTCGCGCGTCGCGTACAGCGCAGCGAGTGCGTACAGGATCTTGTCGCGCAGTCGCTGTCGCACACCGGCTTCTAGCGCTGGGCGCAGATAGCCTTGGCGAATCGCGGCCACATACTGCTCGCGAATCGCCGCCTGCTCCCGCTGCAGGAGCCAGCGCAGCGGACGAAACTTCGCTTGGGCTTCCTCCACCACGGCCAGCTTTTCGGTGGCGTGCCGCTCGGCGCGACGCACGACGTCCGACTCACTGGGGCTGCTCAGCGACTCTTGCGCCCGCCGTACCGCGCCCTCAAATGCCGCCACGGCAGCGGCAGCCTCGGCCACGCGCTCGCTGTGGCGACGCTGCGTTAGCCACAGCGGCAGCACACCCGCCAGCAGGATAAGCAGGCTTAGCGCAGCATGCAGCGGCGAGATTCCCAGTGCCGCCAGCCAGCGGAAGAGCCGTGACACCGACGTCGCCACCTGCGGCCGGCTAAGTCCCGTGGTGTCGAAGGGATTGCCGACCTGTTCATCAGCGGCCAGCGAGAAAAAATAGACCTGCTTGACATCGGGCCGCGCCGAAGCCACTGAGCCTTCGACGAGCGCCGCGATGAAGGCCCGCACCGGACCGAGCACGGTCTCCGCTGCACTAAGCAGCGCCACGCTGGCTTCAAAGCGCGCCACCGGCAGCGAGGTCAGGGCCCGCGGTACATGCTTCTCGTAGCCTTTGAGGGCAGCGACCATGCCGCCTTCGGCGTCGCCGCTGATATCTAGCACCAGCGGCACGCGTCCTTTGTTCAGGAAGCGCGCGAACTCGACGTAGCCGCGCACCCGCTCCATATGCGTCAGACAGATCCTCGTCTGGATCGGCACGCCGTAAAGCTCGGATAGGAGGTTCAGCTTGCCGCGAATCAGCTGTGCCTGCTGGCGGATGACATCGGGTGATGCCGTGCTCAGCACCGAGGCCTTGAGCACCACCACGACCAACGGCGGCACGCCCCGCGGCAGCGAGGCCCGCCACATGCGCCGAAACGCCTCGTGCACATCGCGCGTCGTGAACTGCAGGAGCGTCGCCGAGATCTCCTGTACCACCAGCCGACTGCCCAGATAGACCTGCATCAGCGGGTCGGGCGTATAGCTGGGCAGAAACTGACTGGCCTGGCCTTGCCAGTCGACGCGGCGGGTAATCAGCGCGCTCTTCCCCACGCCGGGATCGCCCAGCACGATGAAGTGATCGTAGTCGGGCAGTGCCACGCGCACCGATGGCGGAAGCGGGGCCAGGAACTGCTGCCAGATCGATAGCAGGCGCTTGGGGGTGATGATGCTCTGCGCAATCTGACGCGTAAGCTCGCGCTGATCCCGCTTGCGCAGCAAGGTTCGCAGGATGAGCGCAAACACGCCGAGCAGCGCCAGGCTGAAAAACCCGACGGCGATCAACAGGGCCAGGCGCTGATTCGACAACGCCAGGCCGACTGTGCTCACGCTGCTTGTCATCGTGCTCCTGCAGCGCGGTCCGAAGCCCGCGCCGCGCTACTTCTGCTTCGACTTCTTACTGCGGCTGCTCTTCTTGCTCTTGTCTCGCTTCTTTTTCTTGTCCTTCTTCTTGCCGGTCTCGCCCCCTGATTCCGACGAGGCCTTGCTGTTGCCCGTCCCCACGCTGCCGCCTTTGGGGTCCCCCCCGCTGGGGTCGGGCTTGGCGGACTGACCGCCGGGAACCGCCACCAAGGTCACGGCCGCCTCACCATCACGACTGCAATCGACCGGCAGGCGCTGATCAGAAAAGCCTTCCTTCCGCAGCGACAGGACTTCGATCTGCGTGCCGCGCGTATGCGTGTACGCAAACGGCGTCTTGCCCAGGATCTGCCCCGTGGCATCGACCACCTCAGCCCCCGGCGGTTCGCTGCGAATCTGCCAGCGCGCCGGCTGGTTGACATCACCGCCCCCGTCGAGCAGCAGGCGCACCACGACCACCATGCCGACCACTGCCAGCAGCAGGGCCGCGCCCGCTCCCAGATACAGCCCGCGGCCGGCCGTTAGCTGACCCAGCAGCCCTCCCCCCGCCGGGGCCATCTGGCCCGGTGCCAAGCCGGATACCAACGGTGCAGGCGTCGGCAGCTGGCCTGGAATCACGATCTGCGCCAAAAGTCCCGTCGTAGACCCCGACAGCCGCCCCAAGATTGCCGCGACTTCGCCGGCGCTGGGCCGGGCCTCTGGTTGCTTCGCGAGCATGCGCCGCACCAGCGCCACCAGATCGGCGGGGCAGCCCGGGACCTTGCTGTCCAGGCCCGGCGGCTCCTGCGTAATGTGCGAGGCCATCAGCGCAGCATCGCTGCGAGCTTCGACGAAGGGATGTTCGCCACTGAGAGCCTCAAACAGGATCAGCCCCAGCGAATAAACGTCGCTGCGATCCGAGACATCTCGCGCGCTCCTGCACTGCTCAGGCGACATATAGGCCGGCGTACCCAGCGAGACGCCGACGCGGGTCAGCGCCTTGGCAGCCGGATCGGCGGCCAGCTTGGCGATGCCGAAGTCGAGGATCTTGGCGCGCTCGCTGTCCGAGCCCTCGGCTTCCGGCACGAGCAAGATGTTGACCGGCTTGAGATCGCGATGGACTCTCCCCCCCGTCGAGGGACACGACTTCCGGTTTCCTCCGGATGTATGCCGCGACTGCAAGGCGAGGAAATCTAGCCCCGCTTTGAAGCTCCCTCCGCGCATCGTTCTGCTCCCCCTGCGGCTAGCGCCCGCTGGCGCTGCACTCGCTCGGCGCTTGCGGGCCTGCAGCGCCTACCCGGTAGCAGAGTGCGAGGCGAGAGCCCGCTCCGCAGCGGGGCGGCAGCCCGTTCCCGGGGACCACCGCAGCGCCATACCCGGCCAAGGGCTGCTGCGCGACCTCAAGGCTGCAGGCACAGCCGCTCTAGAGCATCAGCAAACTGCAGTGAGCGGCGACGGGCATGAACGTCACCCCGCTGCAACCGGCTACGCCACGGCACAGGCAGCCTGTCGCCCCGTAGCCACGAGCGCACGCTTGACCATCCTTGCGCGACAAGGATGCCAAACCGTGCACCTCATCAACCCGAGACGCTCCCCTGCGTACGCTCAAACATCTGCCGCGTCGAGGCCCCGAGACCATCCCAACGATTGTTCTTCCTGTCCCTACGTTGCCCCTCAGCCAGCAGCGGGGAAGGCGCGGGGAGGGAATGCTTTGCAGCAAGCGCTTTATATGGTCTAGTGCCGGAACATCGGCTCAGGGTCATAGTGGCGACTAGGTGACCGAAGCCGTCAACGTAGACCGCTATCGAAACGAGGTGTAAGTCATGCGGAAAGCCGTGCTGTGTTTATTTTTCTATGCGGTTAGCGCCGTGGTGGGATGCGGGACCGATGCTTCATCCTGGGAAGACTCAGCCAGCCGAAGCCACGCCCTGACTGGGATCGATCTGGGAGCCACAGACTGTAGCGGCAGACGACCTAAGCTTGCCCTGTCATTCCTTGGCGGCGGTCAAGGCGTGATTGATATACAGCCGGGTGGTTTGAGCTGCGATAGCACGTCGGTCGGTGGCTGTTCCCCTGAGTTTTGTCCTGGGGAAGAGCTGCAATTGACCGCTAGACCCGCAATCGGCAGCGCGAGCACCTTTGTTACTTGGGCCGGGGCTTGTGCTGCATCTGGTCTGTCGTCGTGTCGGCTCAAGATGGACACGGATACAATTGTTCAAGCCGTCTTCAGCCCGCCCTTCTGTGAACCTAATTCAGCCCGCGATTGTCAATATTGTTACGGCCAACACCCCCTAGACACGGTTAGGCCTTACGCTGGTGTGAGGCGGTGCTTGCTTTCGGGATCAGCATGGGGAGATTGTGAGCCTATGCGGCGAACACTAGGCCCGTATTTAGCAACCGATCCGATATGGAATCACATCGGCACCTGTGGTTATCAGAGGGGCAGTTACTGGCGGGTGCCCGCTGGAACGCGCGGCGCCCCTTGTCCGATGCAGCTGGGTCCCTATCGCAGCCTGCCCAAGGGCGACTACATGGTGCAGTTCTCCGGACAGGCGTTTGGCGATGCGACTATCCATATCGATGTACGAGACGATAGCAACAATCGTGTCATCGGCAGCAGTCCCACCCTTACGCTACCCCGAGGGTCTTTCTGGCAATCGATTCCTTTCTCGAACTCCAGCGACTGCTATCGGCTGGAATTCCGGATCTGGTGGTACGGCCCGTCGACGGTAGAGCTTCACGACACCACGCTGATCCCCCTGAGATGACGGTGGGGTATGCCGTGGGTACTCCCACTGCGGGAGCACAGGCAGCGGCGCCCGGCTGATCTCTGTTACATAACGGGATCGCCCGCACCGATGACATAGCCCGTAAGAGTGAGGATTAGCCCTCACACTCTATTTTCTATGCGCCGGTGCTATCGGAGTCAGCCCCTTAGCGTATTCTCTGTAAGAGAACCCATCATAAGGGCATTGGTGGTGCATGGTCTGCGGTTTGGCCATAGATTGGCTAGGTAGCGACAGTGGTCCTCCGATGCGTGCTTACGTTCCTCATCACCTGTCGCTCATTAGCTCAGCTGAGTTGTAATGGTGTCCCTATCTGGCAGCGAGGGGATTGCTCGTTCACGGACGCTGATTGACGTAAGTTTCCCGCACAGTGGGTTGGTGACGAAATCCCCTATCAATCGCACCTACTGGGGCCGTTTAAAACATACTCCCCGGATTTTATCAGAGTGAACATTATACATTACCGTCACAAATTCCCCGGCCTCGCGAGCCATATTCTTGTAGCACCTTGTTCCATCCGGTGGATTTATTGATCTCGCCTACTGTCGTGTCGTTGATCTTTGCTTCTGGCACGTCATCCTCATAGGGGACGCACATCTGTTCCCATTTTTGCGGGGAAGTCTCGGCGCGTATCGGCGGTGCACGCAGGGGTGCGATCACGCTCGCTGCAGCGCAGCCGAGCAGGAACATCACAGCCAACAAGAAGGAACTCTTCGTCATGACCATCCTCTCCGGCCTATATTTATGTTCGATTAAAATGGGAGAGAAAATAGCAATTATCTTCTCAGAGATAAACCCAGCTAAGGGGGC
>CALFYE010000081.1 GCA_937952145.1 uncultured Myxococcales bacterium
CGGCGAACCGGGGCCCCACTCGCGTCAGACCCCCGCCTATCAAGTGACGGTCCGACGCGAACAGGAGGCTATTATGCCGTGCCACGTCCCTGTTGCAAGTCTATCTTCTCGTCGCCGCCGCAAGAATCTGCCTTCCGCCCTACGCCAAATGCGCCTGCCAAGGCGCCCGTGCAAGCGCGGCCTGAACATCGCCCCCAGCTGCGCGCCAGCCCAGCCGAGCGGGGAACGCGATGGCCAGGGCAAGCGGTAGCGTTGCCGGTGTCCCTGCCCTGGCCATCGTCAAGATCGACGGAGCGCCCTATGTCGATGCCGATTGGCTGGCGCTGCGCCTGTACCGGGACCAAGCGCGTATGCAGCGCTGGGAGCAGGAAGCCCGCCAAGTCGCGCGGCGTACCGACCCGGACGGAATCGCGCTGTGCGCGGCGTACCGATGGCAGGCGCTGGCCATGAGCTACCGGATTCTGAAATGGCAGCGGTGTCTTGCGCGGACGCAGACCGCCGTTGCCACCTACCAGAGAGCCGCACGCATCGAATTTGGCTTGCTGGTGCAAACCCGGCGCATCGCTGCGGGGCTCAAGCGGCCCGAGCTGGCCCAGCGCGCCAGCTTGGATCGCAAGTCGATATGGAACATCGAAAGCGGCAACTTTCAGCCGAGCGTGCGCGTGCTGCAATCCATCGTCGCAGTGCCCGAGCTGTCCTTGACCTGGGCCGACGTAAACCCCGTGCTGCTAGAAAAGAATCCCACAGCTGGCACCAAACATCGGCCACACAAACGAGCATCGAGCCAGCGACGCCGCCAAGCTGGGGCGCACGCTCCCACAAAATCGAAACAGAAGCTGACCGCCGCGTTGGCGTCCGAGTGGATGCCGCTGAATCTGCCGCGGGCGCACCATATCCGCCTGGGAAGATCATCCGCCAGCTACGAGGAGCCGCTGGGCTCACACGGGCGGAGCTGGCCAGAGAGACAAACATCCGCGCCGACGGCCTAAAGCGCGGGGAGATTGGTAAGAAACCGTTTCTACGGTTGGTCCTGTGCCGGCTGCTGGGTCACCCCTGCATGCGCGACCTGCCGGCAATGGCCGCCGCCGCGGGTATCAAGCTGGATCTAGACTTCGACAAGCCGAAGGAAGGGAAGTAGCCATGGGAACCGTGAGCAACCGAGGAACCAAAGACCGTCCTATGTGGTACTGCCGCTACATCGATGCGGACGGCAAGCGCAAGCAGCGTCCGACGAAGCAGACTACCAAAGCCGCCGCGATACGCTTCGTCGTAGAGATTGAAGCCCGCGTAGCCCGTGGCATGATCGGCATACCGGAAGTTAGCGCGGAGGAACAGAAGGCCAAAGCGCTGACGGTCGGGGAACTCGCCGAGCGCTTCCTACAGGAATACTCGTCGCCCCGGCTGAAAGACCGGAAGGTGTACATGGGCAGCGTAGGCCCGTGGGTGCGGCGTCGACTGCTGCCCTATCCGCTCGCTGCCATGGCTGTGGTGGACGTGCGCCGGCTGCATATCAGCCAGTACCGCGATCGGCTCTGCCAGGAAGGCTTTAAGCCCTCGTCCGTCAGCACTTGGTTGCACTTTCTATCGAAGGTCTTTACCTGGTGCGCCGACTCCGAGATCATCAATATCAGGAACCCGTGCTCAAAAATCGAGTTACCGCGTACCGCACCGAGTGAGAAGCGTTACACGAGAGCGGAGTGTGAGCGCCTGCTCGCTGACGCCGATCCCAAGGTAGCCACGGCCCTATATACCGGCATGCGGCACGGTGAGTTGTGCGGGCTGCGCTGGTCTGACGTGCGCTTCGATCTGGGCTGCATAGAGATCAAGCGCAGTTTCCGGACCACTCCCAAGTCAGGCAAGGCCCGCACCATTCCGCTGCACTCCGACCTTGCGCCGATCCTGAAGGAATGGCGGGCGCGTTGTCCGGAGACACCGGAAGCGCTGGTCTTTCCGGTGCCAATTTCAGATGGTACGTTTCGCATGGGTCGCCGGCAGGATGCCGCCAAGGTCCGGAGCATCCTGGTAGCCGCTGGCTGTCCGGACGATTACGAAAACCCCTATCATGCTATGCGACATTCATTCTCGACGTTGCTAGCCGAGTCGCACGCCAGCATTGATGCAATCTCGCGGATGCTGGGCCACTCTGGCAGCGGTAGCGCCGTTACCCGCGGCTACATCCACTCAGACGTTGAATCTCTGCGCGGGGAACTCGCCAAGCTGCGCCTTGTGCCTTGCCAACCGGCCAACGTCGTCAGCATCGCCGCGTACCGCCAGACCGCCTGAGCCCGCCGCCCCGCCTCGTTTTCCCGCCCATCTATCAGAGACCTACTACCGCGCGCCGAGCAGCCACCGGCCGCGCCCAGCTTGCCGCAGCCCTGGCCAGCTTGCGCCAGCGCTTGCACGCTTTCGCATGGCCGATCTGACCTGACCGGCTGCGCAGCACATCGGCCAGTTTCAGCGTCGTTTGGACCATATGTGGACCAGATTGTATACGCGCAGATCAGCCACCGTCGGAAAGTCTGCGGCCCGCCCATAACCGTTGATAACGTCATGGAGCGCAGCCGGGGCTCGATGCTCGATCGCTGGCTACCCGAGGTTACCCAGCGCGGCCGGCGCTTGATACTGCTGCTACCGCCGCTGAGGTTGGACCACCTACGGCCTGCCGATGGTGCCTCGATCTGACCCTTGACTTATTAGGAACGGTGGTTTTACGGTCCGGCTTTCCGAAACGGATCCCCACAATACCTACGACTGGTGCAATGCCTGGCACCAATCGGGTAGGCGCAGGTTTCAACGCTGCCGTGCGGCCGGTGAGCGAGCCGGCAGTTGCCATGGTGCCCAGGAAAGCCCAGCACCAGCCAGCGCTGAAGTCTTCTGGTGCAGATAGCCTCTCACCCGCATCAGAGCAATCTGAAGTCAGCGTGCTCGACATTGGCGCCCTCACCCACGATGTCCAGGTCGAGGAGACGGGGCAGCCCAACCAGCCCGAGCTTCTCAGCGCGCGGCAGCCCCATGCTCGGGTATGACCAGCCCGAGCAAGTCCAACAGCACCATGCGATCCTCCTGGGCCTCCGCATCTCAGCATGCAGCGAGCCTGGCGTCAGCGCAACTCAAAGCAAACCGTGCAGCAACCAGACAGCAACCAGACAGCAACCAGATCTACTGCTTCTGGAGCAGCATCAGCATAATCTTGTTCCGCTCGTTGCTGGCATACGGGACGACCATCCTTGCCTTCCAGCCAAGGCGTTCTAGGCACTCGGTCAGTTTGTCTGGGTCATAGCATCGACACCGAAACACTGAAAAACGTCTGTCCGGCAGTCCACTCCCCATAGTAGCTTTTGCCACATAGAGAATCTCATAGCTGCCGCGGATCGGACAATTTGTGTCTAGCTCCACACTAACATCAACATCGACCATCCCTTTACCATAGCGCTTGAGTGGTCCACTTAACCAGGCTTGTCGCGTGGCAGGCAATGGAGATTGGAAGACGGGATCTTTCTGCATTACCTCGTCAGGATTTTCAGCCGGAGCGTGAGCGACTGTAAAATCAGCCAGAAAATAATCTCCTGGACGACAGCCGCTTAGCGTGTCTCGAAAAAATCGGACTTCATTGTCGAGGTTCGCGAGTGTGTTCCCAAGCAGGGTCAATACTCGCTGGCGATGCTTCTTCGGCTTCTTATCGAAGATTGGGTATTTCGATAGATCGTGAAAGTTGGCGTGCATAGTCATCACGGAAACGCCAAGCGGCGCCAACATTTCCTTAGCGTGATTGTAACCAAAAGCGAGAAGAGAATGACTGATATCGAGTAAGCGCAGCATCAAATCGGCTGGTGAGTTCAGTTTGTTTGCACAAAACCGCGAGAATGCCACCTCTCTTCGGGCGTCACCGCTGCCAAGAGCGACGATGGTGAGTCCGCTCCGCTCCGCCCCGCCAGTCACTATTTGAGCAGCATCTTCCAATGGACGGGTGTTACCATGTAGGGCAATGAACCCAGGAGACATTGCGATTGACAGCCAGTCTTCGGCACTCTGTGAGTCGAGATAGGCAGTGCTCTGTTCCAGAGAATCCCCAGAACCATTAATTTTTGCCTTCATATCTGTCATCATCGCCATGGGATCATAATTTAGCGCAAACCATGAAGTGGCCACTAAATCTGGATGAGAATCGCCTGTAATATCACTAACGCGAAGCCTGAGCTGCGTAACCGTCAGCAATTTGATCAATAACTCACGGCTAGGCCGTTTTGTTGCACTTTCGATATTACGAATTGTCTGAGGGGTTACGCCGACAAGATTAGCCAGCTCTTTCTGCTGGATCATGGCTGAGGTTCTTCTCTGGACTAGCCGATTTCCAAACGCCTTCCAGTCAATTTCATCAAGCCAATCCTCTCTATCTTCTTCGGTGGCTACGCTAATGCGACTGAGTGCTTGCTGAAGTAGCATTTCACTTTCCTCGACATTGAGATTGTCGCCAAATTGGGTTGAGAAGTTTTGCAGCCGGCTCAAAAGCGCGACCATTTGATTTTGGATCTCTTCCATTTGCGCGCGGGCTTCTGGGGGCGTATCGGCGAAGGCTTCCATGAATCTCTCCCCTGAGCGGTCGAAGTAGAACAAGGATGGGCATGCGTCAGGTTTGGTTTTAGCGATCTCATCATTTGCTGTCTTGATGGGTTCGCAAACCGTTACCTCTGCTTGCAGACTCTCTACCATCAGTTGCTGGTCATATGCAAGACGACGAGGAAATACCATGGCGACGAAGAATGCTCTCTCAATCCATGTGCATGCTAGGCAGGGCCAATGACACGGCGGTGCCTCCGCTGTGGGCGCAATGGGGTGCGCAACCATGCGCGGCCAGGGCGCACGATCTGCTATCGCTCTCTCCAGGCATTCCCACTGCCAGCGGACTTTCCAATTCCCACCTGCCGCTACTGTCACGCAGAGCACCTAGACGGGGAGACCTGGGAGACATTAGACAAGGCGCTTGTCCTGCCCTACGAACGAGAGTTGCAGCGGCGGACCAAGTACGCGGTCGGGGAGGTCTGTGGCTACATCTCTCAGCGACGCCTGGAACTGAAGCTCGGGCTTTCGCAGGGTTACTTGTCGCGCCTGTGTGCGGGCTCCGGGCGGCCCAGCGTACCCTTGGTTGCGCTTTTGATGCTCCTTGCCCGAGATCCGCCTGCTCGGCTGGCCGAGCTAGATCGCATGGCGGCAGAGCCTATTCCCGTACTGAAAGCCACGGAGTGAAAAAATGACGACTTTGTCCTCTCCTGATTCTCCCGATCAAGAGCGCGACGAATTGGTCACGCAACAGGATCAGCGTCAGTCGCTGGCATCCAACGCCCGCGCATTAGTCTGGCAAGTTCAGGCAATTGCCTCGCGGGGATCGAAGCGTCAGCAAGATGCCTGGCACGAGCACATTGAGGCGCTGGCAGATCTCGTGCGCTTTGCGGAGTGCCCCGACCCGCAAGCGCTCTTGACCCGCCGCACGCCTATGACCCTCCAGCAGCGTCGCTCCTTTGGAGCCTTGCTCCGCGATCGGCGTAACGCAGCAGGGTTTTCCCGCATAGCGCTGGCTCGGCGCGCGAAGGTTTCTGATGCAACCGTAAAGTTCCTTGAGACCGCGCGCAACCCGCCCAGCAGATCAACGCTGATTCGCTTGTTGGCAGTGCCGGAGCTAAAGCTGACATGGGAGAACGTCCCAGGAAAGCTGGGAGATGCGCCGAACTCAGACATCGCACTCGCCAGTGACAGGAACCAGCCGGCCACGGAGCCCGCCTGCCTAAACTGCTACGTGACTCCGATGCTGGAGCCGGTTCAGCTGATCGCAGACCTTGGGCGATGTCTCAATGGCTCTGGCGGTCTCATCGATCCCGCGAGCGCCTACCTGGATCACCAGAGCGCGGCTGGCTACCTGGCCATCTGTAGGCAGCATGGAAACACCCTAGAGCACAGGCGCCGGTTGCCCCTGGCAGGCATTGCCAGGCGCATCGTAGAGGCTACCGGCCGGGCTGGCCTCAGCGTAGTTGCTCTCGGATCTGGGGATGCGCAGATCGAGGTACATCTCGTACAGCACCTCTTAGAGGAACAGCCGCAACCCGACCTGCAGCTCTGGCTGGTTGATATCAGCCAGCCGCTTCTGAGCGTCGGGCTGAAGCACGCGGTAGAAACCGTTGGCGGGCGCCCCGGTGTCAGGGTTGCGGCCGTACAGGGCAATTTTCATCACCTCCCGACTTTCGGGGCTCTGATAGATACTTCCGACGCTGCCAGCGCCAAGTCTGAGCGGCGATGCCGCGTTTACAGCATGCTCGGTGGCACGCTCGAGAGCCTGGACCACGAGCTACGATTTGCCGAGCATACCATCGACGCGAAGCCCGGCGATTGGCTCGTCCTGGACGTGCAGCCTGCATACGGCGCGCCTAACGAGCCCGAGCAGATTCGCCGCAGAGATCCATTGGTCAAGAGCCCGCTTCCTCGGGCCTACTCGGAATGGCTCAGCGGCCCCATTCATCGGCACTGCAAGGATGTGCGTGACATCGAATTTTCGCTAAGCCTTGACACCCACACCACCATCGCTGGCAGCTACGGAGTGGACGCCATTGCGACTGTGCAGGCCGGCGACCGGCCAGCCCGACAGTTTGTGATGTTTCGGTGGAAGCGCTACGACGTAGCGCAGCTGGTGCAATGCCTGGCCCGGATCGGGTGGGCGCATGTGGCAACGCTGCCGTGCGGCGCGCCAGCGAGCGAGCCGGCAGTGGCCATGGTGCTCAGGAAATGCCCAGCACCAGCCAGAGCTGAAGCCTGCCGGGTGCAGATAGCACCTCACACCCATCAGAGCAGTCTGAAGATAGCGTGCTCGACCTTGGCGCCGTCACCCACTCGTGATACGCCAGCCTGCACCATGGCGAACGGACAGCCCGACCATTCACGAAAACCCGATCGCTCCTCGGGCCAGATCAAAGCTCGCGCTCCCATTAGCTCAGCACCTTCCGCCCTTCTAATGGCCGCATTGCTCCTGCTCGGCCTCTTCTCGTCGACCATCGTGTTTGGCCAGCCCGCGCCGCCCCCCTCAGCCGCGCCCCGACCGATAAACCCTGCGCTAAGCGCCACCGGAGGGAGCTGCGGCACGCTGTTCGCTCCCTGTCCCGCGGTCTCTCGTCTGGGCCTCTTTGTCTGGCTCAGCGGTCAGTACTTGGGAACTGGTCTCGGTGGCAATCCGCATGCCTCGACGCTGGGCGGCTCAGTCGATATCGCGATGGAAGTCGCCAACCGGGTTGCGGTCAGCGCGAGCATCCCCGGCGCGCTCAATCGCATCCAAGGGCAACATGGCGAAGAGGTCTGGGGCATCGGGGGGCCGCTCGAAGCGCGCGCCAGAGTGCGGCTCGGTCCGGCATCCCCTGGCTTTTATTCCGTCCAGGCCCGTCCCCTATGGTCATCGGTCGTCGAGGTTCGGACGCAGTTCCTCATTCCCGGCTTGGACGGGGATTCCAAGTACGTCGGGCGGGTCCAGCGCGGGTTTGTCCAGCCGGCGGTCTATGGCGCCGGAGAGCTGAACGTATGGCGCTTTCAGTTCGCCCCCGGATTCGGCATCCTGGTGGGAGACCGTCAAGCCCACGCCGACTTGAGCTTGCGAGCGAGCGTCCAGCTCCTCGATCGACTCTTCGGAGATGTGGAGGTCCTGCGCCGCCAAGCCCTGGCGGTGCCCAGCGAGCCCGGCCGCTGTCAGTCCGCATGGATGGGCGCGGCGGGCCTGCGCTTCCAGCTCCGGCGCGGCGTTTTCATATCCGCTCGCTATGTGGGCGGTCAGGGAGACTGTGTGCCTCAGCACTCGTTCATGCTGAACCTGGGGCTTGCCTTTGGCGAAGAGCACATGCGCATCCCGACAGCTGACGAGGTCGGCTTCATCAAGAAGTGGCACGCGATCCTGATGGGGATGGTCGACCCGGTGCTGGACTGTCAGGGGATCATGCGCGCCGACGATGGCACGCCGATGTTCCGGTTCGGCTATCCCGACGCGCACAACCCCAGCATCATCTGGCGGAACCATAGCTCCTACCACGTCGGTGAACACTTCTGGGAGAAGGGCGGCAGGCTCTATCGCGATACCGACCTGACCCACCCGGTGCTTGACCTGTTTGGGGAGGCCCCACTGACATTCGCCGAGCGGGCGGCGATGCACGACTGTCCGACCCTGCCGGGGCTCGGCTCGCCGTGCCAGGTAGCGCTGAACTTGCCCGCCCTCCGCCAGAAGGTCGAGCGAGGAGACAGCCCGGTCCAGGTGGCGCTGGCTGAAGACGCCCAGATCTTGGCGTGCCTGAACCATGTGTCTCCGCTCAAGGCTGCGGCCATGTTCACGGCGATCCAGGCGGCGCTCGGACCCCTGCTCGCCAAGCTGCCCCAGGTCTCCCGGTGGCTGAATCCAGCGGCTCCTCCAATTCCAGCGCCCAGCGCGCCGGCAACTGTGGCCGCTACACCCCCCAATTCGCCCGCATCTCAGCCGAGCGGACCGCCCAAGGTGGCGGCACCTACGCACCCGACGGACTACCGCGGACAGCGCAATCGGTTCGCGCGCAAGCTCGGCCGTTCGATAAAGGCAGCCAAGTCCGACGAACCAGTCATTGAGCCGCCTCATCTGCCCTCGTTGCCGGGGGGGTCCAGCGGAGAATCGTCGAGAGCGGTTGCAGAAAATACACAACCCGTCGTGCCATCGCATCAAGCAACCGACCCTCGCCCTGCGGCGGCTGCGCCTACGAGTTCAACCCAGGCTCCAGGCCAAGCACCGTCCCCTCCGACACTGGCGCAGAACGCGCCGGCTGCTAAGGCCGAGGCAAAGGTACTTCAGGCAAACCAGCGTCAAGAAAGCCCTACAGCGGCGTCGACGGGTAGCGCTGCCGAGCCAGTCGGCGAGCACGCCCAGCAGGAGTCAGAACCAGCAGGCCCACTGTGCGGAACCTACTGCAGGCTCGGTCTGGGTGCTGTGGGCACGGGCTTATTGGTCGCGGGCGGCGTCGAGGTAACCAAGGATGCGGTGATCCTCGGCGCTGTAGCGGGCGGCGAGAGCATGGGGATAAGCGTAGCGGGCGCGGCCGGGGGAGCGGTGGTGGGAACGATCGTGGTGGACGGGGTGGCAGATCATGTTATGCCTCCAAGTGCGCCGACTGAGCCGGCACGGCCTGGTTCCCCCGACAAGCCAGCGAGCTCTACCGAAAGCACAGCGAGAGGAGAAAGTTCTGAACCAGCCGATCAGCCCAGGCCAAAACGAGGAGAAGTAAAGGGCGACCTCACTCAGCTACAGAAAGAGGCCACCCAGCACAATCAATTAGGCTCACAGGAAGAGTTAGCCGCTATTGAGTATTACGCCGAGCAGGGGCATACAGTAGAAAAGTTGCCTGAGAGTAGAGTTAATGGTCAGCGGAGTCCAGACTTACGAGTCGACGGTAAATTGGTAGAGATAAAGGCCCGCCAGAAGCCCGTCACCAAGAACTGGATTCAAAAACAAATAAATGAAGCGAACCAGGCTTATAAGGAGAGTGCTCATGAAGATCCGAGCGGCGCGGTGGATCTGCGTGTTAAGAACCAAGGACAAAGTGACGCTCAGGTATTGGAACAAGCCAAGCCAGAAATAGAGAGGCAGTTCCGCCCTGATCAGTACAGGAGTGTATCGGCTGT
>CALFYE010000082.1 GCA_937952145.1 uncultured Myxococcales bacterium
CGCTCTTCCGATCTCTCGGCACCCGAGTCGTAGGGACGCTTGACCGGGGCCGGCACCTGTTTAAACAGCGCCTCGATCTCACTGGCCGTGCGCGCCATGTTCGGTCGCTGCTCGCGATCCTTGCGCAGGAGCTTGTGGACCAAGTCGGCCACCGCCACCGGCACCGAGGGCGAGAGCTTGCGCAGCGGCTCGGGCTCCCGCGTGAGGTGCATGCTCAGCACCAGTCCCGGGCCGTCGGCAACAAACGGCGGCTGCCCCGACAGAAGCTCGTACATCATGCAGCCGAGGGCATAGACATCACTCTTGGCATCGACGCCACTCGCGCCCAGGCACTGCTCGGGGGACATATATCTCGGCGTACCCATCACAGCCCGCGTATGCGTCTTTAGCGCCGAGTCGCTCTGCGGTTCGTTGAGCTTCGCGATCCCAAAGTCGAGCACCTTGGCCCGCTCGCCAATCAGCGTGTGCGGGTCCGGCACCATCATGATGTTGTCGGGCTTGAGATCTCGGTGGACGATGCCCTTGCTGTGGGCGGCGGCGAGGGTGTCGGCGATCTGCCAGGCGATTTGCAGCACCTCGCCATACGGCAGGTGAATCGTCGCTCGGCTGATGCGGCGGGCTAGCGACTCGCCCTTGAGGTACTCCATGACGATGTAGGCGGTGCCATCGGGAAGCTGGCCGTAGTCCGACACCTGCACGACACCCGGATGGTCCACCAAGTTCACGGCCCGCGCTTCGTTGAAGAAGCGGGTTGCAAACTCGTTGCTGTGTGCGAACTCGGCGTGCAGAACCTTGATGGCAACACGTCGCCCGATGGCCTCCTGCCGCGCTTCGTACACGGTCCCCATGCCGCCCTCTCCAAGGAGGCGGACAACCCGGTACGGGCCGAGCGTGGCCGGCAGACTGCCCATCTTCCCTAGCTTATCAGTTTTACGTAGCTGACGAGTGAGGTGTGTGCTCTCGGGGGCTCACGCAGGGGCCACGGCGGCGGCTCAACGAACCGCTGAGGGCGCGGGCGCCCACTACGCCGCGGCCGCTGGCGGCTGGGCTATTATTGCTGCATAATATTTATTATATAATAATAGCCCGCTATTCGATATCGCAATAAAAGTCCGCGAATGGGGAGTCTCTTCCGAGTCGCCAGAAGAGAGGCTTGGGCGGGGGAGGGGTTTTTAGAGCGCCTATCAAAACCTGTTGTGGACCCTATCGGCCGCGTCCGTCGTCGGTCACGGCCAGGAGGCCGCTCGCTCCTTCCTCCTTGCCGCTGGGGTTCCTCTCGACGGTTTTGTTAGGCGCTCTTAGTCTTCTAAGTCCCCTGCGTACTTAACTGTTGAGGAGGAGCTTATGCAGTCCCAGTCCTTTAACGGCTTGTCTGGCGGGCTCTTGCGGACCGTTCTGCTCTCGATCACGCTGCCGGTGGTGGGTTGTGGTTCCGGGGATCCCTTGGATCAGCTCGATCTCTCGCAGTTTGACTCGCCGAGCTGTACTCCCCGAGGCTGGATGTCCATTTCTGGCCTGAATCCGGCCGCTCGGGTGGACTACCTTGAGCTTCGGGAGCGCTACTTCCAAATCAGCGGCAGCCCAGCGAGCCAGACCACCGTGGTAGACGCCCAGGGAACGCCCTGCGCCACGGCGAGTATGCGCACGACCTGCGAGAGTGATCTCGCGAAGGTGGATCTCACGTATGCCAACCTCCATAACGAGGGCCATTGGTTTGCCGGATCCTCTTCGTATCTAGTCAGCACGCAAGGAGATAGTGTCCAGTCCGTGAGCGAGATTCCCGATTTGATTCGCTTTCTTGCGCCGATCGACGAGCCGCAGGAGGCGATCCTCGTCGTGTGGGGACGTGGGGCCGACGTTGCGTGCTCGAACAAAGCCAGGGGAGCAGTGCGCCCTTCGGAGGATGGCTTTGACGTGCTTGCAACCCAGCTCGGAGCCGGCCTAACCGCTGCTCCTAAGCCGATCACGCAACAGCTTTTGCATGTCAGCAGCACGGGCAGCGTCTCGGTACTCCTCTCCCGCAAGATTGGGGAATCCTTGTAGGCCTTCGCACGCCCAGCCGGCCGGTAACGTTTTTATGGCCGTCGGCGGCGCTGAGATCGGGATTCGTCGATAACCTGCGCTGATTGCTCGATAGACTTCCGCTTACTTTGCGACATAAAAACCGATTCCGAAGTCCTCCCACGCGCACTCCACCGAGATCACGATCCCCGCTGGTATCGCAGGCGCGGCGCACCTTCCGATCGCTACCGGCCACCACTTCGGACTCCCAATTCCTCACTCCTCGCACGCAACAGATGGCCCGCCGTACAACAGCGGTCAGCGAGGAGAAATGGGAGCTTGGCAGAGGAGGAAAGGGTGGGGACCTCATGCGGTGCGGCCATGCGCGACATGACGTCGGCACCGCCAAACGGCATGCGACCAAAGAGGAGCTCATAGGCGATGACGCCCAAGGCGTAGACGTCGGCGCGGCCGTCGACAGAGCTGGGATCCATCCACTGCTCGGGAGCCATGTAGGCCAGCGTGCCCAGCCGCGCCCCGGCCTGCGTCATTGCCGATCCGGCCAGCGTTTTTTTCAGCTCCACCGCTAGCTTGGCGATTCCGAAGTCCAAAATCTTCGCCCGCTCGCCCTGCACGCGCTCGCCATCCGGCACCAGCATGATGTTGTCGGGCTTCAGATCGCGGTGAATGACCTGGGCGGCGTGGGCTTGGGTCATGGTCTGGGCGAGCTGGCGGATGATCTCGCAGGCGCTGGGCAGGGGTAGGCTGCCGCAGCGCTGCAAGCGGGTGCGTAGGCACTCACCAGCGACGTACTCCATGACGATGTAGGGCGTGCCATCGGGCAGCTGATCGAAGTCGTAGATCTCGCCTGTGCCGCTCAGCTGCAGCTGGGCCATGGCGCGGGCCTCGACGAGGAAGCGGGCGGCGAAGCTGGGATTTGCGAGCAGCTCGGGACGCGGCACCTTGATGGCCACGCGCTGCCGGGTCTGGACGTGACTGGCTTCGAAGACCTCGGCCATGCCGCCGCCACCAAGCAGGCGCACGATCTGGTAGCGGCCACAGCGACTGCCGGCGGCAAGCGGCTGCCGGCTGCGGGGCGAGGGAGGCGGGGGGCTGACTGGCTTTTCGACGGCCGGGCGGATCGGCTCGGTGGCCGGTGGGCGGCTTGGGGCAAGAGCACTCCGCGGGGGATCGATGGCCGGCGCGCGCACCGTCACCGCCTGCGCCACCGCGGTGGGTTGCCGTGACGGCGCGGTCGATGCTTCTAAGAGCGAAAGCAGCTGCGCCATGCTCGGTCGCAGGGCGGGGGACTTGGCCAAGAGGCGGCTGAGGAGCCCCTCGGTGTCGTCGCTGACTTCGGGGCTGCGGCGGCGAATCGGGCGCGGCGTCTTGAGCAGGTGGGCATCGGCGAGGGCCTGCACGCTGTCGCCTTCAAAGGGCGCTCGTCCGCCGAGGAGGTGATAGAGCAGCGCACCGAGGCTGTAGACATCGGCTTTGCCATCGACGGCGGCCCCGGCGCTGAGGTACTCCGGAGCCAGATAGTTGGCAGGAGCGGTGGGGTAGACCGCGCCCAAGTTGTGCAGCGTGCCGCAATCGGCAAGGGCGCCAAACGGGCGCGCCCGATCGACGGCGGCCAGCGTGATCGCGGCCAAGTCCGACGCGGCACCGAGCGACAGCCAGACGACGTCGGGGTGCAAGGTGCCGTAGAGCAGGCTGCGTCCGTGCAGCTCGGCCAGCACGCGGGCGATGCCCTGCGCCACGGCCAGGGCCTGCGCTTCCGGCAGGCGACCCCCGCTGTGCTCTAGGTGCTGGGTCAGCGTGATCGAGGACGGGGGGACAATCGGTTGTGGGGTGGGGCTCGACATGGCTTCCTCACTGCAAGTCTTCGTCGGTGGGCGCTTAAATCTCTTTGTAGTCAGGGGCGGGGCCTGGCGCGTAGGGCAGGGGACGGGGCGGCGGCAACCGGGGGGCGGGGTTGCTGCGCAGCGGCCGGCGATTCGCTGGCGCGGCGGCACCGCGCGGGCTGCTCTTACTCGCTGGCCGCGGGAGGGGCCGGGCCAGGGGGGCAGGCGGGGGCTCGCTGGGGTCGGCCGTCGTCGCCGTGGTATCGGCTGGCTTGCCCGTCGTCGTCGTCGTCGTCGTCGTCGTCGTCGTCGTCGCCGTCGCCGTTGCCGTTGCCGTTGCTCGATCGGGCGCACGAGGGTCGGGGGCGGTCGGCGCGGGCAGGGCGGCTTGGATCAGAAGCGGGCTGCCTGGCCTCGCCAGGACGGGGGGCGGCGCGCTGGGCCGGCGGGCATGCAGCCCGGCTTGCAAAAGCGGCAGCAGCAACGCCAATCCCAGCGCGTACCGCCAAGAGCGCGGCATCCCCGGCCGGCTGGCTCGCAGCCCCGGGAAAGAGCGCTGATTTGGGGGCGGGACGGGGCCAGAATCGGCGCGCGGCGTCTTCTTTGGGGCCGACGCAGCGAGCAGCGGCGCCAGCGCAGCAAACGCCTGCTGGGCATCTAGAAATCGCGAGGTCGGGGCGCGGACCACGCAGCGCGAAAACCAGAGATCGAAGCCGGGCGGCAGGCGCGACTCACAGCCCAGCTCGCGGGCTCGGCGGCTGGCGGGCACCAGGGGATCGACGGTGACCTCGCGCAGGAGCGGCATCAGACGCAGCGGTCGCGCATTGCCAGCGACGAAGTAGTGCTGCCCAGTCAGCATGCGAAAGACCAGAAGCCCCAGCGCCCAGATATCGCTGCTGACGCCGCACGGGCGACCTGCGCTGGTCTGCTCGGGAGCCATCCACAGCGGGGTTCCCTGGGGCTCGGCCTGATCGGCGGGCTGCAGCGCTTGCAGGAGCGGCAGCAGACCCAGGCTCGCCAGCTTGACCGTCAGGCCTGGCCGGGCCTCGCTGGCCGTCGCTGCGGGATCCGCCGACGGGGCCAACACGATGCTCGCGGGCTTGAGTCCGCCATGCCACAGCCCCTGGGCATGCGCTGCGCCCAGTCCACGGCAGAGCTGCGAGAGAAGCTCGGCTGCCTCAGCTGGCGGAATGAAGTCGCGCTGTCGCAAGACCTCGTCCAGGGTCTCGCCGGTGCACCACTCGCTGACCACGAAGGCCTGACTGCTGGCCGCATCAAACCCGGCTGCGATGAGGCGTAGCAGGTGGTCGGCTGGCAGGGCCTGCTGGCGCTCCACCTGCTCGCTGAGCGCGTCCAGGCCCAGCTGCGGGGGCGGCAGCCATCCCGGCAGCAAGCGCAGGGCATAGAGCCGCTGCGCCGCCTCGCTGTCGTCGCTGGCTTCGGGGTCCCTCGTGGCCTCGTAGAGCCCCCCGGCCCACTCGCTGCGCAGCTTCTGACCAAGCCGATAGCGATGCGCACCCGCGAAAAGGGGGGGGGGCCGTACCGGGCTCGCCGCTTTGGCCGTCGGGGCATCGGCCAGCCCTGGCGTCGCGGCGGCAGGGGGGAGAGGCGGGATCCGCCCTCCGTCGAGAACACGGGGATTTTCGCTGGGAACCACAGCCTGGCTCATGGGCACTCTCCTTGCGCTGCGCGGCTAGTTGCCCCGCTCATCGGCGATCTTTTTGAGCAGCATGCAGGCCTGCTCCTCGTCGAGCTTGCAGGCGGCGATCAGGCGCTTGATGCCCAGCGTTGGGTTCGGCTTGACGTTCATCTTGCCGGTGATCAGCGCCACGCCGACGCCCAGGCAGGCCGTGCCGTCCGAGTGCACGGTGCAGAGCTTGTCCATCTCCTTCATCACCAGGAAGCAGCTATCGCCGTGGCCCTTCTTGCAGGACGCGACACAGGCATCGGTATCGCCGCGCTTGCACTTGGTCTGCACCGTGACCACCAAGCTGCTTAGGCGATTGCAGGACGGGCCGTGCTTGCGCTCGCAGGCGGGGCTGAGCAGGCGCTTAGCGGCTGCCTGATCCGCCTTGATGCCGTTCGTTCCAGCGAGAAGCAGGTTCGCGGCGGAGAGGCAGGCGGCATCTTCTTTGTGCTGCTCGCACAGCCCCTGATACGCGGCCAGTGCCCCCGGCTTGTCGGCCCGCAGGTTGCTTCCGCCGCGGTCGAGCAGCGTGGCCACTTTGCGACAGCCCTCGACGAGGTTTGCGCTGCAGGCGCTGCGGTACGCGCCCAGGGCGTCGCTGGCATCGGCCGACTCCAGCAGCTGACCGCGACGCAGGCAGGCCTGGCCGTGCCCGCTCTTGCAGAGATCACCGCAGCGACCGCTCTGCGCAACGCGCTCAGCGAGTCCGCCGGTGGGTTCGGCCTGGCAGCCCGCCATTTGCGTGACCAGCTGAGCTTCTCGGCTGGGGGCGGGGGGCTGAACGACAGCCGGCGTGACGACCACTGCGGGTGGGGTCGGCGCGGGTTTCTTCATCGCCAAGAACAGCAGGCCCGCGGACAGCAGCACCGCACCGACCCCGCCGGCCACCAGCCACGGCTTCTGCGCTATGGGGCTCGTGCGGCTCAGCGCCCCCGGCGAACCTCCCGAGCCCGGCAAGAGCGCGACCGCCAGCGGCAGCGGGGTGCCTCCAAGCGGCGCGTCTCCCGTCGCAAACCCTGGCAGCGGGTAGGCCGCGGGGCGAGCGGGGACAGGCTGTCGCGGTCGGGGCGGCGGCGGCTCGATCGGCGCCCCCTGCAGCATGGCCAGAAACGCCGCGTAGGCCTGATGGGCATCGGCAAAGCGCTGATCGAGCTCACGCACGACGCAGCGAGCAAACCAAAGATCAAAGCCCGGGGGCAAAAGCTGCGCTCGGCCATACTCGCGCGCCCGCTGCGAGGCCGGTACCAGCGGCTCCAGCACCATCTCGCGCATTACCGAGACCAGCGACGCCGGCCGCTGGTTGGCCTGCAGCCAGTAGTGACAGCCGACCAGCATGCGAAACGCCAGCAGGCCCAGCGCCCAGACATCCGCCGCTGGACTCACCGCCTGATTCGTCGTCTGCTCGGGCGCCATCCACTGCGGTGTGCCGATCGCCGTGGTCTCCGCCGTCTTCGAGTCCGCCACCACCTTGGCAATCCCGAAGTCGAGGATCTTCACCATAAACGGCATATCCGGCCGCCGCGCTTCGGCCAGAAAGATGTTCTCCGGCTTCAGGTCGCGGTGAACCCGTGGGTCAAAAATCTCCGTCGAAAAATTGGTCTTTGAGGCGAGCTCGGAAAGCGCACGGTGCGGGCTGTACGCGTGGGTGTGGGCGAATTTTTCGGGAGGCTGCGACTACAGCCAGGGCGACAGCACCAGGATGCGATTGTTGCCGGTGTCGGCGATGTAGATCGCTTCCTCGGTGGCGTACAGGCTCGATGGCTGATTGAGCGTGTTTTCGCTCATCCCGCCATTATTGGGCGTATTCAGCCCCGAGTCGCTGTTCGGCTGTCCAAATACGCTGCTCGCCGCTTGGCCGTCCAGAAACGGCGGACGAAAGCCCAGCGCGCGATGGTACTGGGTATCGGCCACCACCAGCAGTCCAGGCAGCGCCAGGACGCCCCGCGGCCCGTTTACGCTGGTCAGGCTGGCCCGCTCCCGCGAGCCTTCAAAGTAGTCGTATTCGCCCAGCAGCAAGCTGGCACTGGCCGACGAGCCGGTCAGGGGCAGGGGGTACCCGAGCACGCGAAAGTTGCCGGTGTCGGCCACGTACAGATAGCGGTCATCCGATGAGATTCCCGTCGGACCAAACAGTCCCTGGGGGCCCAGCAAGGGCACGCTGCCCTTCATGTCGGGCTGGCCCAGGACCCAGGTGGCGGTCTCGCCGCTCTGGGCGCTCGTCGGAAACAGCAGCAGGCGATCGTTGTCGCTGTCTGACACCACCAGCTTGCCGGCGACAAATCCGACGGAGGAGGGGAACGACAGCTCATTGCCTTGCAGCGCGTTGGTGGGATGCCCCTGGTTCTTGACCACGTTGGCGGGATCTAGACTGGCCTGTCCAATAACGCGGGTGGCGGCGGCTCCGGTCTGGCTGGGCAGCCCATCCCAGATCAGCACGCGATGGTTGTCGGTGTCGGCGACCGCCAGCATGCCGCCATCGGGGCTTACCGCCACGCCGGTGGGGTGGTTGGTGCCCGTCGCTCCTTTGCCGGGGCGCGCCGATTGGGTATCGACCTGGCCCAGGACCCAGGCGCCCGTGATCTGGGTGGGGGCTCCGGCCGCGATTTCCCAGCCCAGCACGCGGTGGTTTTCGCGGTCGGCAATGTATAGCCGCGTTCCCTGGCCGCTAATGCTGCGCGGACTAGACAGAGTAGTCTGATCGATCACCCGCCGCGAGTTCAGCAGCCGAGAGGTGAAGCTGGGATTGGTCCCGGCGACCAGCGGCTGCCCAAGCGCGAGGCTGGGCAGCGAGCTGCTGGTCAGCGCATCGGGATCGCCCTTCCACAGCAGGATGCGGTTGTTGTTGGTATCGGCGACGGCCAGATAGCTGCGGGTGGCGGCGATGCTGCGCGGGTTGTCCAGGCTGGTCTGCAGCGGCGGCGCGATGTCGAGGGATCCGCTGTAGCTGGTCGCGCTGGCCGGCTGACCTAGCACGACCTGCGGCAGGGGCGAGATCGCCGGCGGCGAGGCGGGGGGCGGAAAGAGCTGACTTGTGCCGTAGCCGACGACGCGGTCGTTGCTGGCATCGGCGATCCACATGCGATTGCCAAAGCCCAGCGCCGCCGCCGGGCCGTTCATGCCGGCCACGAAGTTGGCTCCGGTAAATGCGTTGGCCTTGGCCGAGGTGTAGCTAGGCTGCCCCAAGACCAGGGCCGCTAACGGGGCTGGCGGCGGTGCTTTGGGATCCGTTGTCGGTGGCAGGCCCGTCAGGTTCCAGCCCAAGACGCGCTCGCGGTTGATGTCGGGCACCAGCAGGTACTCTTGGCCGCCGCTGCTTGCATAGCCGCAGCCGCCGGTGGGACGGCTCATGCTGTCGGCGCCCAGCGGCAGCACGGCATTGTCGGTAAACAGCGACTGCCCGATGAGATAGTTCGGATAGTCGTCGCGCGACGTCGGAACGGCATTGAATACCAAGACGCGATTGTTGACCGAATCGGTGACCACCAAGCGGCTGCCGGCGGCCGCGACCATCGGTGTGTTGACGCCGCGGGCCAGCGGGTTTGTTGCGCCGCGACCTTGGTTGGGCGCCGCCGTCGTGCTGTTGAGCTGTCCCCACACCACATCGGCGGGCCGATAGCTGCTGGTCGGAATGGAATTCCAGATCAGCAAGCGGTTGTTGCCGCTGTCGGCCACGATCAGCTTGCCGCCGATCGCGACCACGCTCTGCGGCAGGGTCATCGACAGGGCGGATGACCCGTTGTAGTCCGCCACATTGGTGTCGAACGCCGGCTGGCCCAAGACGACATCGGGAGGCTGATTTTCCGTCGGAACGCTGTTCCAAATCAGTACGCGATGATTGCCAGTGTCGGCGACCAAGAGCTTGGTGCTGCCCCCCGCTTCATAGAACGCCACGCCCTGCGGAGCCGAGAGCCCATAGCGCAGGTTGTCATTGACGGACGCGGCGCCCCCCAGCACCCCCAAGACGCGCGGCTGACAGATGGCCAGCCGGGGATTGCAGACCGAGCTGCTGTCGCAGATCGCGGGGTTGTGGATGCAGTTCCCGGGGTTGTTGGTGACCAGCGCATCGCAGCCGCTAACGAACAGCAGGCAAAAAAGCCCGGCGAAGATCGATGCTCGCCGCCAGCGCGGTGGCCAGCCAGTCGGCGCTGGACCAAGCGGGCCTGCCGGTACTCGCGCCGGCGCAGCCAGCGAGAATGGAAGAGGGGCCAGTCGTCGGGCGGGCATCGGAACCTCCTGCTTTTCAACCACGCGTCATGGCGAGCGCAGCGACAGCCGCAGTGGCGCGGGGGGCGGCTCGATACTGGGATCCGGGACCTCGGTCGGCGTGGGTGGTGTCGATGGTGTCGATGGCGTTGGCTTGGGCTCGATGGCCGCCGGGGTAGGCGTCGACCGCGGCAGGGGCGACGTGCCCTGGGCTCGGCCTGGGCTGACATTCGACTCCGATCCGCGACGTACCGAGCCCACCACCAGCCCCAAGCCGGTGAGCACAAGACCACCACCCACGCCGACCAGCGACGCGCCCAGCGGCAGGGTAGCGAACACCTGATCGCAGGTCTGCAGCGGCGGTACTGGAGGCGCGGTGCAGCTACCGTTTATGGCCCACAGCGGCGCCCCAGCTGCCACGCTAGCTGCCCCCAGGGCAATCAGCGTCCCGCCTAGCGGTCGCAGCCAGCGCGGTGGCGGTGCCCGGCTAGCGACGACGACGACCCGAGTGCGCTCTTGCTCGGCGAGCAGGGTGCGCAGGTCGACGAGGTAGCCTTCCACCTCGCCCCGGATCTCGGTCGGCACCAGGCTGTCGGTCTGCAGATAGAGCTCGAAGTAGGTGATGGCCTCGCGCGGCTGCGACAGCTTCCGAAACGACTGTCCCAGGTTGTAAAGCAGGCGCGAGACCGGCTTGAGCTTGTAGGCGCGCTGCATCTCGGCGATGGCGCTGGCGTAGTCGCGGGCGCGATACAGGTCCACCGAGCGCTGGTAGTGCACGCGGAACTCATCGGCCAGCGGATCGTCGATCGCGCCGGGCACCGCATCCGGACAGGTCACGGCCGGACGCGGCGGGGGATTGCTCTTGCTGCCTGGCTTGGCACCGTCGCTGTTCGGCTTGGCAGAGGGCGGCGTGGGCTTCGCAGGCTGGGCCTGCCCCGGCCCCGGCAGACCCAGCAGCAGCAGTACGATCCCCAGCCAATTAGACTGACTTGTCCAGTTTCGCCTGCCCCGGCGCGCAGCCCGCTCGCCTTGGCATTGAGCGCCCACCATGCCATCCCCGAGCAGCGACCGGGGCTCGGCTGGCCGTCGCTGGCTAGCGCAGAAAGTCGACATTGTAGGCATCCGATTTCTTCGGACCCGTCGGGGCCGCCGGTGATGGGGGCGGGTCCGCGGCGGGCTCTGCCCCTTTGCCATCCGTCTCTGTCGCCCCGTCTCTGTCGCCCTTTTTGGCCTCCGGCTCGTCTGCGTCTTCGCGGGCTTGCTTGACTTCCTGCAGCATGCCCTGCGCCTTGCCCCGCGAGGGATCCAGCGCCAGCGCTCGCTCGCAGCTCTTCTTGGCATCGCTGTACTTGCCGGCCTTCAAGAAGTACTCGCAGGCCAGCTCTTGCAGGGCGGCCCGGTCGGGATGGCGCTTGAGGGCTCGCTTGATCAGGCGCAGCGCCTTGCCCCCTTTCACTTCGCTCAGCTGCTGTTTCAGCTCGGCTAGCTCGGGATCATCGACTTCGGGGGCCGGGCTGGCCGACACCGCCGAGGCATCGACCCCGCCGTCCTTCGCGTTCCCACCGCCGCCCGTCGTCGACGGCGAGTCATGGGGCCCCGCCTGCGGATTCACCGCCGGCGTCGTCCCGTCGCTGCCGCCTGGCATGGCGCCCCATCGTCGTGCGAGTCCGGGCTCGAAACGGGATACCAGATACGCACCACCCAACAGCAGCAGCGCGGCGCCGATCCCAAGCTGGAGCAGCCCAAGGCGGCGCTTGCGCGTCGGGCTCGGCGCGCCTCCCGGCGTCGGGGTGGCGTGGACCCCTTGCATGCTCAGGCTGCGCTCGTCCTGCATGAGTGCCGCCCGCTGGGCCAGATCGCTGATCTGATCTTGCGACAGCGCAGCCTGCGTATGGTCCTCGCTGTCGTCTTCTCGGATCAGATCCTCGTCGCGCACCTTCAGCCGCGAGAGCTCGCTCACCACCTCCGCAGCCGTCGGTCGCCCTTCTGGCTTCTTGGCCAGCATGCGCATGACGAAGGCTTCCAGCTCGGCAGGGACCTGCGGCAGCAGCTGCTGCAGCGGACGCGGTGGCGCAAACAGATGCAGCGCCATCATCTCGCCGAGCGCCTCTGAGCGGAAAGGTGGGCTGCCCGCCAGCAGCTCATAGAGGATCACACCCAGCGAGTACACGTCGGACTGCCCATCGATCTGAGGCTGGCTGCGGCACTGCTCCGGCGACATGTAAGTCGGCGTGCCCACCAGCGTGCCCGTCCGCGTGTTCATCGACATCGCATTGCTGTCGTTACTGTCCTTGATCTTGGCAATGCCAAAGTCCAAGAGCTTGACCCGCACCCCCCCAATCGCCACCACATCCGGCACCAGCATCACGTTGTCGGGCTTGAGATCCCGGTGAACAATCTGCTTTTGGTGGGTGGCGGCGAGGGCTTGGGCGGCTTGGGCGATGAGGGGCAGGCTGGCGGATAGGAGTGGCGGGCCCTCGGTGATGCGCTGACGCAGCGTCTTGCCGTCGAGGAATTCCATGACCAGATAGGCCAGCCCGTCTGGGGTCATGCCGTGTTCGTGAATGCTGACCAGGCCGGGGTGGTTGATGATGCTGACGGCGCGGGCTTCTAGAAAAAAGCGCGCTGCGACCTGCGGATCGGCGCTGTGCTGGGCCAGCAGCACCTTGATGGCGACTCGGCGACCGATGTCTTCGCGCACGGCTTCATAGACGGAGCCCATGCCGCCGCGGCCAAGCTCGCGGACGATGCGATATGTGCCGATGCGCTGCCCAATCATGCTGCGTGGACGGAGGATGATCCCCCGCTGCCCCCAGCATGAGGATACGGCGCTGGGTGCTTGGTTGTCGACGGCGATCTAGCGTAAGCGGGCGCGACGAGCAGCGATCCGGCAGCCACTAGGGAAGCCGGCACATTTCCGGCGCAAGCGGCACGCTGCAAGCCGGGGCTGCAAGCGGCAGGTGCCAAGCAGGCGGTCGGCTGTGCGGGCTTGGCTCTGGCCTGCGCTGGGGCCGACGATCTTCCCAAGCTGCTCGACGGGCTCGGAAAAATGAAGACCCATCTGTCGACGGGACAGTGGGTTCGCGGTGCACGATGCCGGCGGCGTGGGCTGCGGCCAGGGCGTGGCAGAGCTGCTTGAAGATCTCTTGCACTTCGGGGGGCGGTAGGGCGCCGCGGCGATCGAGCACGGTGTCGAGATCACCGCCTTCGAGGAGCTCCATCGCCATCCAGGGGTAGCCGGTGGTGCTATCGACGCCGGCCGCTACGACCTGGACCACGTGGTCGCTGGCGATGCGGGCGCCGATGCGGGACTCCTGCTCGAAGCGCTTGCGCATGATGGGATCGCGCACCAGCTGGGGCTGCATCAGCTTGAGGGCGCGCGGCGCTCCTACGCTGAGCTGCTCGGCGACGTACACGGCGCCCATGCCGCCCTCTTTGAGGGCACGCAGCACGCGAAAATCTTCGGCGAAGATCGATCCCGGTTGCAGATGAATGGTTGTCATAAGTGAGCTCCCAATACAGTTCAAAGTCGGATGAGCCTGGAGCGGACCGCGCCCCGCTGGCTCGTGCTGCCGAGAGCGACAGCAAGCCGAATGCCGATCGCCGCAGCGCGCGTAAGTCGGCGCAGACCCAGAGAATGCTCGCGGCCAAGCCGGATCGCGGCTGTGGCTGGGCGGCCGGTCTAGCCCATGGGCATGCGGCAAGCGGCCATGGGCCGTCGTCGGCTAAGGCAGCGGTGGGAGGCCCGCCTGGGCCCAGATCGCTTCGGCCGATAGGCCCTGCGCGCGCAGGCTGCGCAGCGACGGCGAACCGCGGCGTTTGGCCAGGCGATCGCCGTGCGCGTCGGTGAGCAGGGGATGGTGTGCGTAGGCGGGCTCGGGCCAGCCCAGCACGACCTGCAGGACGCGATGCAGGTGGGTGGCGTGGAACAGATCCTCGCCGCGCGTCACCAGGCTGACGCCCTGCAGCTGGTCGTCGTGCGTGACGGCGATGTGGTAGCTGGCGCGGATCTCCTTGCGACCAAGCACCACGTCGCCGAGGTGGTGCAGGCTGACGGGAACGCGGCCAAAGCGCTGATCGAAAAACGTGAGCGGCCCCCCAACGAGGGCTTCGGCCTGCGCTTGCGCTTGGCGGCTGTCGAGGCGCAGGGCATAGCTCTTGCCCTCGCTCAGTCGCGCCTCGACTTGTTCAGGCGTGAGGCGTCGGCAGGTTCCGGGATATAGCGCCCCGACTTGGGGCGGTGGCAGTCCGGCGGGTAGCGGGCTGGGGAGAGTGAGCTCGTGGGGGGCGGAAGCGGCAGCGGCGATCTCGGCGGCGATGTCGGCGCGGGTGCAAAAGCAGGGATAAAGCAGGCCGGTGGCACTGAGCCGATCGAGCGCTGCGCTGTACTGCGGCAGGTGCTGCGACTGCACGCGCACCTCACCATCCCAGCGCAGGCCCAGGAACTGCAGATCGTCGAGGAGGGCCGCCGTAAATTCTGGCCGACAGCGCGTGCTGTCGATGTCTTCGATGCGCAGAAGGAAGCGGCCACCCGCCGCATGCGCCGCGGCATAGGCCTGCCGGGCAGAGAACACGTGACCGAGGTGCAGGTAGCCGGTCGGCGACGGAGCAAAGCGGGTAACGACGGGAGGCGAAGGGGGATTCAGCAGAGCGGGGGACAACATCAGCGGGGCAAGAGGAGCGGGGGCGACAGGGAGGGGCGCCAGAGGGTAACGCCAGATGGGAATAACAGACTGCAGCGAGGCTAGGTCTCGGCCGCTGCTTTGTCTTCGCTCTTGCGGTCGGCGGCCTCTTCGACTTCGTCTGGATTGCGCGGCTTTAGGCGATCGCGACCGCTGATGCGACGGACGACCGCACCGACCAGCGTGCCGCCAATGCCTCCGGTGACCGCGGCGAGCAGCAGAGCATCGAGGGCCGGCGACACCAAGCGGCTGGCGGTGGCGTTCTTCTGGAACCAGTACGAGAAGATCAGCGTCGAGGCCGAGGCCATGATGAGGTGCGTCTTGGTCTTCGAGTCACCGACCCGCGCCTCGACAAACAGCATCGCCAGTACCACCAGCACGCCGGCAACGAGAAACCACTGCGGGTCCAGGCTCTGCGGATGCAGCGAGATGTGCAGACCACTCTGTAAGAGATCGTCGACGCTCTCGGTCGAAATGGTCAGCTCTTTGCCGCGCAGCGAACCGGGCAGGCGGTGCTCGACTTGGTTGTGCTGCTCACTCCACAGGTTCGATCCGCGACGGACGCGCGCTTGATGCATCTGCACGCTGAAGTCGCCGCTGAGCTCGGTCTCTTGCCCGCCGTCGCCGCTGACCTTGATGGCGTAATCGACGCGTTTTTCCTGGCCAGCATCGGGGCGCAGCGTGCCGCTGGCCGTGAGGTCGTAGGGCCCGGTGGTGTTTTCGCCGATGGCGACTTTGCCGCTGAGGCTGCTCGTGGTCAGCACGGTCTCGCCCAGCACCTTGCGCGGAACCGCCTTGCGCAAGGCCGGGTAACCGACTGCCCCGGCCCACACGATGGCGAGGACGGCGAACAGCGTGCGGGCTGTCTTGTTCTCGATGAGATCGTAGGTGGGGCCAGCGGTGCCGTAGATGGCTACGGCGAGCATGCCGCCGACTAGCACCAGGCCAATCGTGCCCTCGCGCAGCCACTCCATCTTGTAGCCGAGGATGCCGGCTCCGACGATGGCCATGAGCAGGACCTGGCTCAGCCAGCCTTCCCAGTGCTGTTCGATAAAGCCGCGCATGCCCTCAGGAGGGGCTTGCTTGCTGGCCGCCTCATCGCTGCGGCCGCCCGTTTTTTTGCTGGGGGCGGCTTTGTTGCCCTCGCGGACGGCCTGACGGCGCGTGCGACGGTAGCCATCGGCATCGGCCTCATCGTTGGGGCCAGCTTGAACTCGGTCGTTGGTCTCGGTCGGTTCCGGTTTTTCGGGACGTGCCACGAAAGCCTCTCTTGCGCAAAAATCGGCTCGAAAATATCGTGCGACGCAGCCGTACGCAAGAAACGACTCGTTATCAATGACTCAGCTCCCACCGCAGGTTCCTGGGGGGACCGTTCCGGGTTCTCCCCATCAGGCCCAGTCTGAAGCGTCCTCGCCCATGCCCGCTGCACACCCCGCCCGCGCCGCCGCGCCGCGCCCGCTATGGCGGCGGGTGTTGCCGATGGCCGTCGCAGCGCTGGCGCTGGTCTATGCCGTTCGCGGCATTCCGTTCCATGCGCTTCAGCACGCGATGGCGCGGGCTCCGCTGGGTCTGCTTCTGCTCGTGTCGGCGGGGATGGCGGTGCTGAACTGCTCGGCCGATACGTTGGCCATGTACTACGTGTTCCGCGGCTTCGGCTTGTCGCTGCGCTTCGCCGAGCTTTACACCATCCGAGCCGCAACCTACACGCTGGCGGTCATCAACTATCACGCGGGTCAGCTAGGCATCATCGGCTTCCTGCATCGCGCGGCGAAGATCCCGCTGTCGCGGGCCGGCTCGATCGTTCTTTTCATCATGGGGGTCTGGGTCGCGCTGCTCATGATCTTCGCGACCTTCGGCGCCGTGGTGGGAGGCGATAAGGGGCGAGCGTTGCTGCCTGTGCTGGCGATGTTTGCGATGGGCTTGGGGGTCTATGCGATCCTCTTGCGCTGGCCGCCGCGCTTCCTGCGACTGGGGGCCGCCGGGCTGCCGGCGGGGGCGACCGGGCTCTATCCGCGGCTCTTGCGCTTGGCGGCCAAGGTCTGGGCACCGCTGATGGAAGCTGGACTGCGCGGACACGTGCGGGCACTGATCGTTCGCCTGCCGCATCTGTTTGTGCTGCTGCTGTGGCACTTCATCGCGCTGCGCTGCTTCCAGATCACGGTGCCCTTCCACCTGGCGATGCTGTACTTGCCGGTGGTATTCGCCGTCGCTGCGCTGCCGATTAGTGTCCAGGGCCTGGGCACAGCGCAGGTGGTGGCCAAGTACTACTTCACTGACTTCGCGGCCGGTGTCTCCGGCGAGGGGGCCGAGGCGGCGGTGTTCGCCTACAGCCTGTCGATGACGGCGATTGCGACGGTGAGCAACTTGATCATGGGTCTGGCCTTCCTCCCCGCCGGCTCGCGTCTGGGCCTAGAGGCGGCAGCCGCAGAGGCCGCCGCTGGTGAGCAGTCCAGCGATGCTGAGACGGCGGACGGTGACGGTTCTGCCCCCGCTTCAGCACCGCGCTAGGGCTGCGCTAAGCGCTCGCACCACCTCGCACCTGAGCCGGGCGGCTGGTCGACTGGCACCTGCGGTCTCTGACCTCTGGCAAGTCACCGATATCGGTTGAATAGCTTCCTCGTTGGCGGGTGTTATACATGGAGGACGGGCTCGCTCTCGCCTGCCGATTCCACCCATGACACTCGCGCTGGCTCTCCTTGCCGTTCTGACCCTGCCGCCGCTCTTGGCGACCCCCGACATCGGCCCGGACACGGGGGGCGGTGGTGGGTATCGGTCGGGGCCGCAAGTCCTTCTGGTGCGGACTCCCGGCATGCGTGCGGTCCAGGAAGTCACCGAGGCCTTCAGCGAGGGCTGCCGTGTGCAGTTCCAGCAGGTCTCGATGGGCGATAACCCCAATGAGCTGGCCCGCACCAAGGAGCTAGCGCAGTCGGCGCGGCTGCTCGTGGCGGTGGGGCAGCCGGCCCTTGAGCTCCTGTTGGGGGCCCGCGCGCATATTGTCTACGCGCTGGCTCCCGATCCGCCGGCCGGAGCCATTGGCACGAATACCTCGGCTCCCCCAGTGCAGGTGTTTCGGTCGCTGCAGCTGATGCGACCCAAAACCCACCGAATCCTCGCCATTTCCAGCGAGCGCGGACATCATCGCGTCATGGCCGCGCGTGGGGCCGCACGCAGCCTGAACATGGAGATCGTCGATGTGGCTGCCAACGGTAGCGACAGCGCCATCCGCGTGCTGCGCGAGCTGTTCATGCCCTCGCCCGAGGAGCTACATCGCGCCGGGCAGCGGCCGAGCGCCGCCGACGTCGACGCTATCTGGCTGGGTGCCGATCCGCAGCTTGTCGACATGGCGGTGCTGCAGTTTGTGCTGCGGCTGCAGATCCAGCGCGGTCTGCCGGTCATCGGCGCCACGCGACAGCAGGTCTACTTTGGCGCAATGATGGCCGTAGACTTCCCGCCCGAGGCAGTCGGGCGTCACTTGGCGTGGCAGGTGAATCAGCTCCTGCACGATCCTGCGCACATGGAGCTTGTCACCCGCGACCACCCGCTGGGCAATCCCGAGACCATCGTCAACGGTCATGCGGCGCGTCGGTTGGGGATCCCACTGGCACGCCTCCGTCACAACACGGGCTGGAAGGTAATCGAGCGATGAGCTCTGCCGAGACGGACGCGGGGGCGAAACCGGTGGCCACGACGGAAGGCGGGGCGGCTACTCCTCCGCCAGTCGCTGTGGCTGGAGCCGCCGTCGACACCAACGCCGCTGACACCAACACTGCCGAGAGCAGCCCGCTCGTCCCGCCGGCTCATTCCCCGGGGACGGCCATCACCCTGCCTCCGGGCAGCGGAGCGGATGCCGCCGACGTGGGGAGTGACAGTCACAGCGCTGTCCCCGCCCTGCCCAGTGAGCCGGGTGTGGCGGCGGACCCCGAGCGGGCAGAGAGCGCTCCCGCTGCCAGCCCTAGCGCCCCGGCGAAAACGTCGACCGAGCGCGAGACCGCTGCGGCCGGCAGCCCAGGGACCGCCTCCGCACCCGTGGCCAGCGAAAAATCGGCGCTCTCGATGGGGCGAGAGCCCGGTGCCTCGGTGTCGACGTCCAGTCGTCAGCCAGTGGTGGCGCGAGGCGATTCGCTCTCGGTGCGGGACACGCTGCCCCTGGCTCAGCCGCAGGGCCTAGCGAGTCGGCTGCGAGATCGCAGCACCCTCGATATCGCCGACGAGACCGCCGAGTCGCCGCTGGCCCCGTTCCTGTCGCCGGCCAGTATGCTGGAGCAGAGCGGCGAGGTCAGCGGCTGGGGCAGCCTGCTCATGCGGCAGCGCTCCAGCTTCTTTCGGCAGGTCTTCCTTTGGCTGCTGGCCATCTCGCTCCTCATGTCGGTCGGCTCGGGGGCCATCTATTACAGCCGGCAGCTCACCTTTGCCGCTGAAGATCGTGAGCAGCGCGCCGAGCTTCTGCTCGGGTATCTGGCGACGCAGTCCGAGCTAGGAGCGTACGCTGGCGACCGCGTGCTCTTGGATGGGCCGATGCGACGCATGGCCGACCTGCAAGACATCGTCTATGTCGCGGTCTATGACGGCAGCGGCCACGAGCTAAGCAACACCGGCATGCGCAGCGGCGAGCACCCCCCCGAGCCGCCCCCTGGCCTGATCAACGAACTCCTGCGGCGGGCGCGTCAGGAGACCGAGGTGAGTCAGCCGCGCGGCAACATCTTCATGCAGTCGGTGTCGCGCCTGCGGCACCAGATCCAGAACGACAAGCTCAACTGCCTGGATCTCTACGCGCCGATTGTGACGAGTGAGCGCGGTCCGCCCGGGGTGACCGCGTTTCTTTATCCCAGCGACCGCTCGGCGCGGGATCGCATCGTCGGGGTGGCCCGTGTCGGTCTCTCCCTGGCGGCCGCCAACGAGCGCCTCAACGAGGTCGCGCGCTGGGGAGCCGGGCTTGGGCTCCTGCTTTTGGTCCTCGGCGCGACCGCTGCCTACTTCATCGCTGGACGTATCAGCGTGCCGATCTTGGAGCTGGCCCGCGGTGCCGACGAGATCCGCAACGGCAACCTGCACCCGCGCATCAACGTTAACCGCAGCGACGAGCTGGGCATGCTAGCCGAGTCGTTTACGCGCATGGCCGAGCGCCTGCGCGAGACCATGTCAGCGCTGTCTCGCCTGAACCGTGATCTCGAGAGCGAGGTCAAGCGCCGCACCCGCCAGATCCGGCTGGCCTATGCCTTTACCTCGGTCCTCAACTCGCCGATCGATCGCAGCGATGAGGTCATTGATGCTGCCGACCTGACCGTCATGCTGGATCAAGCGCTGGCGGCCCTCGTCGAAGCGACCGGCACCAAGGGGGGAGGCGTCTTTCTGATCGACGACAACAACCCCGATGGCGAGCTGCTGGTGCGGGCGGCTTCCGGCGTCTCGACGCATTCCTTGGGGCCGGCTCCATCGATGAAAGACTTTCTGGCCGAGCGGCCAAAGAATCCCGATGGCAGCTTGGTGGCACTCACCGAGTCGGTGCAGGTCAGCCATCGGCGCCTCTTGGTGCCGCTGGTCTTCCGCAACCATCCGCTGGGTCTCTTGGTGCTGCTGCTCTCGGGTGATGACATGCCCGAGCCGGCGCTCGTCGAGTTTGTCCGACAAGCGGCAGCGCAGCTGGCGATTGCCGTCAGCAATGCCCGCGCCTATACCCGCCTGACGCAGATGACCAGCGAGCTGCGGCAGCGCAACGAAGCCCTGGCCGCACAGCGCGATCAGGTGCGAGCGCAGCGCGACCAGCTCGCCGAGCAGCGCAATCAGCTCGAAGAGCAGCGGAATCAGCTAGCAGCGCAGTCGATTCAGCTGCGCATCCAGCGCAACCAGCTACGCGAAGTGAACCGCCTGAAGTCGGAGTTCTTGGCCAACGTCTCGCACGAGCTGCGCACGCCGCTCAACGCCATCATGGGCTACTCCGAGCTGATCCACGATCAGATCTATGGCCCGATCTCGGGCGATGCGCAGGATGCCATCGCCGGTGTGCTTGCCTCTTCTTCCAACCTCTTGCGCCTGATCAATCAGATCCTCGATCTGTCGCGCATCGAAGCCGGACGGATGGATGTGTATTTCGAGAAGCTCGATCTGCACACGCTGGTCAGCGCTGTCATCCGCGAGGCCGAGGCCATGGGGCGCGATCGGCCCTACAAAGTTCAGCTGCACTGCGCGCCCGACATGCAGGTTCACACCGACGCGGTCAAGCTGCAGCAGATCCTGACTAACCTGCTCGCCAACGCCATTAAGTTTACGCCGCAGGGTACGGTCATCGTCGATGTGCGTGGGGGTGAAGGGGCCGACGATTCGATCTACATCGCGGTCAAAGACACCGGCATCGGCATTCGCTCCGAGCACCTGGAGCTGATCTTCGAAGAGTTCCGGCAGGTCGATGGATCATCGACGCGACGCTACGGCGGCACGGGCTTGGGTCTGGCGATTGCCCGCCGTCTGGGGGAGATGCTGGGAGCGACGCTCACCGTCGAGAGCACCTACGGCATCGGCTCGACCTTCACCATCCGCCTGCCGCGTACGCCCCCCACGCGCAGTGCCCGTGGGCGCAACCGCGAGGGCGACAGCAATCCGGCACTCAGCATGTCGGATCCCGAGATCCCACGCCTGCTCATCGCCGCAGCTTCGGGCGATATCTCGCTGGCCGACGCCGCGATGCGACACCACACGCCGCAGCCACTGCCGAACCCCCGGCTCTTGGGTAAACCAGGGGGGGCGCTGCAGCCGACCCCGGCCGAGCTAGCTGCTGAGCCCACGCCGCCACCGATGCCACGCCCCGACCTGCCCGGCGAGGGCAGCTAGCGGCAGCGCACCGAGGCCAGCAAAGCAGCGACGGAGAAGCTGCGGGGTGCGAGCCCGGCTGGTTTAGGCATTCTGGATGACACGAGCTAACGTGACCGTGGCAGGATGGAGCGATCAGTCGGAAGGCCTGCTCCGCAGGTGGTCGCTGTCTGCCGCTTTCCGTCGCCCCATCCGCGCACAACCGAGAGAGAGCCGCCCTTGAGTACGGAACCTAGCGCTGCTGCGCCCCAGAACTACACCGTGCTGCTCGTCGATGACGACATGCACAACCAGAAGATCTTCGACACCGTGCTGCGTCATCACGGCTTTTCCGTGCGCATGGCGACGACGGGGGAAGAAGCGCTGCGCGAAGCGCGCAGCAGCCTACCGAACCTGATTTTGATGGATCTGTCGATCCCCGTCGTCGATGGCTGGGAGTGCACGCGCCAGCTAAAGGCCGCGCCCGAGACCAGTCACATCATCGTCTTGGCACTGACCGCACACGCCATGCGCGGCGATCAAGAGCGCGCGATGGCGGCCGGCTGCGACGGTTACCTCGCCAAGCCCATCTCGCCCAAGCGCTTGGTCGATGAGGTCAAGCGCATGCTCAAGATCAGCTGACCGCGCACCCGACTCCCCCGCAGTCATCGTCGGCCCAGGCCTGGCCGATCTTCTCAGCCAAACCGTACAGGCCCCGCCCTACGCTTAGATGGTGCCGGCGCTCGCGCTGTGCATGGCGTGTTCGCCCAGCATCCGAGCCATCTCACCGAGGCTGGCGAAGCGCGGATCCTGGGTCAGGCCTTTGCGGTAGCGGACGTAGATTTGTTGCACCACCACCGCCGTCTTGAACAAGCCGAAACAGTAATAAAACAGGATCTCGCGCAGGTCGCGGCCCGAGCGCTCGGCGTAGCGAGCAGCGATCTCTCGTCGGGACAAGCAGCCGGGTCGGGTCGTGGGGCCAAAGCTCGCCAAGTGCATCGGCGGCGGATCTTGCGGATCGACCCAGTAACAGAGCGCGGTTCCCAGATCCATCAGCGGATCGCCGATCGTCGCCATCTCCCAGTCGAGCAGGCCAATAACCCGCGTCGGATCATTCTCGTCGAGGACGAGGTTGTCGAACTTGAAGTCGTTGTGGATAAGCGTCGCGGGCGGTGAGACCGGCAGGCGGGCCGCGAGGTGACGCATGCACTCTTCGAGCGCCGGCACATCATCGGTCTGCGCGTCGCGATAGCGCTTGCTCCAGCCGCTGACTTGACGCTCGACGTAGCCTTCGGGGCGGCCCAGGTCGGCAAGTCCCGCGCGCTCGTACGAGAGCGCATGAAGCTCGACCAGCGTGTCGACAAAAGTCTCGCAGAGCGCCCGCATCGTCGTCGGTGAAAGGTCGAGTCCAGGCGGGAGCTTGCGGCGCAGGATGAGGCCGCGCACGCGCTCCATCAGATAGAACTTGCAGCCCAGAACGCTCTCGTCTTCGCAAAAGCTAACCGGCCGCGGGGCGCGGGGATAGATCGGGTGCAGCGCGGACAGGATGCGGAATTCGCGACCCATGTCGTGCGCCGTCTTGACCTGCGAACCAAACGGCGGACGACGGATCACGTACTGCTTGTCGCCGTAGACGACGAGATAGGTCAGGTTGGAATAACCGCCGGGGAACTGCTTGATGATGGGCTCGGGCGTCGTCGCGCCGACCCCGGGCAGGACCGACTGCAGATAGGCGGCGAGCCGAGTAGGATCCAGCTCTTCGCCGCGTCGTACCGGAGCGGCTTCGTCGGAAGGGGGACGGGCTTTTGACGCTTCGCGATCCGATTCAGACATCTTAGGTGCCCAGCTTGCCACGCAGGCGGATGTTGTAGGTCAGGATCGCCAGGTTCTTGAGCACGTTCGGCACGCGCCGCACCAGGTTGATCGAGGGCGGGCGCTTCTCGGCAATGCGAACCGGAATCTCGCGCACACGACGGCCTTCCAGCTCTGCGCGGATGACGAACTCTGAAGCGAACAGATCTTTTTCCACCATGCAGTGCTGCACGGTGGGCAGCAGCGCCTCGCGACGGAAGGCTTTCAGCCCATGGGTGTCGGTGCCGGTAAAGCCGACGAGGACGCGCAGCATGCCGTTGATGGTCTTGGTCGCGGCGCGGCGCAGGAGCGGCCGGCGATCGTCGGCGCCCGGCATGGCCTTCGAGCCCACCACGAGCTCCGCCTCGCCACTTTCGAGGAGCGGAAGAGCGCGCGCGTAGAAATCGACATCGCAGAGATCGATCTCATCGCACAGCACAAAACGTCCCCGGGCCCGCAGGATGCCGGCCTTGAGCGCCGCGCCATAGTCGGGGCGGCCAAGCGAGTCGATGCGAACCTGCGGATAACGCTCGGACAGGGCCTTACCGACTGCGACCGTGCCATCGCGCGAGCCATTTTCAGACAGCAGGATCTCGTAGTGGGCAAACAGCGGTTGCTGGGCCGCGGCCTCGTCCAGCCGTTCGATAAGGTCAACGACAGCGGCGTGGAGGATGCCCTCTTCGTTGTAGATAGGGATGACGATGGAGAGTGCGGGCTCGTCGTGGGCAGGCATGGGCACTAGGCAGCTAAGCAGGGTTTAAGGGGTCGAAGCGGCGCGACGCAGCGTGTGCGCGATGTCGCGTCCCAGCATCAAGCAGTCTTCCATGGAGTTATACGTCCAGCTGCCATAGCGACCGCGGGGATAGATCTGGTGCGCTTCCAGAAACGGCACAAGCTGAGCGAGCGCGTCATAGTAGGCGTGATCGAACACGACGTAGGCGTACTCGATCTCGCGCAGCTCAGCGAACAGGATGTCGTCGGGGCTGCCAAGGACGCCGGCCGCGCACAGGCCGCTGGCTACCTCGGGGATCAGGCGATTCATGTCGGGCGGTGGGCCGCGCTCAGACAGCTCGACGTACAGCGAGCCGCAGCCGGGCGGCGCCATCGACGGGACAGCGTTGCTGTACACGCCGACGCGGTAGAACGGATACTTCTCTTCGGGCACATACAGCCAGTGATAGTCACTGCGCGGCGGGACCCGCGTCGCGACGTTGAGATAGCGCACCGGTGTGCAGCGCAGCTTCTCCGCCCAGCGGGCCATGGCGGGCGGCAGATCGACGATGCGGCGACATAGCTCGGGCAGTGGCAGCGTCGCGACGAGGGCGTGGTAGGGCAGGCGCTCGCCGCCGATCACCACCTCGCGCTGCGCCAGGTTCACCGATTCAAGCGGCGCGGAAAGGGCCATGCGATCGCTCGGGAGCAGCGACAGCAAGCGATGGACCAGCGTCTCGATGCCGCCCTGTCGCGGGTAGAGAAAATGGACGTTGTAGCCGAGCTCTTTGGGGCTGTCGCCGACGGCGCCGCGGACCACTTGCTCCAGCGTGGGGATGGGCACGAAGCGACTGCACCAGTCGGCCGTGATCTCGCGCGGGTGCACGCCCCACAGCTTGGCGTTGTACGGCACCATGAAGTGGCGGGCGATGCCTGCCCCGAACTTCTTCTGACAGAAGTCGTCGAAGTCGCGGACGGCTCCTCCGTCGGCGCTGGCCTGATTCGTAGCGGTGATGAAGCCGAGCAGACACTCGCTGATCACTGCCGGCGGCAGGCCGTGCAGGTTGGCTTGGAAGGGGTACCGAATGAGTGCGCCGTGGCTAAATACGCGGGCCTTGCGCTGCACCGGCAAGAGCTCGCGCGTCGGGTCATCGCCGGGGAAGAGCGAGCTGACGAGCGACTTGATGCCGGGATCGCGCAGGTGCAGCCAGTGTCCGGTCTTGTCGAACCAGAAGCCTCGGATGCACTCGGAACGAGCATGTCCGCCTGGGCGGCTGGCTTGCTCGAAGAGTCGCCATGGCAGCGGCGAACCGGCAGCGACCGCATCGCCCCCCGAACCGACCTCTGGGCCGGCCCCCGCGTGCAGGTCTGGCAAGGCCGACGACAGGTGCAGAGCCGTCGACAGACCGGTTAGACCACCGCCGATGATAAGTACCTCGCGCAAGACGGAGCTTGATAACACACCTCTTGCCGCCTTCGCCGCAAAACCGCCATATAATGCGCCCGCTCTTTAACCCTCCGAAACCCTCCGAGTTCCGATACCGATGGAGATCGAAAACATGCACTTCAAGACACGCACCCCGACGAGCATCCGCCTGCTTGGCCGTGCGGGCGCGCTAGGTTTAGGGGTGGCCGCCATGCTGTCGGCATCCGGCTGTGGTCGTGCCGATGTGCCGGGCAGCGTCATCTTTTCCTGGGTGCTAGTGAAGGCCTCAAACCCCAACCCAGACAACGCGCCCGGCGAAGACTGCAAGCAGGTTGGCGTCGACAAGATCCGGCTGGAAATCGGCAGCAAGAACATTTGGGACTATCCCTGCGCCCAGAATTCGGCGCAGAGCCAGACCGTTGCCGCCGACACCTACCACGTCCGCGTCAGTGCGCTCGGCCTGACCGGCAACTTGATTCAGTCGAAAGAGTTTCCTCAGACCTACGTGTTCGGGGCGACCAAGCTGGGGGCGGTGCGGCTGCTCGTGCCCTAGACAGCCTGCTGACGCAGAAGAGCGCTGGGTGAGGTGGGGGGCGCTGCGGGACCGCGATCGTCGCGGGGGACTAGACGTCTTCAATGCCGTAGATGTCGACCTGCACTTCGCTGGCGTAGTGGACCAGGGGAGCGGTGCTGGGGCGGGTGATCTTGCTGGCGGCAATCAGTGACTCATCAACGCTGTGCAGGCGCGCCGGCTGAACCGGATAGGGGCTGTGATGCACTCGACCGCGCTTTAGCTTGCCGTCTGCCTCGGTGTAAAGGATGTAGCGCTCGACGAGGAAGTGCTCCAGCGTGCCGGGGGTGGCGGGGGCTGCTGGGCCCGTGACCTCGTACCGCGCCTTGGCCGAGGCGGGGGTGGGGGCGGGCCACTTCCTCTCGGTGGCGTAATCGACAAGGCCTGGCGCTCGCGTATTGCGCCCGGCCGAGAGCTTCATGTCGGCAAAGAAGTAGGGCAGCTTGAACAGCCACTGCGCGAGCTTCACTGCGACGGCGTTGGCCGCATCCAGACTGAAGAACCAGACGCCGGGATCCTTGCCACCGTTGTGGACGTAGGTACGGACGTTGGTCTCGTGGAAGTTCGACAGGCAGGGCACGGCGGGCAAGAAGATCGGTCGCACGCCGGTCATGGTGAACAGCACCAGCCCCACGTAGGCCTGTCCACCGAAGGTGTCGACCGTCAGCCGCGACGGCAAGAGCGGGCGTAGCATGGATACCGGCACTGGCCAGTGTAGGAACAAGAGGTACGCCCAGCGCTGATACATGACCGGGCTGCCGGGGGGCTTCTGGATGGGCAGCAATCGCTCGCTAGCATCGGCGGCGAGCTCCACAGGGTTAGACTGGGCGGCATCCGCGGGGGGCGTAGGCTCGGTCGACATGTCGGACAGTGTACCAGGAGCCGTCCCGTCGCAGGGATGGCTCAGGCGAGCGTTCGCGGCAGATCATCCAAACTTGGTTCCGGCGAGCGATTACGATGGGGGGAGCATGTTGCCGCGCCTGGTTTATCCGGAGCTGACTCCCCCCGCTGGCTTCCGTCTGTCGATCCGAAGCAGCCAGCGCTGGCTGCTTCCCGCGGAGGAGGAGCGTGTCGCGTCGGCTGTCCCGACGGCGATCATCGTCTCTCCTCTGCTGCCGACCCACCTCAAGCTGCCGCCGCCTGCCCAGCTGATTCCCATGGCCATCCGCGCCGAGGAGCTAGCCACCCTGCAGGTCAGCGAACGCCGCGGGCCTGTCGCCTGCGAGACCGAGGACGGGCTGTCTGGCGTGTACTTCGCCATCGCTGGCTTCACCCGGCCAAGCGGCCCTAAGGAACGTCGGCTGTACGCCATGTTCGCTGACCGCAACTTCTACTACGGCATCAACTACGTCGCTGCCGCCGAGCAATTTGCGCGGCACGAGGCGACATTTTGGCAGGTCGCGCGATCGATCCGCAGACGTCTGCAGCCGCAACCACCTGCGGAGCCTGGTCTCGACCTCGGCGGACCGGCCAAGGCAGGTGAGGCCCCGGGACCGGCAGGCAAGCAGGCTGAGGCCAGCGCGAACGCAAACGCTGCACATGCTGGCGAGTCCGCTCAGCCGGCAGCGGGGTTGCCCACCACGCAGTCCAAGCCAGCCGATCCTTGGCAGGTCTTCGAGGAGTAGGCTGACTTTGGCTCCTACGTAGACAACGTGGGTCGGCCAGCGGCGAAAACTAAGAGTACGAGACTGTGCCGGAGCGATCAGCCGGCACGCATGGGGGAGAAACACGATGGCAGGTCCAGCACCACAGACCGTGGGTCCCGGGCCCAACGACGCGGCAATGCTAGAGCCCGACAACTGGTGGTCAAACGCCTTCAACACCGGGGTCGGCTACGTCATGGGCAAGGGGGGCTACAACACCCAGAGGCGCGGCCAGCAGGGCGATGGCGATGCCACCGGCGGCGCCCCGGGGGATAACTCGTTCTACCGCGACAATGCCTCGTGGATGCCCGGCTGGGGCAATACCTTTGGTCTGGGCTTTTTGGACCCGCACGGCCTACCCAGCGGCGCCACAGCACAGGACCGCGCGACCAACTATGTCGGCCATGATGACCCGACCGGCGTCTGGACCAGCGTCCGACGCAATCTGGTGACCAACGAGAGCGCGGCCATCGACGCCGCCCGTGCCCGCGGGGAAGACCACATCTCGTTTGGAGATGTCTACGGCGCCCACGTCTCGGCCTATGCCGATGCGCAAGCCACGGCGCGCGCGCAGAATCCCGCCTCGCAGGCCGGCAACACCTTCATCGATCCGGCGAGCTTTGCGCTGGCCGTCTACGGCGCGCCCTTGATGGAGCACTTGGGGATCAATGCCGGCCCGATCACCGGGGCCTCGATCGACATGTTTAACGATCCCACCGATAGCGTCGGTGATGGCTGGGCCAAACGTATGGGCCTGGCGGCCGGCGAGATCGGGGCCGGGGCCGGCATGGGTCTGCACGGCTTGATGACGGGCAACCCGCTTGAGATGCTGGGCGGCGCCGCCATGACCGGGGTCGGCGTCTTTAGCGGGGTCTGGAACACGGCGACCGCGATCGGCAATGGCATGTCGCTTGGCGATGCCGCCAGTGGCATCGGCCACGTGGCCTCTAGCGGGGCGCGAGCGATCGGAAGCATGGCCTCCGACGCCTGGCACGGCGCGGGCAATGCCATCTCGGGCGCCGGCAGCGCCATCTCCGGAGCCTGGGATTCTCTCTGGGACTAACCCGCGAGTAATAGCCCGTTGATATCGCTTCGCACGCCCGGTGCTTGCGTTACCCTCGATCCAATGAAACAGTTTTTTTCCGCTCTGAGTTCTCTGTTGCTTGCGCTGGCTGGCTGTCAGAAGACCCCCGCCGAACCACCGCCGGGCCCCGCGGAGTGGATGCCGCAGCCGCTGCCCCTTACGGCCGAAGTCAAGAAGCTGTGGATCGACGTCATGCGCGGCACCGCGGCGGATGACATCTGGCTCATGGCCAATGTCTCGCTGCAGCGCTTTCAAGAGCGGTGGGTGTTTCACTACGACGGCACCGCCTGGACCAATGTGACGGCGCAGATTCCGGCGCGAGCGCGACTTTCGATCTACCCAATCAGCAAGACCGATGTGTGGGCCGTGGGTGCGGCTGGGAGCGCCGTGCATTACGACGGCAAGACCTGGACCCCCCATCACTTCGCCGGCCTGTACGTCGACCTCATCGACGTATATGCCCGTGACGGCAAAGTGTGGGCTGCCGCCGCCGGCCCCGAGCTCATGCACTTCGACGGCAGCCAGTGGAGCAAGCTGACCCCGCCGGAGCTGGTCGGCTGCTCGGTGTTCCGGCTCTTTGGCACGGCGCAGCAGCTTCTGGTTCCGGTCAACACGAAGGAAGCCATGAAGTACATGGCTCGCTTCCGCGATGGTGCCTGGTCCAAAGAGCCGGTCGGCCCCGGGGGCTTGACGCTGATCGATGGAACGTCGGATCAGGACATCTGGGCCCTCAGCCGCCAGGATCAGGGCTATCGCTATGACGGCAAGACCTGGACGCGCTTTTCGACCAGCCAAGGCGTCCCGCTGTGGGCGCTGTCCGTCGCCGGTCCGGACCGCGCATTTGCCGTCGGTGAGAAAGGCCTAATTCTGCGCTGGGATGGCCACGCCTGGCAGCGCAGCGAGAGCGGTAGCCGGGCGCAGCTTGTCTCGGTCTATGCTCCGCCGACCGGCCCGGCCTGGGTGGGTGGCGACCAGCTCTACCGTCAGAACTAGGTCGCACGAGGGGAAACCCTCCAGTTTCGGCCTTACTCGCCCCAAGAACCGTACGGCGAGTCGCCCTGCGGCCCACCGCTCATCCCGTCGGCGGCCATCGGACGAATCGAGCGCAAGAAGGCATCTAAGGCCCCCTGCTGCTGCGGGAGCGCTTTCTGTCCGCCGACAAACACGATGAGCAAGCGATCGCTCGGCGTGCTGAGCAGGATGTACACGCGTCCCTCATCGACTGGGCCCGAGCCGGCGACGGCAGCCGAGCCGGCCTGGCTGGGGGGGACGCGTACCCGCACCGGAGCCAGCAGCCCTGGATAGGCGGCCCCGACCAGCGGCTGCACCGCCCCGGCCTTGACGACCTCGATACCCGACAGGCTGGTCGCCATCGCTTGCCGAAGCTGTTCGGCTTCCGTCCCGACGGGAACCAGTGGATCGAGCAGGAACAGTGCGGCCCGCTCGCGCGGATCGGCGGTCGGAGGCGCTTGCAGCACCAGACCTCGTCCGTCGTTCGGCAGCTTCTCCACCGTCCAGCCACTAGGAGCCGAAAAGTCGTAACGCATGAGCAGCTAGTGTATCACCCGGCGCTTGGCTCGTCGGCCGGTGAGCGCCTCGTGGTTTTTGTTGGCGACTGCGCGGACTGCCGCGCTTTACTACGCCGCATGTGGAACCGCGCGGCGTTTGTGGCATCTGTCTTCTGCGGGCTTCTCTTCGGGCTTGGCGGCGAGGGCTGTGGGCGAGATCCGGCGCAGGACTGTCAGGATGACGGCATCTTTTGCAACGGCATCGAGCGCTACATCCCCGGCGTCGACGGAGCCCCGGGACAGTGCGTGAAAGTGCCCGCCGCGCCTTGCGACGATGGTGCCGACTGTACCGTCGATGTCTGCGACGAAGCGAGCCGGACCTGCAGTCACACCGCCATGGGAGCCTGTGCTGTCTGCCAGCAGGACGACTGCACGCCAAGCTGCCGTGGCAAGGTCTGCGGCAGCGATGGCTGCGGTGGCTCCTGCGGGAGCTGCGGCGGAGGGCAGGGCTGCAACCCCTCGGGGGCCTGCGCCAACGCCAGTCGGATCGGCACCTGCCAGAATCCGCGACCCCTTGCCGTCATGCTGGGTTCGGATCAGGCGCAGAAGATCCGCGGCGACACCAGCGCCGCCATCCACCAGACCGTGCCCACCTGCAATCGCACCAGCCTGGCCGTCGAGGACGTCTATAGCTTCACCCTCACGGCACCGACGGGGATTGAGGCCATCTCACAGGGTTACGACACCGTGCTATCGCTGCGGCGCGAGGATCCTGGGACGCCAGGGCCCGACTGCTTGGACGACAGCGCCAAGGCCACCGTGGCCTGCAGCGACGATACGGCTCCGCCCGGCGATTACGGCTCGCGGGTAACGGCGCTCTTGCAGCCGGGCACCTACTACCTGCTTGTCGACGGCTTTGATGACAGCAACTTTGGTCCCTACACGCTCAAGGTGAAGTTTGTGGCCGGCTGCGTCCCCAACTGTGACGGCCAGTTCTGCAACGGCAGCGACGGATGTGGGGGGACCTGCGGCAGCTGCCCGGCCGGCCAAGCCTGCGGCACCGATCTGCGCTGTCGCCCCAGCCCCTGCGTGCCCAAGTGCAAAAACGACGATGGCTCGCCCCGTACTTGCGGCGACGATGGCTGCCTGGGGAGCTGTGGTAGCTGCGCTTCCGGTGAGCTGTGCGTCCCCAAGACTGGGAGCTGCGCTCCCTTCCCGCGCTGCGATCACGGAAAGCCCAGCTGCAGCCCGGCCTGCGCGACCGGCTTTTTTTGCGGCAGCGACTGTGCCTGCCACAAGCTGTCCGACCCGCTGCCCGATCTCATCGTCAACGCCGAGCGCCTGCGCGGTGAGATCCTCTTCGATGAGATCACCGTCGACAAAAACTCCTGCTCGGTTGTGGAGCAGTGCGTCGGTGGGCTGGGCAAGCGGCGCCTGCTGCGCTTCTCGGTCGAGGCCATCAACCAGGGCCAGGGGGCACTGCACATGGATGCGCCGGATCTGCGCCCCGATCAGTTCCATAGCTCGGCCTGCCATGGTCACTACCACTACGACGGCTTCGCCGCTTATGCCCTGCTAGACATGAGCGGTCGCGAGATCGCGCTCGGCCGCAAGCAGGCCTACTGCATGGAAGACACGCGGCAAGTTGCCGAAGGACCGAACGTTCCTTGCCGTAAGCGCTATAGCTGCAGCGAGCAGGGCATCCAGCCGGGCTGGGGGGACCTGTACGGCAACTCGCTCGACTGCCAGTGGCTCGACATTACTGAGGTACCAGCGGGGGACTATCAGCTCCGCGTGACTCTCAACCCCCAGCGCGCGCTGGAAGAAGTCACCACTGACAACAACACCGCCATCGTCCCGGTTCAGATCCTGCCGCGCTAGGCAGTGGCTTGGCTCTCCGTCGCCTCGGCGGCTGACCCCTCGGCAGGGCTGACCTTGGGGCATGTTTTCTGCCTAAAGCTCGTTTCTGATCCTAGAATGGCGGACGACGGAGTATCACCATGAGCCAAGTAACGAAGAACCCCGCTAGCCTCCCTGTGGCGTCGAGCACGCGCTATCGCCCGCTGCTCCTGGGCCTGTCGGCTGCGGCGGTGGTCGGGCTTTTGGTCTTCGCGATGAGCGACAGCCAGAGCTTCGAGTACTACAAGCACGTAGACGAGGTCATGCGCGACCCGACGAGCTGGCAGGATAAGCGCCTGCAGCTGCACGGCTTTGTCGTGCCGGGCTCGATCGCCAAGCGCATCGACCGCGACCATCAGAAGCTGGAATACAAGTTCCGCGTCGAGAACTGCGGCTCGGTGACAGAGGCTCGCTTCGCCGGCGTCGTCCCCGACACCTTCAAAGAGGGCGCCGAGGTGGTGCTGAAAGGTCAGCTGCGCGGCGACACCTTCCACACCAGCGAGGTGATGGCCAAGTGCCCCTCGAAGTATGCGCAGGAAGGCGCCCAGAAGAGCGCCATGGTCACCCGCTGCTCGAAAGAGGGCGCGGCCGAAAAAATGAACTAGCCCGTCGCTAGTCGCAAGGAATCCACATGCCAACACTCAACTGGGTCGCGCTCTTCGGCAGCTTCGTGCTGCTGGTGACGCTGCTCTGCACGACCTACGCCGGCGGCGCGGCCGTAGCGGGGGCTCGCCTCGGCTCGCAGCGACTGATTCGCTCGGCCATCTACGCCGCCTATGCCTGCGCCGCCATGCTGTCCTTGGCGTCGGGGATGATCTTCTTCGCCATCCTGTCGAACGACTTTTCGATCAAGTACGTGCATCACAACGCCGATGCGGCGATGCACTGGATCTACAAGCTCACCTCGTATTGGGGTGGCCTCGACGGCTCGATGATGTTTTGGGCCTGGCTGTTGTCGCTGTTTTCGGCGATCGCCATCCACTCAAACCGCGAACGCCATCGCGAGCTTATGCCCTGGGTGGTCGCCATCCTGATGGGCATCCTGGCCTTCTTTGTGTCGCTGGTGGTGTTCTACAAGCGCCCCTTCGATGTGTTCTTGACCGAGGCGCCGATCGTCGGCAAGGGCCTAAATCCACTGCTGCAAGATCCCTACATGGCGACGCATCCGCCGTCGCTCTACACCGGCTATGTCTCGGCCTCGATCCCCTTTGCTTTCGGCATGGCGGCGCTCATCACTGGCAACCTCGACGACGCTTGGCTGCAGTCGGTGCGCAAGTGGATGCTGATCTGCTGGTACTTCCTGTCGCAGGGCCTCATCCTCGGCTCGCTGTGGGCCTACCACGTGCTCGGCTGGGGCGGCTACTGGGGCTGGGATCCCGTCGAGAACGCTGGCTTTCTGCCGTGGTTTACGGCCACCGCCTTCCTGCACTCGCTGATGATTCAAGAGCGGCGCGGGATGATGAAGATCTGGAACGTGGTCCTGGTCATCCTGACCTTCCTGCTGACGATGATCGGGACGTTCATGACCCGCTCCGGCATCGTTCAGTCGGTGCATGCGTTTGGCAACGATCCCGAGCTAGCGGCGCGCTTCCTTGCCTTCATCGGTTTCGCCGCAGTGTTCAGCTTCGGCTACGTCATCTATCGCCTGCCCCTGCTGCGCTCGCGCGGGGCGCTGGACTCATGGGTCTCGCGTGAGTTCGCCTTCTTGGTGAACAACTGGATCCTCCTCGCGTCGGCTTTCTTCATCCTGGTGGCGACGCTGTTCCCGACGCTGTCCGAGGCGATTACCAAGAACCGCGTCACCGTCGGTCCGCCGTTTTTCAACAAGTGGATGGGGCCGATCGGGCTGGTGCTATTAGTCCTCACCGGCGTCGGCCCGCTCATCGCGTGGCGGCGAGCCTCGCTCGACATGCTGTGGAAGCAGTTCCGCTTCCCGATCGCCTCGGCACTGCTGGTGCTGGGCGCGGTGGCCTTCATCTGGCCCGAGTCGCGAGCGGCGAGCGCCTTCCTGCATGAGCGCATTCAGCTTCCGGCCTCGCTGGTCTGCTTTGCGCTCTGCGGCTTTGTCTTTGCCACCATCGCGCAGGAATTCGTCGTCGGTACGCGCGCCCGACAGCAGAGCACGCGGCAGGACTTTCTGACGGCGCTCGTCGGCCTGGTGGCACGCAACAAGCGACGCTACGGCGGCTATCTGGTGCACATCGGCATCGCCTTTATGTTCATCGGCTTTGCCGGCCAGACGTATCAGAAGGAAACCGACGTCACCCTCGATCGCGGAGCGCAGACCAAGCTCGCTCGCTTCACCGTCAAGTACGAGAGCAGCCGCAGCTACAGCGACCCGCAAAAAGAAGTCACCGAGGTCTATCTCTCGGTCACCGAAGAGGGCGGCAGCAGCTTCAACCTGCGACCTGCCAAGTGGGCCTATCGCGGCCACGAAGAAGAGCCACCGCGCACCATCGTCACCATCAAAGAGAGCGTGCGCGACGACCTGTACGTGATCCTCAACGGCATCGATGCTGAGTCCGGCTTGGCGAGCATCAAGATCATCCTCAACCCGCTCGTCAACTGGGTGTGGTTCGGCTTCGCCCTTTTGATCCTCGGAACGGTCATCGCCTTCCTGCCCGAGCGCGCCTACGCTCTCGCTGACAAAGCCGAAGGGGCCAGTCGCGGTGGCTCGACGGCGCAGGGCGCGGTGACGGCCACCGTCGTCCTGCTGCTGCTCAGCCTGGCTGGGCCCGCTTCTGCTTTGACCTTGGCGAGTGGCGGTGACTCCGCCACACATATGTCGTCGGCAGGCAGCGCGTTTCCCACGCCGCCAAGAAACGATCTGGAGCGCGACCTGCGCAAGTCGCTAGTCTGCATGTGCGGCTGCGGTCGGCAGACGCTGGCCGAGTGCACCTGTGGCTTCGCTGCCAAAGAGCGCGCGTTCATCGCCAACCTGATTGATCAGGGGCTGGCGCGGGCTGAGATCGTAAAGGCCTTCATCTCGCGCTATCCCGGCGAGTCGGCCCTGGTGGTGCCGGTCGACACCGGCTTCAATCGCCTGGCCTGGCTGATCCCGGTCCTGGCCATCGTTGGCGCGGCCGCTGGGCTGTCGCTTTTGGCCCGTCGCTGGAGCCAAAACCAGCGCGTGGCCGATGCGGCCGAGCGCAAAAAGCATGAACAGAGCCCGGCCAAGCCGGCTGACCCGAAGGCCGATCAGAAGTACATCGATCGCCTCGATGACGATCTAGATGACCTTGACTAGGCTGCCCT
>CALFYE010000083.1 GCA_937952145.1 uncultured Myxococcales bacterium
TGGAGTCTGGAACAAGCCGAACTGCAAACGCACAGCAGCCGGACCATAGCCGCGCAGCAGCCGCGCAACACCCGTTCTTGATTCGATCCAGCACAAAACCTGCGGCCGCAGCAGTCGTGCGATGCGTCGGAAAAACCAAGGTTCCACGGGGTCGAACTCCTGCGGACGTGCGCGAGCGGGCCAAGTGTTTTGGGCATGTTGGGGCCCAGGCCAAGGTCCACGAGGATCTTGGGGATGGCCTGCGGCTTTTCGAAGAGGGCCAAAAGACAGCACAACCGGTGGCGGAGCTGGCTTGATGCAGGTACGGCGCCAACGCGAATTTTCTGCTCTCAGCAACGGATGGAATCGCTTTGCCGAGCCGCGCTAGCGACCGCGCGCGCCGCCGCGATAGGCGAAGGAGACGAAGGCCCGGACGTTTGGTGTGCCTACCCCGGGATAGAGAGCGGAGCCGGCGCCTACGGTGAGGGAAAACGGACCGGGCTCGCCGCGAGCAGCGAGGAGGAATTCGCAGGGAAAGTCGGCGGCGGCGAAGAAGCGGGTCAGAGCGCGACCGCGGAGCTCGGCGATAAGATAGAACGGAGTCTCGTCGAGCTGAGCGCCAAGCACGCGCACCTGAGCACCCAGCCCATAGAGCAGCGCGATGCCATCTTGCAGCGCAGAGACCTGGGTCGCTTCGGCGAAGCGGGCACCAAAGTGAGCAGCCAACGTGAAGCGTCCCAGCTCGACGTGCCCGAGGAGGCGGGCGGCGAGATCAGGCAGCCGGGTGCCGAGGAAACTGTTGCCGTCGCCAGTCGGCAGGCCGAGGGCGAGCGCCAGCCCCAGCCCGTAGCGCGAGGCGCGCGGCAAGAAGGCAACCTTGCCGTGTACCTTGAGGTTGCCCAGGCCAGCGGGGTTGGGCCGGGGTGCCACCAAGCCGCCGCTGCTGGCGACCTCACTTGTGGTGTCGATGATGTTGGCATCGCTGAACTGGTACAGCGTGACCGGCAAGGACAGCGCAAGCTGAAGCCGATCGAATAGCGACAGCGCGAACGACAGATCCAAGGTCAGGCGGTGCGCGACCCAGGGGACGTAGACATCGGGCGAGCAGTTGCCGCGGCACAGCAGGACAAGCTGACGGTCAGCGTAGTGCAAGACCCCCTGCGGTACCCAGCCGAGGTGTGGACCGACACGGGCCAGATCCAGGGTGACCAGGCGTGCCTCGCCAGGGGCCGGCTGCAGGTGGTCTAGGTCGATGGCGGCGCGGTCGCCATACCCATGCGCCGGGCCGGGTAAGAGCCACAGCAGCACCAGCGCGAAGACACCCAGAAGGGGTGGACAAATCCTTGTCCTAGCGATGCTGACCATGACGCTCATGCTTTCGGCGACGCAAAAAGAGGAAGCCTAGCAGCAGGCTCAATCCGGCCAGGGTTGGGGCCTGTGTGGCTGGCTGATGGCCGCCGCTTATCGTCGCGGGTCGGCAGCCACCTGCCCCAAGCGGCATGCACTCGTCCCCGATGCCGTTGCCGTCGCCGTCCGCCATGTTCTGGTTCCAGATCTGGGGGCAGTTGTCGCAGGCGTCGCCGAACTCGTCCGGGCACGACACGCCTTCGTCACTGCGATTTGGGCAGCTGTACCGATCCGAGTTCTTCTGATCAGGATTGGCCAGCTGGGGGCAATTGTCGCACTGATCAAGCACGCCATCGCCGTCGCTGTCGACCTGGCGCGGATCTTTGTACCCGGGCAACGCAGCACGCACCTCTGCGAAACAGAGGTTGCAGGCATCGCCGATGCCCTTGCGCGAGCTGTCTTTCTGATCGGGGTTCTTGACCGTTGGGCAGTTGTCGCATCGGTCGGGTAGGCCATCGCCATCACGATCGGTCTGCTTAGGGTCGACGAGCGCAGGGACTCGTGCACGCAGCGCCGGGTTGCATAGGTCGCAGACATCGCCTACGCCCACGCCCAGTGAGTCTTTTTGATCCGGATTTGCAATCGTCGGGCAGTTGTCGCAGGCATCCCCGAAGCCATCGCCATCGGTGTCCTTCTGGTCTGGATTCGGCTCATCGGGACAGTTGTCACAAGCGTCGCCCCGCAGGTCTCCGTCACGGTCTGGGGCGATAAACGCACTACAGGTAGCTGGCATCCCAGGGCCTGGCGCAACGTAGTCGTCGCAGGGGCGAAAGTAAGGGGCCTCGCTCTTCGGATTGCAGGTGTTCCCGTTTCGCGGATAGTCGATGCAGTCACGGCCACCTTGTTTTTCGAACGGCCGCAGGATGCCATTGCAGTTGACGTCGGCAGTCTGTGCGCGGAGCGGCGCGGGAATGGCCAGGGCGAGAACGACGGTCAGGATGGCCTTGGCGATGTTACTGCAGTGTGCTGAATGGCTCATCGGGTCCCCCGATCGCTGCTGTAGATTCCGGCCACGGTGCCGGTGACGCCGACCACGACCGCCGTCGCCACGCTCTGCCACAGCCACCACTTCTTGTAGAGCGGGACGGCGGCGACTTGGACAGAGCGCGGCTGCAAGCTGATAGAGACGGACTGCACCATCTGCTCGCTGAAGTCGATCGTGCGCTCCTGCGGCAGGAAGCGCGGGTGTTCGACGGATAGGCGGTAGGTCAAGGGGCCGCTCGGGCTGCCCATCAGAGTCCGTTCCCCGCGGCCGCCCGTTGCGAGTTCAAACGGCTGCGACTTGCCGACTGGCTGGTTCGGGGCGACGAGTGCGGTCAGCTGCACCTGAGCATCCGTCGGCTGCGTCGCGACCTGAAGACAATAGTGGCCGCGAGTACGAGCTTGTTTTAGCGCTTGCAGCAGCAAGCACTGCAGATGCGCCGCTCCACTCTTGCTCCGACAGACGGCGGCTGACTCGTGGCTTTCGTCAAGATCGGCGGCTGGCTCGCTGGCGCCCACAGCCGTGTTGTAGGCCCGCACGCGATAGCCAGCCCCGCGCCGCGAGAGGACAAGGACAAAGTGCAGCGTGGCTTCTTCGGAAAAGGCTTGGGGGTTGCAGGGGGCCGGCACCGGGGTCAGGCCAGCCAGAACGGTGGCCTCGCCCTGCGGCTCAATTCGGCTCTCCTCATCGGCCAGATCGAAGTCAGAGAGCCGTGTATCGGCATGGGCGGCCAGCGAGCGGAGGTCCGTGCGCAGCTCGCTCGGAAAGTCGGCCTCTGTGCCGGCGAGGCGAAAAGCAAAGCGGAGCGGGTAGCGCACCGTGCCGGCTGGGTTTTCGTTCAGACTGACAAACGTGGTCCGTCGGGCGCTGATCCGAAACATCTCCTGCATACCGCCTATGCGGAGCGTGTGTTCCCCGGGTGAAAGCGGCAGCCAGGTGCAGTAGCCAGTGCGGCTGGGCAAGCGGCCAAGGGCCTGCGTCCCTTCGAAGATCTGACTGCTCTGGATGTCCGTGCGGGAGAGTTGCAAGATCAGGAACCCGCTGCCGGGGAGAACCGGTTTGTTGGTGGCACTAGGGTTGTTGGGGCCGACGCACGGATCACTGCTGGTGGCCCCAACGGAAGCCGGGACCAGGCAGAGCAGGCCCACCAAGCCCCAGCGCGAGGCAAGCCAACGACTCCTGGGGTTCAACAGGCTGCGGCCGACCTTGGGAGCTGTTGCTTTCGTCATGGCTACTCCTTGCACTCGTCGGTTCCTCGCTTGGGTGCGCGCACACTCAGATACTGGTTCTTGAATATCCGCCAGCGACTCTTGTTGCGTCCCCCGAAACGCCCCCGATCTAGATCGATCTTGACGTCCACCGTGCCCGGCGTGTCCCAGGCTGTGAAAATCTGGCACTTGCCGTCGACGAGCAGGCGGACTTCGTAGCGGCCAAGCTGACTTTCCAACAGCTTCCGCTGGGCTTCGGCGTCCGGTGTGATGTCCCTCTGCTCTTTGGCGGCGGGCAGGTCTAGGTAGGTTGCATAGGCGTTGCGCGCATCTGGCAGCTTCTCCTGAGCTTGCAGGACCTTGCCGAGAAAATATTGGCTCCGCGCATGCACGGCCTGCGCTCGTTTCTGCGCCTCGGCTTGCTGTTGCGCATTGGCAAGGTGGGGTCTGAATGCTGGTGCTCGCTTGGCCACATCGTTGAGGATCTTCTCCGCCTGCTCGATCCGCTTGGCCTGCCAGTGCTGCACGCCAAGACCCAGGAGCTGTCCCATGCTAGAGATGGGTAGCGGGATCGGTAGGGGTTCGTCGCGAAGGCAGGGGACCGGGCGCGGACGTCGGATGCCCTTCTCATCAAGCCAGTGCAGAGTGAAGTTACCCCGCGGTAGCATGAATGACGCGGTCGTTCGGTATTCCTTCGTTTTATTGGACGCATCGACGATGTTGAACGCGACTCCCTCATCGTCGGCTCGGATCGCGACAGCGCAGCCTTCCTTCTGAGCCTCTTGCGGCGGCCAGGCCGGCGCCTCCTGCAGCTCACTGGGCGCTAGCTGCTTACCTTCCAAGATCGCACGCAGGTACAGGTGAACGATGTAGTCTGCGTCGCCAAACATCAGGCGTAGCATGCTCAGCGCATCGGCTTCCTTCTTCGGATCGGCTGCAGCCTCACCGATGATGCGCACCGCGCTACGCCGCACGTAGACCGAGCCGTCGTTAGTGGCAAGCAGCAGCAGCGGGCGAGAGGCATCAAACGGCCAGCCGCTCATCGCCTCCACCAGATCCAGACGATCGTCGGCGCCGGCTTGGCTGTACTCGGCAACCAAATCGAAGCGCGGCGCCTGGACATCCTGGCCACGTCGCCGCAGCTCGCCGTAGGCGCGTAGGGCGTCAATGCCAACCTTGGCTTCGAGCATGGCGCCACGTAGGACCTCGTTGCTCTGAGGAGTCTGCAGCCGCTCCGCGAGTGCCAACTGGACCTCGCGTGGCTGAGTCTTGGCCTGGGCCTGCATGCTCTCAAGCTGCCGGTCATCGTGCTGTGCAAGCACCGCCACCACTTTGTCCACAGGACGATCCGAATCTTGCAGCTTGCTGATCTGCGCCTGCTTAGTTTCGAACTCGGCCTTGCTGAGCTGGTCGACCACCATGGGGTCACTACGCCGCTGCTCAATCTCTAGACGAACGGCGCGAGCCCGCCGGGCAGCCATCTTGCGAAGGGCGGGCGGAGCACTGCGGTCGAGCACCGTGTCGCAGTCTCGTGAATGCAGGTTCAGCATCGACGCGGTCTCAAACAGCCGAGCAAATTCGCTCTGGGTCTGCAGATCGGTGCGGGACGGTTTCGCCGTCTGGGCGACGGGACGGGTGGGACGCAGAATCTCAAGCAGACTGGCTGCCGCATGGATCGCCAGCAGCGGCTCATCAGCCACGGAATCGTTGGGCGGCGGCAACAGCTTTTGCAGCGGGTCGATGAACTGCTCGGGCCGCGCACAGAGCGGCACAGTGATCAGGCTGTTACGCAGCGCCAAGCGAGCCTCATTGTCCAGCTGAGCGCCCTGGGTACCGCGTAGCAAATCCGCTGGGCTGGGGCAGCGCTCCGCCTTGGGGGCACGGCGGGCGAGCAGACGCTGGATCTCGTTTATGGTCGTGTCTGGGACCGCGTCATGCGGAGTTTGAACCAGCTTTTCCAGCAGCGGAATGCCGGTCGGATCACCCGCCTCGACCCAGCGCTTGGCCAAAAGGACCTGTGGCAGAGACGGAGATCCGGTCGTCTGCAGCGCGCCATGCATCACTTCACGAGCGCGCCTATTCGGCGAGCGCGCCAGCGCCAGGAGGAGGTCTGAATGGCGTCCAACCTGAGACAGATCACGGGTCGCATCGAGCGCTGGTTTGGCTTCCTTGGCGACCGCTTTCTTTGTTTCCTCATCGTAAGCGGCAAAGATCGACCAAGAAATCAAGCGGCGCTCGCTGTCTGGGGACCCCGTGAGGTGTTCTCGTCCGATTTCAGTGAGTACCTGGTAGGGAGGGTTGAGCAAGCAGAGTGACAGGAAGGACGGGCGCCAGAGACCAGCATCTAGGCTGCGATCTTTCACCAGGTTACCCAGAGTCGAGATCCCGGTGATCGCCCCGCTACGACCCAGTGCCCAGGCTGCGAGTTTTCGTGGCTCCAGCTGGGCATCAGGTCGCCCCAGCATTCCGCTCAACGTCCCATCAAACGATCGATCGCCCAGCCACCCCAGCCTCTCGGCAGCGTCGCCAGCAAGCTGTGGGTTGTCGCGATTCGCCAGGGCCTTCTGCAAGACATCTCTTGCTCGTCTCTGGAGGGCGCTCTTGTCCGGCGCCTGGGCAGGGCCTGGTGGCTTGGCTTGGTCGACGACCGACCCAAGATCTGGGCGATGCGGCGGATACGGCATGTAGCGCACCACGGCGTAGATCAGCCCGCCGACCGCCACCGCCGAGCCAGCGGCAGCCAACCAGGTCATGCGCTGCCGCAACAGCTTGTCTTTGTCTCTCTCCCTCTCAAAGACGATGCGCATCTCATTCGCCACTCGATCGATCTGTGGGCGCTGGCTGGGCTCTGACGAGCGCATCTTCTTGATCAGGTTCAGCAGCTTCTTGCTGGCCCCCTGGCGATGCGGGGCATATGTATCAGCGGCGGGTAGGGATAGGAACTCATCGAACATGCAGCCCAGCGCATAGATATCGCTGGCTGCTGTCGGCTCCGGAGTGCTTGGGGTCAGCTCCGGCGGGTAGTAGGGAGAGCGGGGCTCGTTTTGGCGTTCGGTCAGCTGGATCTGCACGCCAATGCCCGCTACGGCGATG
>CALFYE010000084.1 GCA_937952145.1 uncultured Myxococcales bacterium
CCCCCGACTTCGCCGCCGCCGACCTCGCCCGCCTAAACTTCGACGCACCGCCCGCCGCCGCCGAGCCCGCAGAAGTGATCCCCTGCCCAGTCCCCGAGCGACGACCGACTCGCTAGCCACGCAGCGCACGAACCGCAGCGCGTCCATCAAGCTGCAGCCGACGGCTCAGCCCGCCCGCGGGTCATCCGCCAGTCCCATGCGTGAGCCCGGCTCACCTATGCATGCCAATCGCCCCGTCGAGGTTGGGACAACTGTACGCGAAAGTAGTCGCCCTTCCCCGGACACCCCAAGCCGCTTTCGCGAGCCGTTTTCGCGAGCCGTCTGCGACGCGCGGGAAGCCCAGCTGCGACATCTCGGTGCCGCTGGCACAATGTCGCGGAGCCAGTCGTGGGTTCTTCGTTGGAGCTCCGTTGGTGCGCATGATCGGAAGTTGAGAGGCAAGCTTCCTTCGCTCCGCAGCACCTGCGACCGTTGGCGCACCCACGCTCAGAAGCGTTGGCGCACCCACGGTCGCCAGCGTCGCAACGCGATTGGTCGCCGGCGTCGGCGTGCCCACGCTCCCAACGCCGTGACGCTCCCAATCATCCAACGAATTTCCCACGCCACTGATAAGCGCTGTCTGCCATCCAGCCGCCGACCCGCCACGCGGGCTACTGCTCAATCCCATGCCCGTTTCGGTCCCCTTGGCAAAGTGGACCGTGGGTGGACCATGGCAGGGGGCCCGATGAGGCTCAGCGATGGGGAATGCGAGGCAGCGGATAGAAAAGGTCCTGGGCGGCCCTCGCCTTTGGAGCTCGGCTGGGCCGTTGATTTGGAAACACCTTCTAGGGCTTCTAGGGTGCAAAAGCGCTTTGTAGAAGTCCGCGGGGGGTGGCGAAATGTTGATATCCTGATTGGACTTGGGGCGATCGGGGTAGCGGGCATCTCTCGGCGCTCGGCTGGGTGTGGCCACCTCTGTTCGCGACAAGCGGGGCACTGCGGCATCGCAGGAGGGGGAGCCCATGAGTACTCATCGCTGGGGTTTTGGGGAGCAGGCTAGGCAGGGCCAGCGCCCGTCGGATGGCGGTCGGATCATTGGCTGGCGCGCGGGGGTTTGGGGCTGGCTGGTGATGCTGTCTGGCCTGCTTTTGGCGCTGCCTGCGGCGGCGGCGGGGCCGGTGCCGCGACCGTGGGTGGCGGCGGTCTTTCCGCCGGCGGCAGGCGATTCGGTGCCGGCCCACCTGCCGCTTTTGCTGCAGGCGCATGCGGTCGAGTACCTGGTGCAGAGCGGGCGCTACAGCGATCTGCACGTCAAACAGCTGCAGCGCATGCTGGAACACGATGGGCACGGGGCAACGCCGCCGAGCGATCCGAACGCTCGCTGGCAGATCGCAGCGCGTCTGGGGGCCGATCGCGCGGTGTTTGCTGAGCTGACGCCGGCAGATGGTGGCTGGCTCCTGCGCGTGCAGGCGGCGAGCCTTGATAAGAATCGTCCCAGCTGGGGCACGGTGCAGGCGGCTTCGCTGCCGGCCATTCTGACCGAGGCGGTCGCTCGTGGCGGTCGACTGTTAGCTGAGGCGGTGCTGGGGCTCGATGGCCTGCGGGTGACAGCGACGCCGCAAGGGGGCCTGGGCAGCACGCGCAGCCCGACGGCGCTTGCGGCGTATGGTCGCTGCTACGCGGGCTTGGTGAAGCAGTCGTTTCGCGTCGATAGTCCGGTCCTGCTCAGCCCGGCGGAGCTGCAGACGCTGGATGGGCAGTGCAAGCAGGCGGTCGAGCTGGATCCGGCCTGGAAGACGGCGCAGGCGGCGCGCCTCTTTGTGCAGGCGCTGCGTGCCTCGGCGGATCGCCAGAATAGTCAGAGCCTCATCGCTGACTTGACGTCTAGCATCGTCACTTGGCAGCACGACGAGGGCTATCAGCCGTTCTATTTTTTGGCCGCGTACTGGCTGGCCACCTGCTTTATCTCGGCGGAGCGCGGGGCCGAGGTGCTGCGCACGGCGCTGGAGCACTATCCGCACAGCCTGATGTTTCACAGTGCGCTGAGTCGTCACCTGACCTGGGGTGATGAGCCGATGGCGGCGGTCGCGGCCTGGCGGGCCTACCTGGCGCTGAATCCGAACAGCGCCTACGTGCGCGGCGGGCTCAGTCGTGCGCTGGCCCTGGCGGGGCAGCGGGCCGAGGCGCTGCGCGAGGCCGAGGGGGCGGCCCAGCGCGATCCCAAAGACAAAGAAGCGCTGATCGTCTTGGCCAGTCGTCATATCGATCTGGGCGCCTATCAGAAGGCCATCGATCTTCTAAGGCCGCTGGTCGCGTCGCCGGCGCAAGGCGCGGGGGCCAAGCCCGATACCGCGGGCGTGCCGCTGGGCGAGGTCTGGCTGCGACTGGGTTATGCCTACTTCAAGCGCCAGCCGCCTGATCTTGCGGCGGCCGAGCAGGCGTTCCATTCCGCCGTCGCGGCAGCGGCTGGACCTGGGGACTGGAAGGTGCGGGCCCTGGCTCACGCCGACCTGGCCGAGCTTTACGAGCGTCGCGGTGATCGCCCCCGCGCCGAGGCCGAGCGTCAGCAAGCGCGCGGCACCACCGGCGCCAGCCTGTATGTCCGCCGGCGGATCGAGGGCGAGTCGCTGCAGACCATCGCTGTCGCTCGCGGCCAGGGTGCCATGCCGCCCCCGACGCTGACCGCTCCGGTCCAGCCCCCGTCACCGCCCGGTCCCTCACGCGTGAAGATCGAGATCAACCTGCGCCCGCTGCTGTGCATCGGCACCGAGCTGTGCTCCGGCAAAGGCGCGCCGCTGCCCCCGAGCGAAGCCGGCACCGTCGGCAAAAACCGCGTCGAGATCGGCGGCGTGCACAGCCCGATGGGCAGCCACAACTTCTAGCCCAAGCGGCCTTTGCGCTGCGCCGCCGCCCTACTGCGCCGTCGGCACGTCGGCCGGGGCTTTGAGGCGGTACTGGCTGCGCAGCAGGGTGTCTAGCTCGATGAGCATCTGCTCGCCCTGATACGAGCCGGAGGTGTGGTCGGTGTAGAAGCCGCCCTCTTCGCAGCGGTCGCCCATCGGATCCAGCGGGGCGCGCGGCACATCGCCACCGGGGCGGCAGACACCGTCGAGGAAGACGAGGACGGCCTTGGCTAGGCGGCGGCTGGGATCGGGGTTCGACATGAAGCTGTGGATCAGGCTGCCGATCTGCTTGCCGAGATCTTCGGGGGCCATGCCGTAGCCGTGGCCGAAGTAGATGACGGGGTAGCGAACCTCGGCGTTCTGCGGGTCGAAGTAGCCGGGCGGCAGGATCAGGCTGTAGGGCGTGCTGCGGCCGTTTTTCTGCGTGAACTTCTGCGGCTTGGGGAGCAGGCGCGGATCGTCGGCCGACTGCAGGCTGGTGTCGCCATCGGGCCAGCGCGACAGCAGGAAGCCAAACAGGCTGACGGCGCGCTGCACGACCTGCGTCACCGAGCCGGCGTGGCGACCATCGCCGGTCATCGCGGCTTCGGCATCCGAGACCTCGGGGTTGCCGTAGCGCACAAAGACAAACGGGCTGGTGTCGCGCCAGGCGACGGAGGCGGCATCGAAGCGCCCTTCATCCGAAGGCGCGCGCCCCGACAGTGCCGGGAAGCCGCCGTATAGCCGGACGGGATGCCCCAGGTTCGCAAGCTCGCCGAACAGGGCGCTGGTCGCGACGTGGGCGTTGAAGAAGTCGCGGATGCCGGCATCGTAATAAATCGCCTTGCCGGCGTACTTACCGCGGCTCGGGGCCAGCGCATCGGGGGTCATCAGGGTGTGCGGATCGTGCTGCAGCCAGCGGGCCAGGCCGGGCGATAGGTCGTACTTGCCGTTGCCCTCGCCATGGTCAAAGCAGCCGGGGGTGCCGGTGTCGATCTCGCAGCCGGCGCCGACGACACCGTCAAGTCCGCTGTCGGTGTAGGGCTCGCCGCGGTCGTAGCGGAAGTTGCCCTCGGTGCCGCCGGGGTTCTTGAGGTAGTGGTAGTCGTCGCCGGCCGGGTCGGGATTCTTCACCGGGTCGTAGCCCGCCTCCATCGTCGAGGGCAGGCCGTCGAGGCCGACGTCGCGGAAGGGCTCGCTGGACTGCACCAGGACCGCTTCGCCGAAGTCGCGCACGCCGTTGCCGTTTTCATCGACGGCAAGCAGGATCTGCGTCGGATCGCGCTGCGCCTTTTTCGGGTCGTAGACACCGGGCTGGGTGTCTAGCTCGCCACCGTCGCAGAAGGTGATGACATCGAGCTTGCCGTCGCGGTTGAAGCGGCCGTCGTAAAACGGCTTGGCCATCGGATCGCGATCGCGGCCAGGCAGGATGACGGGGGTCTGGCAGGCCTGCTCTGGCGTCTTGTCGAGGGTGCTCGTCGGCACACCCGGGGGTAAATACGGATCGGCTGGATTGTAGTACGCCCAGTTCCCTAGAGCGCGCACCAGGTCGCGATTGGCGCGCAGGTACAGGCTGCGGCGCAGCGTCAGACCGATGCCCTCGCCGCGCTGGATGGGCATGGCGTCAAAGGTGCCGGTGATCTCGCCCTGGCCGGCGAGCGGTGCGCGGCTGGTCGGGCAGTCAGGATCGCCGTCGGCGCAGAAGCCACCGAAGAAGAATTCGTGGATGAAGTTCTGCGCGTAGGTCAGGTCTGGTCCGGGGTCGGCCCCCATCACGCCGACCGAGTCAAACCAGTCGGTCCGACGGAAGAACTGCATCGAGGCACCGATGCCGCCCATCGACACACCGCCGATGGCGCGATAGCTGAAGTGCTGCGTTGCGCCGGGGCTGTCGACCCAGGTCGGCACGGCCAGCATCAGCCGCACGACGTCGCCTAGCTCGCCCGGGGCGGCCAGCGGCGCAATGCCATGCCCAGGTAGGTGAAAGCGCGCCACGGGCTGCGGGCCGCTTGCGCCAGGCAGGGTGCCCAGCGTCAGGTTCTCGACGGGCAGGATAGTCAGCGGGGCTTGGCCGAAGCGTCCCAAGACCACCAGCTTGCGCTGCAGGGCAAGCCGCGCCTTGGGGTCGGCGGCGCTGGCGGCGCGCAGCGGTAACGTGATGTCGATGCCGCGTGCTCCGACGGGCTGCGCCAGGCGCACGATCACCTCAGGACCCATGGAAGTCGCCATCGCGCTCGGGGGCAGCGGCAGCTCGGCGGGCAGGCTCAGCGCGCCGCGTGGCTCGGTCGTATCGCCGGAGTTCTGCGGCAAGCACAGCCGCGCGACGTACGGGGTGCGCTCGCTGTTTTCGACGATGACGGGCTTGCCGCCAAGGCTAGCGATGGCCGGGCCACAGGCGGGCAGCGCGGGCTCATCGATCGGCGGGGTCTGGTCGGCCGGGCTGCAGGCGCTGGCGATGACCAAGAGGGCCGATGCGAGCGACGTGGGGCCGATGGCCTTCGGCCGCGCTGGGGACGGGGCACATCGGGCAGAGGAGAGAGCGACAGTCGGTTGGGGGCGAGTTCGAGTCAGCACGTGCGCACAGTAACCACAAGCTCAGCCCGCGACGCAATGCTGACGCGGGGTCGGTTGTTCAGCGTGAAGCCGACCCCAGCGGCAAACCCTGACCGCCTGCGCGAGGCCTGCAAAGCCCTCGTCCTTTTGTCACAAAGAATGGCTAGTGTAAGCCCTCTGCCTTGACTTCATAGATGGCATCGCGAACGATGAGCACTATGCGCACAATCCTATGCAAGCAGCGGCTAGGCCTCCTAGGCTCGTTGAGCCTCGGGGGTCTGGGGCTGACCTTGCCGCTTTGGGGCCTGCAAAGTAGCTGCACCGAGGTGGTGGTGGGGGATGTCACCGGCAAGCCGGATGCGGGACGGGACGCCGGTGCCGATATGCGGGACGGTGGCGTGATCCCGACGCCGATCGGCTGGCGCTGGGAGAGCCCGCGGCCCCAAGGCAACAACCTGCGCGCGCTGTGGGGCATCCCTGGCACGACGGCGGCCGGCGACGAGCTTTACGCCGCTGGCGAGAGTGGCACGGTCGTCGTTGGGGGCAGCACCGGCTGGCAGGTCCAGCGCAGCTCCAGCTTCGATGCTCGCACCATCCTTGGCATCTCGGGACAGGGCAGCGGCACGGCGGCGGTGGTGTTCTCGGTCGGCCTGTACGACCTGGCCCTGCGACGGCAGAACAACATCTGGAGCGACCTCAATCCCATCCTTGGGGCGGGTGACGGCAACCTCAATGCGGTGTGGGCCACCTCGACCCCGGGCGAGTACTTCGTCGTCGGCACCACGGGGCGCATCTACTACGTCCGCAATAACGGATCGATGTTCACCCGCGAGGGCATGGGGGTGACGCCGGACACGCTGTTTGGCGTCTCTGGCGTTGCGACCTCGGGCACCGGCACCGCCACCGAGGTCTACGCCGTCGGCTCCAACGGCCGCATCGTGCATCGCCAGGCCGGGAACTGGATGGTCGAGGCCGACACGCTGGTGGCGCAGACGCTCAACTCGGTCTGGTGCGGCGACGGCAGCGCCAGCGGTGAAGTCTATGCCGCCGGCGACAGTGGCGTGTTCCTGGTGCGCAAGGGCGGCACGTGGAGCAGCGAGTCGACGCCGGTCACCACCCAGCTCACCGGGCTGTGGGCGGCCGGCGATGAGCTTTACGCCGTCGGCTCGGCCGGCACGGTACTGCAGCGCAAGGCCGGCACGTGGAAGCAAGAGGCGATGGGCCTAACCAGCGAGCTTCTGTCCGCCGTCTGGGGCAGCACGCGCGGCGGCCAGACCACGGTCTATGCCGTTGGCAACAGCGGCACCATTCTGCGTCGCACGGCCGGCACCTGGGAGTCGCTGTCGACCCGCGTCACCGGCAACACCCTGTCGAGCGTCTGGGCCAGAAGCCCGCAGGAAATTTATGCCGTCGGCAGCGATGGTCTGGTGCTGCGGCGCAGCGGGGCTGCCGATAGCGGTACCTGGGCGCAGGTGGCGCAGGGCATGGTCACCGCCCCCCTCAACTACGTCACCGGTTATGCCCCCAGCGCCGGCGTCGAAGCCGACGTCTATGCGGTGGGCGGCGACGGCACCATCCTGCACAAGAACCAGAGCGGTACCTGGGCTGTCGAAGGCGTGCTGCTGACCTCGCAAGAGCTGACCTCGGTCTGGGCCGGGGCCGACAGCGTCTGGGTCGTCGGCCGCAACGGTCGGGTCGGCAAGAAGCTGTCCGGCGGCTCCTGGATGCTCGAAAGCGGGCCGGGCGGCATGCCGATCACCGAGGACCTCTACGCCGTCTACGGCTTCGGGCAGGGCACGGGCCAGGTCACCTACGTCGCGGGCGCCAACGGCCTGCTCTTGCGACGCAATAGCGCCGGCTGGGTCAAGGAAGCGACTGGCCTGACGACGCAGACCTTGGTGGCGATGTTCGGTAGCGGAGAGGACAACCTCTACGCGCTCGGCAACAAGGGCGCCGTCCTTAAACGCAGCGGCGGCACCTGGGTTTCGTCGCCGATCCGCCAGTTCACCGGCGGCGCGGCGGGCGTGGGTGGCAGCCTGACGCCGCAGACCGGCGAGATCTGGATCGCTGGCACGCGCGGCACCATCCTGCGCCAGGCCGGCACCGACTGGCAGAGCGAAGTCAGCCTCACGGTTCAGCCCTTCTCCTCGATCGCGGTAGCTGGCGCCAACGATGTCTACGTCGTTGGGCCCAGCGGCTTGATACTGCACAAGTTCTAAGAAGGTGTTTACATATTAATCTGCGAAGGCCCTCAACGCGACCTTGCTGC
>CALFYE010000085.1 GCA_937952145.1 uncultured Myxococcales bacterium
CCATGCCCATCCTGCGCGGCCGCGAAGCCAACCCGAGGCGCGCGCAGACGGCCGAGATGTGGAGCTTCTGGATCATGACCATCGGCATGGGCGTGATGGTGCTGGCACTCACCGGCGCCGGCATCCTGCAGATCTGGCTGCAGCGCATGCCCACGGAGAACGCGATGTCGTTCATGAACACGCAGGACCAGCTGCGCTTCTTCTACTGGGTGCGCATGGCCGGTGGTGTGATGTTCCTGGTGGGGCTGGTGACCTATCTGGCGACGCGGCACAACAAGCACCACGTCGACATGCAGGGGAAGAACTACGCCTCGGTGACGCCGCTGTGGGACCACGTCTTCGGCACCGTCGCCGAAGAGAAGTAGCCCTCTCCCCCTCCGGCTCGCGCCTCACAGCGCGCTTCGATTCAGAACTGTCCCGAGACCGTGACGCCCTGAGCGTTCGCGCCGAACGACACGCGCGCCCGCTGGGCCCTGGCCGACCTCGCGCACGACGTCGACGGCGCCGAAGGGGCCCTTCGACCAGCGCGGCGGATCGAGGAAGACGACGTCGAAGGGGCGTGGCTCGACCTTGGCGAAGCGGAACTGCTTGCCGCGCCGCTGCACCGGCTGGCCGTGGTCGTCTAGGAAGGCCTCTTCCAGACGATTACCCCGGGCATCGTATTTATGTCGAACACTGGAATAGTGTTCTTTCACCAGGGTCGGCTGGCCCTGAGTGTCAAAGTAGGCCCGTTCGATAGGGTGGCCTAGCGCATCAAATTTCTCGCGACAAATTGAATATCCGTCGCTATGCCATGTCGGTTTCTCTTCGGTGTCTAGCAGGGAATGCTCGATCATATTTCCCTGCTCATCATATTTGGCTCGCAATATGGCATAACGACCGTCCCTCAGGGTCAGTTTGCCATCGATGTCATAGTAGGACAGCTCGGTCTGATTGTTACGATCGTCGTATTTCGCCCGCAACGTGGCATATTTATATTTAATGATAATCGGTTTGCCATTTATGCCAAAATAGGACCACTCATTTCGATTTCCATGCTCGTCATGCTTAAATCTGAGGCTGGCATTCCCATCTCGATGGGCGGTCGGCTTGTCGTCCGCATCAAAATAGGATATCTCGCTCTCAAACCCGCGCTCGTCATACTTTATGCGCATAATGGCAATGCCATTCTTGTTCCGGGTCGGCTTGCCTTCTGTGTCGAAATACGTCTCCTGCGTTTTGTAGCCGTGTTCATCAAAGAGGGCACGTCCTCCGGCAATGCCGTTCTTGTTCAGGGTCGGCTTGCCGTCGCTGTCGAAGTAGGCCCACTCGCTCTCGTTGCCGTGCTCGTCGTAGCGGTAACGACGGCTGGCCATGCCCTCGCGGTGCAGGGTCGGCTGACCCGCCGGGTCCTGGTAGCGGACCTCGGCGAGGTTGCTGCCGACCTCGTCCCAGCGATAAAGAAACGTGGCGACGCCGTCGGGGCCGCGCAGGCTGTGGCCTGCCTCATCGTAGAAGCGGTGCTCGGTGGCCTCGCCGTGCTCGTCGTAACGCCACTCCTCTTGCGCGACGCGCGGGGTGAAGGGCGCAGCCTCGACGGGCTTGGCCTGAACGGTGCGCGCGCCCCGGGCGGGTGGACGCGGCGGTACGACAAGTGGTCGCCCCTTTTCGTCCAGGGCTTGCCGCCGCAGCACTTGACCTTGGGCGTTGCGCACGAACTGCCAGCCGAAGTCGCCACCCTTGTCGGGCTGGGGGTGTAGCTCACCATCAAGGAAGGTCTCGCTCTGGATGAAGCCCCGCTTGTCGAGCTTGCGGCGGATGGTGGTGATGTGCGTGCTGGCGAGGGGCTTGCTATGGCCGGCGCCGTCTTGATAGTCGACCCGGCTCAGGTCTTCACTGAACCGCAGCACGCGCTTTACGGTGTCGAGACTGGACTTGCTGCGCCCCAGCCAGCGCGCAACGCGCCCCCCGCCTTTGGCCGGCGCCCCGTACTCAAAGACATAGCGGGCGATGCCGCTGTCATCATCGAGCAAGGTGCCGCTGCCGTTCACGTAGTCGAGGCGCAAGAGCACGCCTCCCCGACGCACAAACTTGTAGGACGCCTCGGTGCGGCCCTGCTGCGCCGGGGTGAGTTCGTGGATGCCGACGGGCAGGCCGGCGCGTTCAACGATGTGGGCGTAATAGGTCACCTGCTCGGACTCGGCGGCGACGCCCTGCGCGGAAAGCCGAGCGGGGAGCACGCTCAGCACCCCCAGCGCGATGACCAGCGACCAGCCTGCGCCCCAGGCGACTCCGCCCCTCGCCCGACTGCGAACCGCGAACCCTCCGGCGTGCGACATCGATCCCTCCGGCTGCGAACCAGGGATAGGTGCGGACACTCAACGGCTCAGCCGACTGATCACCGATGGGACAGCGGCCCCGCCTGAGCGCCCTCCCCTTCCCCCATCTACGGAAACGAACGCTGATAATTACGCTCGCACACCGTCCCCAGCGGGGTCAACGTCGGGCCCGCCCCCGAGGCAGAGCCCGCGGCTAGGGTCGATAGCGCAGGATGGCGCCACGACTGCCGACAAGGAAGGCCCCGCCGTCCTTGCTGTGGCCGCCGAAGAGGGAGACACCGGAGTTCCACGCGAGGTCCCAGGACTTGCCGTCATAGTGCCCAAGACCCGGCCCCCCGTATTGAAGTGCCCAGATGTTGTTGGAAGCGATGGGGAGGACGCGGCGGATCGGCAAGTCGTAAAGGGAGGTGCGGTAATCGCGGTCGATGCGGCTGCCATTGTGGTGGTACCAGTCGTAGCCGTACTGGCTGACGAGCCAGTAGTCCGTGGGCGATACGCCCCCGCCGCAGCCCACGTAGGTAGGGCTGACGACAGAGCCACTCAGCGGCTGTTCAACCCAGGTGCCGCCCCGCCACCCATAGAGCTTGTAACGAAACGCCAGCCGGGGTTCCCCGTCGCCCGTATCAAACAGACACACGCTGTTGAAGATGCTCGGGGAACCCGCCTTCATGTGCGTGTAAAAGGTGCCCTGGGAAAACCGCTCATAGACGCCCTCCCCCTGACTGAGCACAAATAAGGGCTTGCCGGGGCGGACGAAGAGGTCGAGTACCTCATCCCCACGAGGCAGCACGGAGAGCGGCTCGGATTTCCACGACCTGCCATCGAAGTGAAACAGAGACTGCCGACCTGCGACCCAGATGTCATCGGGCGCCGTGCCAGAGATGGCCGTGAGATCTTCGGTGGTGTCGATCGCTTGCTTGGTCCATGTCGAGCCGTCGTAGCGCAGCAGCGTGCCGGCATCGCCCACCGCCCAGGCGTTGTCGGCATCGGCCATCCAGACCTGCCAAAGGGTCTGGCTAGTCCGAGGTCCGCGAGGCAGGCGGATGCCAGGATACATGGGCCGGAATAGCGCCCCCTCCTTGCGCAGAATTTCTCCGTTGTCGCCAAACACCCAGACGTCGCGGGCGGTGGCGATGACCTGCCGGATGCTCGGACCCACGCTATAGGCCAGCCAGCCAGTGCCATCGTTGTGATGCACCTGCACGCCGTTGTGACCCCAGATGTTGTCGGGGGCCAGCACCTGCATATCGATCAGTCGCGGGGTGGTGACTGCATCAGTCCACGATGTGCCATCGAAGTGCAGCATGCCGGTCGAGACGATGGCCCACACGTCGGTCGCGCTGCTGCCGACGATCTTTGAGATATAGCCGGTGAGCGGCTGGCTCACGCGAGTCCACGCGGTGCCATCCCAGAACAGCAGCGTCGCGTCGCTGCCACCCGCCCAGGCGGTGCCATCCGGTGCAACCCACAGCGCGCCGAGCGAGGCGGTGACGCCGGTCGGCTGTGCGGTCCAAGTGGTGCCATCAAAGTGTGCGCTCGCCCCGGGGGAGCCCACCACCCAGACGTCGTTCGGCGCCCGTCCATGCACGGCAATAACCGACGGGATGGGAGGCGGCGGCTGGCTGAACATCGCGCCATCGAAGTGCCAGAGGTGATACCCGATGTCCGTGGCCCAGATATCGCTGCGCGAGGCCGCCCAGAGCTGGCGAAGCTCGGGGCGCCGCGGCCCGGCAAACAGGATGTCGTTCTGCGCCATCCAGCCAATGCCGTTCCAGCGCAGGAACGAGCTGCCCTGATCCCCGGTCATCGCCAAGATGTCGTCATCCGAAAAGCGGACGACGCTGTTGGCCGGCATGCCGGTGGGAATCGGATTGTCCCAGCAGAAGTTGGGATGCACGCAGACCTGCGACGAAAACAGCGCGACGACCTGTAGCAAACCTTGAGGCGAGTCGGTCACCCAGATCTCGCAGGTTCGCTCGGCGCCCTGGCAGGCTCCGCCCCAGCCGGCGAAGTAGGAGCCGCGATCGGGAACCGCGGTCAGAACCAGCGGTTGTCGCTTGGGCACATCGGCTCGACAGAAGCTGCCGCAGTCAAACGGTGGGGGCAGCTCGGCCGTTACGCGGCCCCCGCCCTGGCGATCGATCTGCAGCCGCACGAACTCGATCGGCGGCCCGACATCGAGGTCGAAGCGGACCTCTAAATCCGTGTCTTCCGTCAGCGTAAGCTGGCACAGGCCCTCACGCGGCGTCGGGCAGCCCGCCCAGGGCTTGCGGGTCGAGCCGGCCTGGGCCGTCGCCGTCACCTCGACCCGAGTGCCGAGCGGCAGCCGGGTCGTGCAGCCCTCGCCACAATCGATGCCGAGCGGCACCGAGCGCACATGGCCCACGCCATCCCCCAGTACACGCACCGTCAAGGTACGCAGCGGTCCGGCCTCCCCTCCCGGGGCCGAGCAGGTTGCCAGCAGCAGCACAACGAACAGCCATCCGACTACATGCATGAACTTCCCCCTGGCGATGCGACTGCGACACATCTGCCTAGGTGATCTTGGCGCAAGTCGTCTCCGTCTGGAGAGGCGAGTGGCAAGGCTGCATGCCGGCTTGAGAAATGGCCAGCTGGGCAGCCAGTCATGCCCGCGTCGTTACGACCCACAGCACCCGCTGCAAAAAGCGCAGTGATCCCGCGGCCTTAGCACTCTGCCGCCCGATTTTCCCCCCGGCGCAGTACCATGGATCTTCACGCTCTCATGTCCACGCCTTCCCCTACGGCATCTAGCTTCGTCGGCCGAGTCCTCGCGGATCGTTACCAGATCGAGTCAGTTATCGGCACCGGCGGCATGGGTGCGGTGTATCGGGCTCGCGATCAGCAGCGCGATGTCATCGTCGCCATCAAGGTCATCCACCAGCTGGGTCCGGGCACCGAGGAGCATCACCGCCGCTTCTTCGACGAGGCGCTGATCATCGGCGAGCTGTTCCATCCCAACATCGTCCAGGTCATCGGCTTCGATCGCGAGAAGGACGGCACGCCATTTCTGATCATGGAGCTCCTGCGCGGCAAGGACCTGTACGACACGCTGCAGGAGAAGGGTCAGCTGCCGCTGCAGAAGGTGCTGGAGATCGTCCGCCAGGTCGGCAGCGCACTGCACGCCGCGCACAACCTGGGCGTCGCCCACCGCGACATCAAGCCGAGCAACATCTTCCTGTCGCGCCAGGCGAGCAGCGATGGCACCGAGACCGAAGTGGTCAAGGTGGTGGACTTCGGGCTATCGAAGAACGTCGATGATCCGGCGATGCGCAGCACGGCCCGCGGCATCATCCTGGGCACCGTCGAGTACGTCTCGCCCGAGGGCACCACCGGCGAGAGCGAGCACGTCGATTTCTACAGCGATCAGTGGGCGCTGGCGGTGGTGACCTATCGCATGCTCACCGGCCGCCTGCCGTTTGAGGGCAAGAGCCCGCTGCAGATCCTGGCGGCGATCCAGAAGCAACCAGCACCGTCGATCAAGAGCCTGGTACCGGATCTGCCCGACTATGTCGCCACGGCGATCGAGCGGGCGATGGCCAAAGAAAAGAAAGAGCGCTTCCTATCGGTGCAGGACTTTGTCCGTGCGCTGCAGGGACTGCCCCCGCTGTCGCAGTCGCTGAGCACCGCAGCCGATGCCCGTGGCGGAGCGCGCATTGGCCGCCGAGGCAACAGCGTAAGCGGCGTGGGCCTTTCCGGCCCGGGGGCAAGTACAGCTGGCGATCGCAGCAGCAACTTCGTCGCCCCCATCGCTGAAGCAGCCGCAAGTCAGACCGCGCCAGCCGCCAAGCCGGCGGAGAGCAGCCCCGCTCCCGCGACGCCCGCCCAGAAAGAGGCACGACCGCCCAGCAACCAGGGCCGCAACATGGCGCTGGTCGCGGTGGCGATGCTGGTCGTACTCATCCTCGCCTTCGTCATGGGCTTCCTGCTCCGTCGGCACAACGCAGCGAATAACCCTCCCGTCACGCTCCTCCTTCCGCGCTGAAACGAGCGGTTTCGCACGCCTCGAACCGGGGTGCCCTGACGCGTGCCCTGGGGGGAGGACTGTCCCCAGTTGTGGAAACTATCCCCATCTTTTCGGCCCCCAGATCACGCCGCTAGCATGACCTAACGTTACGTTCCGGAGCACACAGACATGAGCCTAACCAATCAAATCGAAGGCATCGCCCTAAAGACTCTCGAAAAAACCGCGGTCAAGGCCGCCAATGCTGCCTGGCCCCTCGTCGCCGAGCTGAACCGACGCTTCGAACGTCCTTCGAAGACGCCGGCCTGGGCTCCCGGCCCGCTTCTGAAGTCGCGCGAGCGCACCAAGCCACCACTCGGCTGGCCACGCGAGACCGACTCGCTGTGCCCACGCTGCGTCAAGGAAGTGCGCTCGGATATCCTGTCGGGTCGCAAAGATCTGTCCGAGCTGACCACCGGCAAGCCCGGCGAAGTGCGCGCCCGCATCATCGAGCGCGACGGCAAGATCCTCATGGAGAAGGAGTGCGAGAAGCACGGCACCTTCACCGATGTCATGGCGATCGATCCAGAGTTTCTGACCCGCATCGAGTCGCTGTTCCCCGGTCGCGACTACAAGGCGCTTGAAACCCCGCTGCGCCAGCACGGAACCTCGTCGGTGCAGTACGGCCGCGGCGCCGTGCTGACCGTCGATCTGACCAACCGCTGCAACATGATGTGCGACCCCTGCTTCATGGATGCGAACCAAGTCGGCTTCGTCCATGAGCTCTCGTGGGAAGAGGTCAAAAAGATCCTCGACGACAGCCTGCAGATCACGCCGCGTAGGCAGATGAGCATCCAGTTTTCCGGCGGTGAGCCGACGCTGTCGCCCCACTTCCTGGACGCCATCCGCTACGCCCGCGACGTCGGCTACTTTGCGGTGCAGTGCGCCACCAACGGCCTGCGCTTCGCGCAAGAGCCCGGCTTTGCTCAGAAGGCCAAGGAAGCCGGCCTGCGCATGGCTTACCTGCAGTTCGACGGCGTCAGCAACGAATCGAACGCCCACCGCAAGATCAAGAACCTGTTCGATGTGAAGCTGCGCGCCATCGAAGAGATGCACCGCGCGGGCATCGACGTGATCCTGGTGGTGACGGTGGTAAACGGCGTCAACAATGACCAGATCGGTCCGATCCTGCGCTTCGCCATCGAAAACAGCGACAAGATCACCGTCGTCAGCTTCCAGCCGGTCAGCTTCACGGGCCGCGATGAAGACGTCGATGACGAGACGCGGGCCAAGCAGCGTTACACGCTGTCACACTTGGCGCACGACGTGAAAACGCAGACCGGCGTCACCGAGCCGCTGCGCGACTGGTTCCCGCTGTCGGCGATGGGGCCGTTCTCGGCGCTGGGCGACATGCTGATGGATGGTCAGCAGAAGTTCGGCACGCTGAACTGCGGCTGCCACCCCAACTGCGGCATCGGCACGATCCTGTTCGTCAACAAAGAGACCAAGCAGATGGTGCCGCTGCTGGAGTTCCTGGATGTCGATCAGCTGATGAAAGACATCTTCGTCATCTCCGACGGCAACATGCCGCGCGAGGTGGCGATGGCGCAGGTGGCGCTGGCCCTGGTGCGCAACTTCAAGCCGGAAAAAGCTCCGCCCGGCTACACCGCGACCGATCTGTTCAAGCAGTTCCTGTCGCAGACCGGCAACCGCGGCGCCAAGCCCGGCGAGTTCGAGACCGACGCGCACGAGTTCAAGTGGCGTGTGCTGTTCGTCGCCGGCATGTGGTTCCAGGACCTGTTCAACTACGACTTCCGACGCACCGAGATGTGCATCATCCCCTACGGTACACAGATGGGCGAGATCAGCTTCTGCGCCTACAACACCGGCGTCGGCTGGCGCAACATCGTCGAGCAGATGCTGGCCAATGCGACGGTTGGCGACTGGTACAAGCAGCACGGACGCCATCCGGTGTACGCCAAGAACCGTGACCTGGATCTGCCGAGCTACGAAAACGATCTAACCAGCAAGCTGCCCGATGTGCCGGGGTATGTCACCTCGCTCAACGAGCAGGGCAAGCTGAAGCTGCGCGTCGTGGCGTAGTGAACTAGCGGTAGGGGACGGGCGGCGCGCTGGAGGGCGCAGCGTCCACAAGCAGGCTCCTTTAGAGCGCCTATCAAAACCTACTGCGGACCCCGGCCGCTGCGTCAGTCGTCGGTCACGGCCGGGAGGCCGCTCACTCCTCCCTCCTTGCTGCCGGGGTTCCTCGCTACGGTTTTGTTAGGCGCTCTTAGCCGGGCTCCGCTCCTACGGCGACGAGCAGACCAGCGCAGCTTGCCCGCGGTGCGGCAAGTGCATCCCGATCGAGACGGAACCATTCCTTCGCTGAGGATGACGGCACACGGCCTACCATAAACGGTCTGCGCTCTGCACTACTCGCTGACAGGGGCCACCAGCCAATCGAAGCTTGGGAGGATCTTGTCACGGAGGATCACCCCGCCGGGGTGGGTCAGGACGCCATCCGGACCCCGCTGGGCTCGCGCGGCAATCCGCACGACTCCGGCCTGTCCGCAGGGATGGACCTCTCCTGGCTCAGATACGCCGTTGCTGTTGCGATCGTACCAGACGCCGATGCCGTCGAGTTCAGAGCCACTAAGCCAGCCATCGCCATTGTCATCGAGTGCCGACAGCGCCCGATAGCCATCGTTCCAGAATATCCACCAGGTTACCGATCCGAAGAGCTGCCGTCCGGAGGTAATCTGTCCCGAGTTGGCAGGGTCCCAAACCAGAATGCCGGTTGTGGGACGCACCCATGGCCAGCGGCGCGGGATCCCATCGCCGGCAATGTCGAAGGACACTGTGCGCTCTACATCCAGAAGTCCCTCGACGCTATCTGCTGCCCCGAAGATCACCGGCGTATCGATGTCATCGCGGTCAGGCTTGCTCTTGTCTTTGCCCTTCTTGCCCTTTTTCCCTTTTTCATTTCCTTCATCAGCGGTTCCTTTCTTCTTCCCATTTCCTCCCTTGGGAACTTTCCCTTTGTCTTCCTTTTTTTCAACGAAGCCGCTGATCCGCGTCAGTGCGAACTGCGTCTGTGAATCAACGGTATCGAGAAATCCTGGGCGATGATGAAGTCGCTCTGGCTCGCTTCCAGCACGCGCTTGCGCGCTGAGGTACGCCGCAACGGCTTGCTCGCGGAGCCTGGGCGCTGGTCCTGCGGCCGTCACATTCCGTCGGAGGGCTTCCTCGTAAGCGTACCCAAGCCCATGGAAAAAGATGGCTCGCTCCTCCAGCGCTAGCGCACGGCGATATCCGGCGACGGCCTCCGTAATATGTCGTTCCACCTCTGCTGGTTCCAGCTCGGGGGAATCGCCAGCCACTGCGAGCGTGTGCAGCCGTGCAATGGTCGCGTGCCACACTGCATCCGGTTGCCATGCGGCTTCGCGCTGCGCGTTGCGCAGCAATCGATTCAGAAGCGTGATCGGCATCGACCGACGCAAGAACAGAGCGTGGGCCGAGGCAGACAGGAGCATGGCGCTCAATGCGAGCCCGAAAAGGAATCGAAATGACCGGGGCCATTCTCGTCGTCGCATCACGGTATTTTACGTCGAGATGGGGCGCGGCTGCGACGGCAGGGTGAGCGCTTAGATTTCTCCCCGACGCAACCGTTGCGCAAACGCGTCCCTCAGCTGTTTTTCCAGTCTCGCAGGGAGGCCAAAGGTTGGGATCAGTCGCTCCGCCTGTTCCCGAGTACCGTACCCACCAATCAGCGCATTGGCCTGGGTCGCAACGGTCGACATCCAGGCGGCTCGGTCATCGCCGCGATGGTTGGCAACGATGGCGGCATAGATTTCATATTACGTCACCTTGACGAGAGCGAGTCCGTTAATGCAGTAACGCAGCCTCGACGGAGCCGGCCCATCCGGGAACACATGCCCAAGGTGCGCATCGCATACCGCGCATGTCGTTTCGACCCGCAGCATTCCGTGACTGTCATCGCCGTGATAGGCCACGGCGTTTGGGCTCACCGGCTGAGTAAACGACGGCCACCCTGATCGCGAATCAAACTTCGTGTTGGCATCAAACAACGGCTCATTGCAGCACGCGCAGCTGTAGCGGCCAGGTTCGACGGCGCGACACAGCAGGCTGGTATGCGGGCGTTCGGTATGAGCCCGGCGCGTGATGTCGAACACCTCCGGAGGCAGCAAGCGCTTCCATTCCGCCTCCTCCCGCTCTACGCGGCGCGGCGGCGCGGGGTTCCCGTGGCGCACGATCTGTTCGATAGCTTTCCAGTCGAGCAAGTCAACCTCCTTGAGCCAGCAGATTCTGCTTGGCGCGTGCTCCCCAAGGTAGCTGCAATGTCGTGGCCGCTGGCTGGGAATCTTCCTGGGAGCGAGCCGCTTGTCAGGGACGGAAGAGCCGGTGCCGCTGCCCAGGCTCTGCACTCACTTGAGGCGCAAGCCTGGGCGCTACGTCGAGCGGTGCAGGATGGCGCCGCCTTCGGTGACGACCCAGACGTCGGTGCTGCCGACGCCGAAGACGGCGGTGAGGTTGGCGGTGGTGCCGCTGCTCTGCGACATCCAGCCTGCGCCGGCCCACTTGAGGAGCGTTCCGCCGTCTCCTACCGCCCAGATGGTCGCGGGATCGCTGACCCATACCGAGTTGAGATGGACGCTGACGCCGCTCGCCGTCGCTGCCCAGAAGCTGCCGTCGAAGCGCGTGGCGGCGCCCGAGCGGCCCACCGCCCAGATGGCATTGGCGCCCGCGCCGGCCATGGCCCGCATTGCGGCATTTCCCATCCCGGCATTCCACATCGTGCCATTCCAGCGCAGCGACTGGGACGCATCGCCGACAATCCAGACGCTCATCGCATCGGAGCCCCAAGCGGCATAGACATTCATTGATACCGGGATACCGAGCTGTTTCCAGGTCCCTCCCGATAGATGCATAACTACGCTGCTATCGCCGACAATCCAGATATCGTTGGCGTCCAGACCCCAGATGCTATTCAGCTTGGATGATAGGCCCAGATTCACGTAGTTCCAGGCGCCTCCCGACAGGTGCAGCGGGCCGCCCGGGACGCCCAGCACCCAGACGTTGTTGACGTCGGTGCCCCACAGCGCGGTCAGGTTGGCAGTCGTGCCCGAGGTCTGGGTCTGCCAGCTGCCGCCGCTGCGCTTGAGGATGACGCCCCCATCCCCGACGGCATAGGCGACATCGGCGCTCTTGCCCCAGATGGCGCGCAGGGGGACGCCGACCATCTCGTACTCGCGGCAGAAGTCGCCGGGCTGGCAGCCAGACTTGGCAAAGGTGGCGGTCACCGTGGCTGCGCCGCTGATCGCAACCACGCAGGCGCCGTTGCCGGTGCAGGCGCCGCTCCAGCCGGTGAAGCTCGACTGGGCGCTGCTGCTGGCGGTCAGCGTCACGCTGGTGCGCGAGGCGAAGTTGGCCAGGCAGCCGGTGCTGTTGCCGCTTACGCAGCTGATCCCGCTGGGGGCGGAGCTCACCGAGCCGGTGCCGTCTCCGGCGAGCTGCACCCGCAGCGGATAGAGCGGATTGCTCAGCGGCGTGAGCTGCACGTACACATCCGCGCGGGGGGCGCCGGCTAGCTGGGCCTCGCTGTGCCCCTCGGCGCGCACGCTCTGGTCAGCGGCAATGGCGGATACCGTGACCTGCATGGTGCCGCTGGCATCGGGGGGCAGCCGCAGCCCAAACACTGGTGCGGCGCGATAGGTCTTGTCGCTGATGCGATCGCCGAGCCGAGCCACGACGTGCAGGCTCCCGATGTCGCTGCTGAGCCCGCCCAAGGTGACGATCAGCGTGCTGTCCTGTCCACCGCAGCCGCATATCGCTGAAGTGGCAATAAATATCCATGTTAGATATCTAGATAAAATCCAGGATTTCATCGGGCTCCTCGCAGGGAAAAGTTCTGAATTTCAATGTTGTCCGGCAAGCTAACCGGACGCGGCGCCAACATCACCCCCGCCGTGACCCCGCCAGCCGTCAGAGCGGCCGCGGTCAGCAGCACGCCCCAGAACCAGCCGCGCTTGTATAGCGGCGTCGGCGGTAACGCGGGCGGCGGAGCCGGGCTGAGGAGCGCCGGCCGGGTTTCCGCCGATGCTTCGGGCGGAGCGGGGGTGGCTGCCGTCACAGAGGGGGCAGCCTGGACCGCGCCTCGGCTGGCCATGGAGGGGCCTTGCGCTGGGCCGGTCGCCGGGCCGGTCGCCGGGCTGGTCGCCGGGCCGGTCGTCCGACCCGACGCTGAGCCCGATTCCGGCACATGGGGGGTCGCGGCGCTGCCCATGGCGGGGGAGGGCGGCGGGTTGCCGGCCGCATGGGGGGCCTCCTGCGCTTCGTCCGCGCCCGGCCGATCCTGCTCGCGCTCGCGCTCGGAGCGCCGCTGCGCCGCCAGGGACTCGGCCCGCACCCGCTCGGCGGCATCCAGCATCGAGCGCGTCTGCAGGATATAGCGGTCTAGCTCGGCCTTCAGCTTGGGCTCGGGGTTGGGCTCGACTCGCAGATACAGCTCGTAATAGCCCAGCGCCTCTTTGGCATTTCCCTGCTTGCGATGCAGCTGTCCAATATTAAGCAATAATTTCGGGAGTTGCTTGATGGCATAGGCCATCTGAAACTCGCGAAGGGCATCCGCATAGGCGCCTTTATTGTAATAAGTTAAAGCGCTGTCGTAGTGCTTTTTGAAGTCGGCCGCCTCGTCGGCACGGCTGACACTCTGAACGCTGACTAGCGCACACAGAAATAAGCCGATCCATCCCTGCCATCGCCTGCTCCGCATGAACTCCCCCCGGTCTTGCGACCCGAGCTTGGGTCGGGCGGTCGGCGTGGTCGGGTCTTGTTCGAGCCCCCGACGCAGCACACAGACCGCGCCTCTGCGGTAGAGCAAGCGATGTTCCAGCTACCGTCGCGTCGGAGGGCTGGGTAACCCCACCGCAATCCCTGCGCTGCCCTGTGCGGCAGCCAAAAAATTTGCCGCCCGCGCCTAGCCGGCCCCACCAGCCAGCCTAGCGGGATACCCGCACGCCCCGCGCCTCCAAGTTCGTGAGCGCGCTCTCTGCCTTGCCCGCAGCGCGCCCTCTGGCAGCGAGGGATCGTATTTGCCGCGAGGGGTCTTGCCGGCCGTTGGGGATGCGCGCGGAAGGACGCCCCGGGGAGCGGGGCTGGCACCGGATCGCAGGCTGACAAGTCGGGCTGGGTTTTACGCAGCGTGGGGGGCAAAGGCTTAGAAGGTGTTTACATATTAAGCTGCGAACGCCCTCATCTCGTATGTGCTG
>CALFYE010000086.1 GCA_937952145.1 uncultured Myxococcales bacterium
CGACGACTGACGCAGCGGCCGGGGTCCGCAGTAGGTTTTGATAGGCGCTCTAAGTGAGCGCGCCCAACCTTGGCATCGTTGCCCAGCACGTTGCTCGACGGGGCCCGCGCTCAGCTGCCTAGGCTAGGGCGCGTACTGCAGCAGCGTGCCGTCATCGCCGGCGGCCCAGAAGTTGCGTAGATCGAAGCCGCGCAGCGCGCGCAGCGTGTTCGTGCTGCTGGTCTGCGACGATTTGTCGATGACTCGCGTACCATCCCAGAACAGCAGACGGCCGCCCTCGCCCGCGATCCACACGCGGCTGGCATAAGCGCCCCACACGGCAAGCAGATCCCCCGTCCCGCCCGAGGTGGGAATCGTGCTCCACTTGATGCCGTCATAGTGACGCAGCAGACCCAGCCCACCGGCCACCCAGATATCCGTCGAGTTCAAGCCATAGATAGCCAGCAACCGCTCGGGCGTACCGCTGGGAACAGCCTGCCAGCTTGTGCCATCCCAGTGCACGATCGCGCCGTCTTCGCCAACCGCCCAGACATTGGTCGCGCTGTAGCACCAGATGCCGAAGAGCTCGGCCCAAGTCGGACTAGCGACGGAAGACCAGGCGGTGCCGTTGTAGTGGAGAATCGTTCCGTTCGAGCCGACGGCCCAGACGTCGCTGGCACTGTTGCCGCACAACCCGTTGAGGTACTGCAGCGTGCCGGTGCTCTGCGGGCTCCAGCGCGTGCCGTCGAAAAAGCGCATGGTGCCGTTCTGGCCACTGGCCCAGACATGACGGTCGTCGCTGCCCCAGACGGCAAACAGGTTGACGCTCGTGCCGCTGCTCTGCGCCGTCAGGGTCGAGCCGTCCCAGCGGACGATCTTGCCCGCCCCGCCGACGGCCCACAGGTGCTGACTGTCGCTGCCCCACAGGGCGTTGAGGCTGCCGTGTTCCACAAGGTTCTCGGACTTGCGGGTGTAGCTGCTGCCGTTCCAGGTGTACACACTGCCGCGGGCGCCAGCGGCATAGAAGCTGCGCGCATCGAGCGCGTGTACTGCGTTCAGCGTCTCGTCAAGCGTGCCGGCCACCGACTTCCAAGTGCTGCCGTCAAACCACAAGAGCTCGCTGGGTCCCACGGCGAGGATCGAGCGCGAGTCGGCGCCGGCGATAGCGCGCAGCCCGCGCGAGGTGGCAATCGGCCAAGTCCAGCTACTGCCGCTCCACTGCCAGACGAAACCGTCGCTGCTGACCGTCCACAAGGAGCTGGCATCAAGTCCCCACACGCCGACCAAATCGGTGGCCGAGGCGATGCTGCGATCCCGCCAGCCCGTGCCATCCCACTGCGCGACCGCGTGGTTATCGCCCACTACCCAAATGTTGCTCTCGCCGCTGCCGTGCACGGCGCGCAGGCGGCTGGGGGTAGGCGTGCCGACGGGGGTCGTGCTCCACGCGCTGCCATCGAATTTGCGCACACGCCCCTGCGGTGCGCCTACCCAAAGACGCCCGGCCGAGCTCTCCCAAAGACCCGAGGCGTCGTTGCCGCTGCCGCTCTCGCGACTCCAGCTACTGCCATCCCAGCGCAGGATCAGATCGTCTTCTCCCAGCACCGTGACGTGGCTGCGGTCGCGGCCGAAGATGCCGGTCAGGCGCTTGCCGGGTACCGCGGCGACCTGGCGGAAGCGACTGCCGTCAAAGTGCGTCACCAAGCCGTGCTCGCTGATCGTCCAGACATTGCTAGCGTCAGCGGCCCAGACGCCGGTGTGGGTATCGCCATGCGGGCTGGGGCTGCGGAAACAGAACGCCAGGGGGGCGCAGTCGCCGGCCGGCAGCCCGACGGCTAGCACAGCGCGGGCCCGCAGGCTGACGTACTGCGCGCCGATTTCTGCGAGGCCGCGCAGCTTGCCGCTGGCGACTCCGCTCGCGCTGATCGTGGCCACACCAAGCGTCGATCCCAGGTCGGTGCTGGTCCAGGTGACGAGCGTGCTGACATCGCGAATCGAGCCGTCGGAATAGGTCCCCAGGGCGACAAAGGTCTGGCTGCCGCCGATGCTGACGCGAGCGTCGTCGGGCGTGATGGCCAGCGCGTCCATGACCGCGGGCTGAACGATCAGCTCTCCCGTGGCGGTCAGCGCTGCGTAGTCGACGCGGATCTCGGCTGTGCCAACGTTCTGGCCAAGGAAATCTCCCCGGCGGCCCGAGCCCGCCACGGCGACCGCGCTGCCCATTCGATCACTGGCCTGCCAGGTGGCAAGTGCGCTGACATCCAGCGTGCTGCCGTCGCTGTATTCGACGATGGCGCGGTACTGCGCGGTTCGGCCCTTGGCCACCCGATTGAGCGTCGGGGTCAGCTCCAGCGAGGTCGCGATGGCCGCTTTGACCTCCAGATTGGCGAAGGCGTACAGGCCGCGGAAGCCGGCCACGATGCGCGCCTTGCCGACGATCTCACCCAGCGCTAGTCCGGTCCGATCGATGCTGGCCACACCACTGCCCATGACGTCCAGCGCCTGCCATGTGACCAAGCCTGATACATCCTGCGTCGTGCCATCGCTAAATCCAGCCAGGGCCGTGAAGCGCTGCCGCAACCCGCGGGCGACCGTGGCATCGGTGGGGCGAATCGACAGCGTGCTGGGCACAGCCGACGACACGGTAAGCTGCGCGCTGGCCGTGATCCCGGCGAGATCGGCGCGCACGCTCGCCACACCGGTAGCCACGCCCAACGCCGTGCCATGGGAATCGATGGCGGCGACGCCGGAGCCCATGACATCGAGCACACTCCAGCTAACGCTGGTCGTCACATCGGCGGTGCTGCCATCGCTGTACTCGCCGCTCGCGGCAAAGGTCACGGTGGTGCCCTTGGCCATGCTGGCAGAGGAAGGCGAGATCAAGAGCTTGGTCAGGGCGGCGGATGTAACCTCAAGCAAGGTGGCGCCAGTCGTCAGGTTGTAGCGCGCCGCCACTCGCGCCTGCCCAAGGTTGTCAGCCGTGGCCAAGCCATCGCTATCAATGCGCGCGACATCGCTGCCGCGCGTGTCTTTGATCGACCACGCCGCCAGGCTGGTTACGTCCTGACTGCTGCCATCGGTCAGCACAGCGGTGGCCCGAAACTGTTGTGTCAGGCCGCGCGCCACTTTGGGATTGCTGGGGGCCACGACGATCGATCTCACCGTCGCGGTGCTCGGCGAAGACGACGTCTGGTGCTCGCCCCCCGCCGGTCGCGCAGCCGAACGCTGGGCCAGCCCACGGGTCATCGCCGCCAAGCCCGGCTGCCCCGGGGCTGCGTCGTCCCCTTGGCCGCATCCCCCGACAAAAAACACGGCCAGACAGAGCCGCCAAAGCTGCAGACCGATGTGGACGTAGCGAGAAACACATCCGTGCGACATGACGAGCCCCCCAGAAGTAAGTGGAAAGCGCGCAAGGATCGCGCCCCCCAGCTCTCATGCTATCAGCGCCGAAAGATCGCAGCGCCGAACCGGTGGCCGGCAAGCTGCAGACGAGGTCACGCGCAGTCGTACCGGCTGGGCCGGCGAGCGATGGCCAGCTACGCACCGAGACTGGCCCCGGAAGAAGGCCAAAAGCCACCTGCACGGACCTAGTGGATCCCCGCGTGGGTCCGGCGCGCAGGGACAGATTCTCGGCCGCTGCCTGCCAAGTCCACCCTCGGCCGAAAGAGATCGCGATACGATGGGGTGATGCCCGAGACCGCCTCCACCACGCGCGTCCTGCAGAGTGGACATCGCCTGACGGTCTACCTATCCGACTGCATCGATGCCCGCAGCGTGTCCGAGATCGAGCGGCAGCTCTTGCCGCAGCTCAGCAGCGCCGATGGCCGACCCGATGTGCTGTTCGATCTGCAAGCGGTGCGCACCTTTGATCTCGATGTTCGCGCGGCGCTAGTCGCTCTGCACCGCACCGTCGCAGGTCGGGCTCGTCGCACGGTGTACCTGGCCGCGCGTGCACACATCCGTGGCTTGGCACTGTGGCTGATTCACTTTGCCGAAGACCCCGCCTCATCCGTGGCCATGAACACCGCGCAGGCAGAGGCCTGGCTTACGCAGGGCAAAGAGCGCGTGACCTGGGCGCTAGAGCGAACCGAGCAAGCACTCTCGAACTTGACGGGATCTGGGAAGCCACACGGAGGCCGACCATGAGGCGCCCCCTATCGCTGACCCAGCGCCTGTTCGCCCGCGTGATGGACTTCGTGTCCATCAAGTACATGGGGCATCCGATCCCCTTCCTGCGCGAGATCCTGCGCACCCACGGCTTCGCCGGCTATCGCATCATCACCGGCACCGTACAGCAGGTGTACAGCAAGTGCGTCGAGCGCTACGGCATCATCGAAGCCAACGTCCTCATTGGCACTGGCGCGCTGTGGAATGGCTGCCACTTCTGCCCGCGTTCGCACCTGTGGATCGCCAACCTGTACTACCTGCGCGACACCGGAAAGCTCTTTCCGCTCGACGATACCGAGGCTAGCCAGCTGCAGAAGCTGACCGATGCCGAGGCGCTGGAAGTCATCACGCAAAAGCTCACCCAAGGTGGCTTTGCCGACCTGGCTCGGCGCGTTGAGCGGCAGTATCACCTGAAGGTCGGTGACCACATCGGCACCACAGAAGACGACCCCTTCCTCTTGGCTGCCATCGCCGCCTGGGACTGGATGGCCGAGTGCACCATCGTGGTCGAAGAGAAAGACGACGTCTATCCCGCCGACCCCATCGCCCGCGATCGTGCGCTGTGTGATCGATATCTTTCAGCTCGGGGTCGTCCGCGAAAGAGCTCACCGTAGCGCTGCCCCGACGGCCGGGCGGTGACGGCGACGGCCTCCTCGATGACGATGCGCTGCCTCCCTGCAAAGCGTGGCGACGCGTTACCATAGGCTATGGTGCGTCGCAGTTCTTTCGCTCCATCGGATGATCTCCAAGAGCCTCATATCGAGCTCTCTTTAGGCGATGTCATCGAGACTGAGAGTCTGCACTACGGAGGCCGCTACCAGCTCCTTAGCTTGGTCGGAGCCGGGGCCTTCGGCTCGGTGTATCGCGCCCGCGATGTCGAGCTAGAAGAAGACGTCGCGATCAAAGTCCTGCGTCCCGAGCAGCTTGCGCAGCAAAATGCGCTGAGCCGATTTCGCAAAGAAGTGCGCCTGGCGCGACGCGTCTCGCACCCCAACGTGGCCCGCACCTACGACATCGGTCGCCACGACGGCGAGCTATTCCTGACCATGGAATTCATCGAAGGACAGCCCCTGACCGCGCTGTGTCCCGTCGGGGCCGGCCCGGCGAGCTGGCTGCCCCGCTCGGTGGCCAGCGAGATCGGCAGCCGGCTGTGCGCGGGCCTTGGCGCCTTGCACGACGCTGGCATCGTCCATCAAGACATGAAGACCGACAACGTGCTGGTCAGTCGCAGTGGACGGGTGGCGATTACCGACTTCGGAATCGCTAGCGTGCTCTCCGAGCCGGAGAGCAACCTGAGCGCGGGCTCGCCGATTAGCGGCACGCCGGCCTACATGGCTCCTGAGCAGGCCCGCGGATACGGTCGCCTGGACACGCGAGCCGACCTGTATGCGCTGGGCGTGATGCTGTTTCAGATGTTCACCGGACGCCTGCCCTTTGCGGGAGAGAGCGCGATGGCCGTCGCCCTGGCGCGCCTGTATGAGGAACCGATCGATCCGCGCCGGCTGCGGCCCGACCTGGGGGATGGCTTGGCGGCGATTATCCTGCGCTGCCTGCGCCGTGAACCCGACGACCGCTTTCAGACCGCGGCAGAGCTAGCCACCGCACTGGAGTCCGAGAAGCCAGCCGGGCCCAGCCTGCGCGATTGTCTGCACGCACAAAAGCTCCGCAAAGAAGGCGGCGGTGTAGCGGCGGCCAGCCAGACCGTGCTCTTGCCTGACACCGTCAGCGGGACCGGTGCCACAGTGGACGTAGACGCCGGGAGGGCGGCAGGAACCGATCTCCCGGCCCTCGCCGCGCCCGCCAGCGTCACCGCGTCGAGCGAGCTTACCGTGGCGGTGCTGCCTTTCGAGTTCACCCCGGGCGAGGCCGATGCCTACCAAGCCTATGGCCTGACCGAGGCTGTGATCGACGCGCTCAGTGACTCGCCAGGTCTGCGCGTCATGGGCTTTGGCATCATCCGCGGCCTGCCGCTGCCACCCCGCGATGCCCGCTTGCTGGGACAGCAGCTCCTGGTCAAAGCGGTCGTCGATGGCACTCTGCGCCGTCGAGAAAACGTTCTCGAAGCCATCGTGCGGCTCTACGATGTCGACAGCCGCTTGCAGTTTGCGATCCGGCGAGTCGAGCGCCGCGACGGCAACATCCTGGCCTTGGCCACAACCTTAGCCACCCACGTCGCCCAGCTCTTAAGCAGCCGCCGGGAGGGACAGACGCAGGCGGAGCAGACGCCGCTCCTTGGCGATCCGCAGGCCATGGATCTGTACCTCCGCGCTCGTCACCACTACCACCTGCTCAGCGTCACTGGCGTCACGCAGAGCATCGAGTTATTCGAGCAGGCCCTGCGGCTACATCCCGAAGATCCGACGATCCTGACCGGCTACGCCAAGGCCCTGATCCGACGCGGTTTCTTCTCGGATGCCGCTGCCATCGATCGCGCGGTGCAGATGGCGCAGCGCGCGGCCTGCATCGCCCCCCACTGTCACGATCCAACCCTGACCTTGGCGCTGGCGCAGATCCAGCATGGTCAGTTGCCAGAGGCCGCCACCACGCTTCGCCGTACTCTGGCGCGTGCACCGCAGCTTGTGGGGGCGCAAGAGGCCGTCGGGGCGCTGCTGAGCGAGACGGGTCCCTTGGACCTGGCGGCGCGCTATCTCAACGCGGTTCGCATGGCGCAGGGCATCACGCCCCAGCTGGCCTACGTCACGGCACGCACCCTGGTTCTCCAGGGAAAAAGCGAGGCGGCGCTGGCAGAACTGGACTTCGAACAGACCGAGCCGGCCTACGTTCACATGGCCCTGCTGGCGATGGGACGGACGCTCACTTGGTTAGGCGATCGCCCCCGCGCCCAACAGCTATTGGCACATCCGGTGTTGCAGAAGCCCGAGCATGACGATGTCCGGATCCGTCTGCAGTTTGTCTGCGGTCAGCTGCGCGTACCCGCCCACCAGATGCTGCCCGCCTTCTACTGCAGCACGCAGCTGAGTCTGCGCGCACAGATGTTCTGCCAGCAGCTGCTCACCGAGTTTCACTGCGTCCTAGAAGAATACGACGCTGCTCTCCATCAACTGTCGCTCGGGGCGGAGCTCGGCTTGATCGATCTCATGTGGGCCGACCGCTGTCCTCTGCTCGCCCCGCTGCGCATCCTGCCGGGCTTCCCCGCTGCCCGCGCTCGCACAAAGCGCAACGCCAGCGCCGTGCAGCGCGCCTTCGGTCTACCCGAGAGCCCCGACGAAGACTACGCCGACACCCCGACGCTGCTCGAAGTCTGAGCCCCCCGCAGCGCCCCCCCTCAAGCGCTGCCCAGGGGCGCCTAGGAATTGCTGGGGGCGAGGCCGCGGATAAACATCTCGACCATCTCCCACGGCATGTCGTTCGGCAGGTTGAGGATGGGCAGATCGACTCCGAAGCTGCGACGGCGCTTGAGCTCGGCAATGCACTGCGCCGGATCACCAGCGATGGTCAGCGCTTCCAGCATGGCCGCCGGTACGGCATCGCCCGCGCTGTGTCGCGTCGCCTTGTTGGCGTAGAGCTCCGCGATGCGCTTGCAGTCGTCGGCGAAGCCGTAGCGGCTCAGCAGCTCGATGTAGTAGTCGCCCATGCCGCCGATGTAAAAGGCGATGATCTTGCGAGCCATGTGACCGCCCGCTTCCAGTCCCAGCGGCAGCATGGTGGTAAACGGCGCGCAGGTGATCTGCGAGGGATCTCGACCGGCTCGCGCCGCCCCTGTCGCAATCCACGACCGCCCCTCGGCCAGCTTGTCATACGGCCAAAAAGTGGGAATCCAGCCGTCGGCCAGCTCGCCGATCGACTCGATGGCTTTCTGCTTCAGCGCCGCGACATAGATCGGAATCGATGGCCGGTGCGGCTTCATCTCTAGACGGAATGGCCGGTAGCTAGCGTTCTCGGCCCCCGCGTCGCTGAGCTTGCCGCCAGCCAGCAGCGTACGCACCACGCGGATGACGTCGCGCACCTGGGTCAGCGGCTTTTCGTACTTGCGACCGTGCAGCCCTTCGATGACGTTGGCGCCGCTCGTGCCGATGCCCATGATGAAGCGCCCGCCACTGATCTCATCAAGGGTGGCCGCCGCCATGGCCAGCACGGCCGGCGAGCGGCTGTAGACGTTGACGATGCCGGTGCCCAGCTTGATGCGCTTGGTGTGCAGCGCCATCTCGGTGAGCAGCGTGAAGATCTCGTACCCCCACGCCTCGGGAATCCAGAACGAGTCATATCCCAGCTCATCGGCAAGGATGGCGGCGCGCAGGTACAGCTTGCGGTCGTAGTTCTTCCAAAAAGCCAAAAGCCCCGTGCGGTCGGTCGTCGGGGCCGGCGTCAATTGTGTGGTCTGTTCCGTCATGTCGATCTTGGCCTCGGATGGATTCTTGAGCAGCCCAAGCTATACCGCGCCCGGCCAGGCTCCCACAATTGGCGAATGCGCCGCGGCAGTCGACGTGACGGACCGGGCTCGGGCACGCAGCTCGTCAAGGCGCCCCTTGAGGCCATGCCGAACCGTCGGGCCGGCCGCAGCCAAGACTAGTGCCCATCGAGCTGCAGCAGGCGGGCATCGACATCGGCCAGCAGGATCTCAAAGACCTCGCGGCTCACGTAGCCCTCGCGCACCGCCGTGAGCAGCGTGCCTTTCTCGACCAGCAAGAGCTGCCGCCGGGCGGCGTGCTGTTCTTCGGTGCGAAGCTCGTCAGCCTGTAGGTGCAGGTCCTTGATGCGCTGCTCCGCCGCTTGGATCTGCTCGCTGTACTCGCCGCGGATCTGTGCCACCACATCGGCCTGCACGACCCCTTGGCGCTGCAGCGTATCTAAAGCGGCCAGCGCGGCACTCTTCGCCCGCAGGATGCCGCGCTCGCGCTCGTAGTCGTGTCGCTCGGCGCCAAGCCCAGCCAACCCCAGGCGTCGCAGCAGCGGCCCCATGCTCAGCCCCTGGATCAAGATCGACAAGATCACGACACCGAAGGTCATGGTCACCAACAGCTCGCGATGCGGAAAGTCGCGCGGCAGGGCCAGGGCCAGCACCATCGACAGCCCCCCGCGCAGCCCGCCCCAGGTCAGCACCGCTGCCCACGACCAGGGCAGCGTCTCACGCGTGCGGCGCAAGAGCCAGGTCGCGACATAGATGAGCGCCGCGCGGCCAATCGTCACTGCCAGGTAAGCGACCAGGATCGGCTTCCACGACTGCAGGAGCCCGCTCATCCGCACCTCAAAACCAATGAGCAGAAACACGATCGAGTTGAGGGCAAAGGCGATGTACTCCCAGAACGACTCGACGGCGATGCGGGTCGATGGGCTCATCCCGGTACGCGCACCATAGTTGCCGCACAGCATGCCGGCCGCGACGGTTGCGATAACGCCCGAGAGGTGAAAGTGCTCGGCCAAGATAAAGCTGCCGTAAGCGGCGATGGTCGTCAGCGTGATCTCGATCATCGGGTCGTCGACGCGCTGGGTCAGCTTGGAGGCGCCGTAGCCGATGGCGACGCCCACCGCCGTGCCCAGACCGACCACACGCAGAAAGTCCAGCCCGGCCTGCGCAATCGACGTCGAGCCCCCGCTGACCATCGCCAAGATCAGCGTGAAGAAGACCACCGCCGTCCCGTCGTTGAGCAGGCTCTCGCCTTCAACCAAGACCGCCAGGCGTGAAGGGGCCCCCAGCGACTTAAACAGTGCGACGACGGCAATCGGGTCAGTGGCCGCGATCAGCGCAGCAAAGACCAGAGCGTGCCGCATGCTGAAGCCATCGACGAAGTGAAGCGCATTGGCCACCGGCTGAAGCAAGATCGCGGTCAGGAGAATCGCCGCCGCTACTCCCGGCACGGCCAGTGAGTGAATCGCCAGCTTGTTCTGCCAGAACTTCTGGAAGTCGAGGTGAAAGGCCGCCTCGAACACCAGGCCGGGCAGGAACAGCGAATACAGGAGCTCCTTGGTCAGGTGCGGCGGCTCGATGGCGCGCACCGTCCCCAGCACCAGCCCCGCGACCACCAGGGCCACCGTATAAGGAACCTTCAGCCAGCGGGCCGCCAGCGCGACTGCCGTAGCGACCGCAAACAAGGTGACGAACACCGCTTCAAACTGCATAGCCTGCGATTGTCGCAGACGATCAGCCGTGATCACGAGCCAAACCGCCACCACCCGATCGACTTGTCAAACACGCAACGCACGCCCGGTGCCCAGGCGACGCGCGTCCAAAGGGCAACGAGCCCCCCCCTGCGGGCCACGAGCTGGCCGGCTCTCTGGGTCTAGCGGCCATATTGGTTTTCCCAACACAACGTATCGATATTTGCCTCAGGCCAATATATTGCCGGTCGCTAGACTCAGGGAAAAGGAGGGCCCCATGAGCGCCTATCAAGCTGCCTGCGTACCGCCAAGTCGTGTGCTACCCAGCGATGCAGCGGGAGCAAATCGCCGCGTGCTGTTTGCCTGCTACGACGAGAGCTGGCCGGCTTCAGCCCTGCTGCGCGCGCACCAGTTTGCCGAACGGCTGCGCGACGAGCTCTATGCCCTGCGCGTCTGCCCCTCCCCGCGCACCGCCTGGCACATCCCGCGTCGTCGCCGGCCGCTTGCCGCCCTGCGCAGCATCGAGGCCCTAGAGAAGAACCGGGCCGAGCTATTGCAGCGCTGCGGCGCCATCGTGTGGCCCGCCCTGCCCGAGCCGCAGATCTTGTCGGCGGAGGGCGACCCCATCGAGGTCACCGCGCGCATCGCCACCGAGCTCGGGGCGGAGCTCATCGTGCTGCCCCCACAGCCGCGCCCCTGCGGCGATGCAGCGATGCAGATCGTGCAAGCCGCGCGCGTCCCGGTGCTGGTGGCGCGACCGGGTCGCAGTCACAACATCGTCGTCGCAGCGACCAACCTCAAGGATCAGCGCTATCCCGTGCTGCGCCACGCCCGCTCGATCAGCGCCCTGCTGCAGGCTGAGCTCCTGCTTGTGCACAATGTCGAGCCCGCGCTCATCGCCCCCACCCCGGAAGTGGCGATGCTGTGGCTGCAGACCGCACCGCCGGCCGAAAAGGAAAGCCAAGCCCACAAGCTGCATGCTGTCGCCAAGCGCATCCCCCGCTGTGCCGGCTCGATCATCCGCAGCGAAGCCAACACCGCGCAGGCCATCCTAGAAACCTCGCGTTCCTGCGATGCCGATCTCATCGTCGTCGGCGTGGCTCGCGTGTATAGCCGCTGGGAGCGCCTCTTGGGCAAGAGCGTTGCAGCCTGCGTCGCCGAGCGCGCCTATCGCAGCGTCCTTCTGTTCCCGATCTCACCGCCATCTAGCGAAGCCATCCCCGAGGCCAGCGCATAGACGACAGCCCCAGGCGCAAGGACGCGGCGGCTTAGCGCAGGATCTGTGAGTTAGTGACGATGGCCGGCTGCTTGGCAAGAACGTAAAAGCCCGGGAGGTTCGCGGTCTCGAATGTACCGCGCGGGTTTTGGCGCGTGATCGAGTCGGTGATGCTGATCGTGCCGGTGCGATTGTTGCTGACGAAAAATACCGCGCTGCCGCCTTCGTTGGCCTGGTTGATTTCGAGCAAGCTGCTCGTGATGTTGAGCACGATCTCGTTGCCGTCGTTGTAGATCGCGCCGCCGTTCCCGCCTTGGCCGCTGTTGGCGCCGTGCCCCACCGCGCTGTTGTTGGAAAACAGGCTGTTTAAGATGTTCCAAGATACGCCGATGCTGCTCAGCGCGCCGCCGTTGGCGCAGGCGTTGCCATAGCCGGGCTGGCCACCGAACGTGCTGTTTACGATCCACACCGGCCGCGCCGGACCGGCCCCGGCGGCGACCAAGTAATCGAGCTTGCGGATCGCGCCCCCGCCGACATCAGACCCCAAGTCGTCGCAGACGTTGTTGAAGAAGCGCGCGTTGACCACTTTGAGGCTGCCGCCCTGGGCGTAGATGGCGCCGCCCCCGTCGGCGTTGTTGGTGCCGGCCGGAATGCCCTTGGCGTTGCCATCGATGAGCGTGATGTTCTGCACCACAAGCTGAACGCCGGGGTTGGTGTTGCAGTTGCCCGGTCCCGGCGGGTAGACCTGCGCTTTGTCGCAGGTGCTCATGTACAGGATGCGGCTCTTACCGCTGCCGGAAAGCGTCACCTTGTTGCCGCCGTCGATCACCAGCTTGCTGCCCTTGTCGTTAAAGACCTTGGCCGGCGACGTAAGGAAGATCGTCGTCGGATCCGGGCCGCAGTTAAACGTGATGATGCCGCCAGCGGCGACCGCAGCGATGAAGGCCTCCGCCGTGCAGCTACTGGGTGTGCCGGTACCCACGACCGTGGTGGGGGACGACACATCCTCGGCCTGCGCCGCCGCCGGAATCACGGCATGCCCGTCAGGGTAGCCAGCCGGCGGACCGTCAAGCGGGTTGGTGTTCGGCGGAGTCGTATCCCCTCCCGATCCACAAGCGGAGAGCGCGACACTGGCAAGAAGTGCAAAGACGGCGGACGTGGTGACGGAGCCCATCCCGCGATCATATCTCGCCCCTGGGCAGAGTTTTTTGTGCACCCGCTCAGCGACGAAGATCTTGCGTCCGCTAGAACACGCCAGGCAGCAAGCGGTAGCGCGCCCGGGTCCGGTAGGCAGCGTAGCCCGGAAGCTGCGCGACCAGGCAGCGCTCCTCCGTGACGAGGCGAGCGATGAGCGCCACGAGCACCGGTGCGACCGCCGCCAAGCCGTAGAACGAACCCAGCGCTGGCGGCGTCACCAGCATCAGGAGGAGCCCGCCGGCGTACATCGGATGACGCACCACAGCGTATGGTCCCGTGTCGATGACGCGGTGATTTTCTTCGACCGTCAGCGTCGCGGCAGCGAACGAGTTGTGGCGAAAGACCCAAAACAAGATGCCGAACGCGATGAGGTGCCCAAGCTCGGCCAGAAGGACCCCCACCGTCGGTACGTGCGACCAGCCGAAGCGATGATCCAGGCCCGGCACAGCCAGGCACAGAAGGACACTCAACTGGATGGCGGTGGCGATGATGCCCTGCCCTGGGCTGCGCTCCGCACCGGCTCCGAAGGCGTTTCGGCGACGGATCAGCTCTGGATCGTGAATCGAAAAGTACGCGGTGACGGTCAAGCTGCCGACAAAGAAGATCCCCAGGTACAGCCATGCCTGCCAGTAGTCGGCGGTCCCGGCGGCACCAAACACCGCAAGGGCCAGCGCAGCCACGCTCAGGAATAGGCGAGCCACGGCCTGGGCAAAGATCGAACGGAGCATGCTCTGGAGTCTGCTACAAAACGTCCGCGCGCGGGTTCGCTGCCGATAGTTTTTGCGGTGCCGCCGGCCGCCGCACAGGCTGCAGCGGCATCGGCCGCCGGTCTCGACATCGCCTCCTCCGCGAGTGGCGGAGCGCGCTTCCTAGCGATGGGAAGCGGAGAGGAGCCCATCCCCGGCCCCTAAGAAGGTGTTTACATATTATCTCTCCCGTCGAGGGCCCCGTAAGGCTG
>CALFYE010000087.1 GCA_937952145.1 uncultured Myxococcales bacterium
GAGCAAGCGCCCTTTAGTACGGCAGAGACTCCGTGGGCCGCGACCTTGGCGGCCCCCTTTGCGTTCTCACCGACGGTCTCATTGACATCTCACGCTTTGCATGATAGCCCATCGGGCAGGCACCTGCGCGCTATGGAGCGCATCTAGGGCCTACTGCGTGGCCCGCGCTGCTGCACTAGGGCTGGCCGCGCTTCGCTGGCCAGGGATGCGCGAAACTTGTTTCGCTGCCGGCGCGCTTCACGTCCATCGTCGGGTATCTTGTCAAACAGCCGGCGCGCTCTGGATGCGACCTCGCTCGTGACGCGTCTATGGGTCAGTTTGACCGCTCGACAGTCGGCGCACTTGCCATCCTCGCAGCACACGGCTGACGCGAGGCCCTTCGCCTCCTCGCCGTCTGGCCTTGCCTTGACCACGGCGCGCAGCAGCTCGGCGGGCGCATTGCCGCCATCCACCATCTTGCCGCGACAGCCGCTGTCTGAAAGCACACCATCGGCCACGGTGAGCCCGTCTCTGCGGATGCACCATGCCCACCGCGGCGACTTGGCGCGGTACCACTCGTAAAAGACTGCATGCTCGCGGCCTTGCCACGTCAGTCTGGCTTCACGGGTCATAGGTTGCCCTCAGGCTTGCGTCCTTGGCGCACTCTCTGGCGCAAAGCACGCGGGCGATGGTCATCCTGGCGATCTGCTCATCCGCGGATTCGTCCAGGTCGGAAGGTTCGCGGTCCGTCAGCATGCAGCTAGTGCCGCAGGGTTCGCAGCTGACGACATAGCCGAGCTTGTGGCCGTCGGCACCCACTGCGATTGCGTAGCGGCCTCGGGTATCGTAGCGGATGGGTTTCATGCCTTCACCAACCCCCGCGCGACCGCCCGGCGGCGGGCTTCGATGTGGTCCTTGGTTGCAAACAGCGCTTCGCGGCGAGTTATGCTGCGAGCGCGACCAGGAAATAGAACCGCGACAGTCGCCGCCATCTGTCCATCGCATGGCCCCTGGCAATAGTACAAGTCCGCCTCCCCCAACCTCCCCAAGAACACGCACCCCGCGCAGTCGTGCTTGTGCTGCGGGGTTTGGGCGGTCAGGTCATCCTCCCAATCGCATCCACCCGACGAGCCCCAGGAATAGAGCCATCCTCCGGCAGGGTGCGTTATGCCAGATCGCCATTCACGCCGCTCGATCTCGACACCGGGCAGGGCGGACCGATATTTCCTTGTCACCCACTCCCCCACCGCGAACTTGGGCGCGGGTACGATCTTGCACTCGGCCCACCACCATCCATTCGGGCCTTCGTATCGCCATTCTGTGCCGTTCCACTCCGCCGCTGTAATCCCCCATTGGATGTCCGCGCCGTGCACGCAAACCTTCTGCCCAACCTTGAACTTTGGTTCGGAGCGGGCAAGTTCTTTCTCGCGGTCATCGCGTTCCTTGCAGCGTGCATATGGATGCGCCTTGCCGGTCACGTCGGGCCTCCAGCAGAGCGAGCAGCGGGCAGGCTCTTTATCGACCAGCCGCCAGATTCCTCTTGCCGGTTCATAGACAAACGACGCGCCGGGCTTTAGCGGCCGGTCAGTCTTCACCGTGATTGATGTGCCTCCGGGCCAATCAACGCCCATGAGCGTATATACAGCCGCATCGAGCCAGTGATCATAGACCGTCTGCTTGGTCGTCCGCTGCTGTAAAGAAGGCGACTTCTCGATAGGCGCCGCCTTCCCCTTCGCAAACCAGCACTCGGGCTTGTGGCCGATCTGCGTGCCCTTAAACGACCGGATCACATCCTCATCAGGCTGGAGTCCGTTGCATATGGGACACGCTCGGAGTAATGAACTGCCCGCGTTGACTCTCTTGATTCCGCCCCACTCCAGCTTCGCCAGCTGCTCGCGGGCTTCGTCGCGCTCCTGCCTGGCCTTGGTGCAGCGGTCGAGCCAGATGTTCTTGAAGTTGAGCAGCGCTTGTGACTTTAGGCGCTCCTGGGCCAGCTCTCGCTCAAAGCCTACGCACCGCGCTGCATGGACCTCGGCAATCTCTTCTGTCTTCTCGGCCCGCGCTCGCTGCTCGTCGCGTTCATCCTGGGCCTTTGACGTGGCGGCGAACAGCTCCTTGACTTGCTGGCCTAGCTGTGCAGATATCGTGCGCTCCGCATCGATGTCCTTGCGCCACTGATGGCACTCCGCCTTGCTTGTTTCGAGTTCGGTTTGCAACTTCACAATCAGGGCGGCGGTCGTCTCTTCGGTCGGGGTCATCTTCTCTCCGTTCATGGCCGTTGCTCCTGCATCTGCTTTCTTGCGGTCGCGGGTCATCGCGTGCGCCCCGATGGCGGTGCCAGTGTGGGCTCCGGCTTGCCCGGCAGCGGGCACTGGCGCTCGACCTCGTCTATGATTTGCTTGGCGCAACCGACCGCGTCTTTTGCATTTGGCTCGATACGTCCCCAATATGTCTCGCCTGCCGTCATTAATCGCGCCGCCACCTCAAGCACCTTGTCGCGATCGTAGACCTTCATCGCGGGCTCCGAGGGTCCATGGTGATGTAATGCGACGGCGGGTGAGTGAGGGGCGGCGGCTCTCCGTCAATCGCCCTCTTGATGCCGCCGGCCACCACCGCGGCCTCATCAACTTCCGAAGGGCTGGCCTTGTTCTTGGCCTCGATGTGAACGCGCACCGGCCCGCGAATGAGCCACGCGGCGCACAGCAGCGCCCAGCACACGACGCTAGCAGAGAGCAGCGCATGGTTATCGACGACCTGCAGCCACGTCTGGGCGCCGGATGCGCAGCCGGTGAGTAGTACAAGCAAGGAAACGGTTCGCATATTCTCCCCTATCCGAAGTGACCCGCCCGCGCCCCATCTGGAGGTTGCGGGCGCGGGTGGGTCGTCTGCGGCACTAATTTTCTCCGCCCGCCACAACAGTTTGGTTAGGGATTGCTGCTCCCTGGCAGTACGTTGCCAGCGGTCCGTTCCGGGTCCGGACTCCCGCCCTACTGCGCAAGGTGCTCGCGTGTGAATCGCTTAAGTTTCAAGACGCCGCCGCACTGGCGCGTCGTCGTTTGCGTGTCTGCCTGGATGCGCCCAGGGACTGGTTCACTGCGTTCGATCCCAGCTGCAATGTGCTGGCCATATAGACGAGCAGAGGACCCACCCCGGCTTCGTTGAGGGCCGTGAAGGGTCGCATGCTAAACCGGGGGCTCGGCTGGTCCTCCTGTGCGCCACCGCGCCTAAGCGGCTGTCCGGCTCTACCTGACCAGGCAAGAACTGCCCGATTTCGCTCCGGCTCATTGTGCCTGACTACCTCGGAGGCAAAACCGAGTCAAGCATTTTCTTTCATCTGGCGTCATTTTGTGGCACGCGCGTACTGAGCCCTCTTAAGCCGGGCGCCAGTCTCGGCGGAAGACGCGCTCGGTAAAGTCTTGAATGTTCCCGTCGCGATCGAACCAGAGGTGCGTGACGCGAACGGAGGCTCGCCGAGTCGGGGTGAATGAAAAGACGCGGCACCGCGGCGCGTTCCCCGTCGTCTTCCCGCTCGCCTTCTTTACCCAGACATCGCCCTTGACGATCTCCGGCTCCGGCTTGTCTGGGTGCAGCGGCTGCATGGGCGGTTCAGGCGTTCCGTGGGGCATTGGGGTTCCTTTCATCGTCCGCGATCCAAGTCTCGTCCGGGTCAAACCCATACTTGCGGCAGATGGCGTAGCTGTAGCCGCTGCCATGGCAGAACAGACAGCCGACCCGTGACCAGAGAGGGTGTGGCTGTCGAGCGCGCGACCGCTTGTCTGGCTTTCGCTTCCGCAGCGAGCGAATCGCGGCCTTGACCAAGTCGTCCGAGGACGGCAACTTTGCGGTGATTTCGTCAAGCGTTTCCATTGCGTCTACTTTCGAGCATCGTCCAGTCACCTTGCATCACGCACGCTCCAGGTCAGCAGCGCCGCCGCATGTTTCGATGCAGGTGCCAACCGCGACAGCCAGATCCTCGTGCATGCGCTCGCCCCGCACCGCCACATTCTTCAGGGCGACAGCCTCTTCGAGTCTACAATGAAGCTGGCGTCTGATCTGTAAAACCAGAGCATGTAGCGGAGGAGTTTTAAGTATTTT
>CALFYE010000088.1 GCA_937952145.1 uncultured Myxococcales bacterium
CGCTGATGGTGCTCGAGCGGCTGCTGTTCCGCTTCATCGCGATCGGCTTCGTGCTGCTGCTGATCACCACCGGCAGCGGGATGCTGTTCTCGGAGGAGGTCTTCGGGCGTCCGTTCGTGCTCGAGCACAAGACCGTGTTCTCCCTGGTCTCGGTCGCGTTCTTCGGCGTGCTGCTCGCCGGACGCGCGATCCGCGGCTGGCGCGGGCGCATCGCGACGCGCTTCACGCTGGGTGGCTTCGCGGTGCTGCTGCTCGTTCACGCACTCTCTCAACTTCGATATAAACCCATCGAAGAGTACAGGGAGACACGCATCTGCACCGGCGTGACCCTCCTTCTAGATGGACCTGACGGGCAGGTCGAGCTCCGATGGGGCGACGACAACGTTATTTGGTTGCTCTCTTCCTCAGGGCAATCGCTGCTTCGCATAGTCGCGGTTCCTGCGATGCTACAGAGCCTGCTGGCTGCGCAACCTGCCGATGTCGGCGAGGTGCTGGACGCGCTCCCAGATAGAACGCTCCTGCTTTACCCGGCGACGCCGGAGGTGGGCACCGGGGGCGGCGCGCCGCCATCGCTCAGTCGCTTATACACTGTAGGCAACGAGCGCTCGGCAGGAAAGGTTGGACGTGGATGCCTGCCCGTCTCGCCATGGGATATCGCCAGCGCCGAGCGGATCGCCCGTGCTCTGCGCTGGGTCCTACTGGGACCGCGACTGAAATCCTATCCACCACGCGCCGAGCGGACCAAAGAGGCGGCGCGGATCGCCGATGGCGGAACTTGGCTTGCGTCATCTAAGGATGGGAAACAGTGGAGCGTGTTGCGTCCACCGCGCACCGCGGAATGGAGCAGGCTGGGCCTGGAAAAAGCCTATAGGGACGCTGAGAAACAGGTCGCCGAGCTCCGGCAATACGTCGAAGGTGTCCAGGGAGATCGAAGGGGTGCGCGGGATGACCAGCGAGAGCTCAGCGCACTGAATCAAGAAAAACGCATTCGCCAACAGGAGCTCCGAAAAGAAGAGGCTATAGAGGAAGAACTCTATCGGAGCAAGGCCGAGCTTGATCAAGCCGTGCAGGCCATACGCGCGCTGCTCATCTGTCCTATTTGCAGCCAAACTGAGCCCGAGCCCTACCGCGGTTTCGAGGTTCGAGAGGATTCTTTTTTCTGCCGCTGCGCTAGCTGCAACGCATCCTGGGGAAAGCATACTTGCTTTCATTGCCGAGAGAGTTTCCCCTTTCTTTGGCCGGATGTTGAGTTGCCGGCCGACCCGCAGGGCGGTCGGTCGCCCGGGTGGGTTGATGCTCATGTCGGCTGTGACGCGCTCGCCGTCCCCTGTCCCCGCCCCCACGGACCCAAGCCGAGCTTCTTGTGCCCATCCTGTGGGAACTGCCCGGCGTGCCAGGAATAGCTTCCAATTAGCTCGCGGTATGGTACCGGGCTGATGGGGGCGGCTCTCAATCGCTAGACCGCTGGCACCAGTGGCTCAGCGAGCCGACGCTGGCCGACGCGATCCTGGACCGGCTGATGCACCGCAGCTACCGATTCGTGATAAAGGGACCCTCCAAGAGCAAGGACGAGCCGACCCCCAACCCCTGACGACAAACCGAACGAGCTTCGTCGCTACGCTCCGACTAAGGATGAGCCTGGATCGGCCGGGCCGGAATGAGCGGTCACTTTGGACCGGAATGAGCGGTCACTTTGAACCGGAACGAGCGGTCACTTTCGCAGGAATACGCATTCTATTACTTCGGGCTGTCAGATAACTGTAGTGGCTAAGGACTCAGCGGATCAGCCGTCGTTGACGAAGGTTCATGGCCGTCTAGGAGCGGTGGGTTGGCTGTCGCTGGCGATGGCGTGCTCTCTTCTATAGGTGATGAGTTGATTACCAGTGATGGAGGCACGTCGACCCCACGATCCGATGGGTTGACCGGCTGGGGCGAACACACGTCAGTCCTTTCAGCTGGTGAATCGGGCACCTCAAGATGTAGTGGGTGGACGCCCGCCATGGAATGCGCGCGACTCTCTGTGGGAAGTAATTCAGCAGCTTGTAACGCAGGTGCCTCTGTTTGAGGTAGCGGTGGTTCGGTCGATGATGGCGCAGGTGCATCCATGCGCTGAGTGGCTGGCTCGGATGCCATCGCAGAGACAAGACTAATCCAAGGGGCCAACCATTGTCTGCTCTCTGCAGTACCTTGGCGCTCGCACATTGACAGAACATAGTGGAGGTCTTGCACCGAGAGCACGCAAGCAGTCAGAGGGGTTGCTGAGTTTCGACGTCGAGGTATTCTCTCGGGAATCATCTGGTCCGCGAGTGAGCTCCAGCTAGCCAAGAACTGCTTTAGTTCTGGGGGCGCATCCGGTTGGTGAAGAATTGATAGCACTCGCTGGAGATTCTTGACTGTGAGCAAGCCGTTTTCCAGCGGAGGCAGCGAGGAAATGTCATCCACCGATGAAGGGTCTCGGGCTGTACCGGGCGATGAGCCGCTTCGCCCATTCGGTTTGGTCGAACTGCTCTGATTCTTTGCCTCCGCCATCGCGGGGAGCTCGGGCTGACTGCTGGCCGGATGTTGTACGGAGGGTAGAGCCGGGGCTTCTGGGGGCTTCGGCAGTGCGCTAGGCGGTGCTTGGGGCGTCAGCGCGGCCAGAGACTCGACCAGCACCTTCATCAACTCCGGTGGCAAGCGAGACGCGAGATCAAAACGCGCGAACGCCGCTACTCCGAGGGGCACAACCAAGGGCAAAAGCGTCTGGATCACCGTTACATAAGCTGGCGGGGGCGGCGGTGCAGGATTCGCCAACTCATTGAGGCGCTTCCGGTGCATTGCGACCATATCTAGACTCGCCTCTGTCATCTCGTTGAAGACGGACCTGACCTTCTGTAGGTCCGCAAGCATTTCCTTTGGTTGCGCCATGAGCAACTTGGCGCTGTCAGCAAGCTCATGCCGGTAGGACTGGTTGAGCGTAAACACCTCGCTGACTTCTTGGGTGTAGTGCTTCATCTTCTCAAGGTCTTGCTCGGCGCGCTGATGCTTTAGGGATAGTCGTTGCTTGCTGTACTCCAGGTGGGCCGCATCTAGCGGGGTTAAGGGTCTATCCTCAACGGGTCGAGGCCGGGATCTTGTGGGACGGGCTCGGTCTGGCGGAGTAGCCTGTGTAGCCGGTGACGGTGCGAAGTAGAAGGAGACTTCGGGGTATGGACGTTCAGGGTCGCGGGGAGGTAAGGGGTGAGAGTCCGCGAGGCTCCGCACGAAAAACACTTGATAGGTGCCGCTGGGAACTCCCACCGGGAATTCAAACGGCGCGATGAGCTTGAAGAAGCCAGTTTCGGGAAACCGAATCACACGGTTGTCGGCGGTGATTTGCTGAAAAAAATAGGCAACCGCCCCAACCGGCATGTGCTGTTTGATCGAGTGCTCAATGCGATTTGCTGTCGCGTCGCGCATAGATCATAGTCTTACTTAAGGGCTCGTCAGTGTAAATCAAATAGTTGTCTAGCCATAGAAATACAGCCGATTTCGTCGAAGAAATTACGAAATTCGAGCCTTTCGCCGACAGTGGCGCCGTCGCATTCGCAGAGCTACGCCCAAAGAATCGAGCCGAGAGTCTTCCGAGAGCGGGCCGGGAGGATTGCTGAGACAGTTGCCGAGACTCATGCCGAAACCATGCAATAGCCTCCACCCGACTCTCATGCCCAATCTTGAATAAATTTAATCGGGTTCTATTTTCATCGTATTTACCTAGGCTTACAGACCGGTTGGCTGGTCAAACCATACCTTCGGCATGAGTGTCGGAGTGAAAGACTGACAATGCCCCTCCTTGAATGTCTGCATCAGCTTCGCATGTCTCTCTACATTGCCGACACCTACGCCGTCTTGCGGTGTATGTGCGCAAGAAAATCCGTGAGTCTCGCAATACTACTTTTTTAGTTGCTTATCGACTTTAGCTCTGTTGTAATAGAGCGATGCGACTCTGCGCGTACTGTCAGAACCCCATCCCAGACCGGATTCGTATGGATGCTCGATTCTGTGGGGCAGAGTGCCGTAGAATTGCCTACCAAAAGGGTCTTCGTTTGGGGTTTCCCGAGGCCGCACCAACTCCCGAAATCATTGCATTTCGTGAACTCTTGCTTAATAACGCTCCCCCCCAGGCGACTCGCTATGTGCTGGGGCTGACCGAGCTAGGCGAGGAGAACGTCTGGTACCCGAAAGCCCAAAGCAGAACAGGCAGAAGCCGACGGTACGATGGCTCCTACAGCGACGCAAGAACGTTCTCCTTGCGTCCGTTCGAACTCCCGCGCGTCCCGCGTGCCACCATTTACCTCATCGTATTCCTCGATCGATACGAGAGCCCACTTGAAACCCCCTACGCTTTCAGCGCTGGAATCCATGTGCCGGTGACGAGCCGAATGTGTCTTCCTGGGAAGACGAACGCGGAAAGAGCGCGGCGGCGGCCATGGTGAACTGAGCAGGTTCAAGGCTCCCTGATGCAGCGGGAGCTCCTTGGATTCCAACTAACGAGAGGCGTTCCTTTCAAACACGATGGACCGCCGCACATGTCCGAGCATCGTGCACGGCGTCTCACTGAACAGCCCCCCAGCGCCTAACGGCCCACCAACCGAGATGAAAATGGCGTGCCCAGCGCGGGCCCGACCGGATATAACGACCTGGAGGTGCTGGTTCAGAGGTCGGTATCTCTGTGGTGACTCAAATCCCGTTGAACAGTCGGACCCGCGCTGCGTCTTTAGGTATCACCTTGTGTCGAACCCGTAAAGGGAAGGACGGATAGCAGTGTCTAGCATTGCCAGCAGCGCTGCCAGCGCCTCAAGAAAGGAAGAGGTGCATGGATGCGATCGTTGAGAAGTGTTGTGGACTGGATGTCCACCAAGCCACCGTGGTGGCGTGCCTGCTTACGGGCCCAAGCGACCAAAAGCCCCGCAAGCAGGTACGCAGCTTTGGCACCACGACAGTGCAACTGCTTGAGCTACGCGACTGGCTGGTGGCCCAGGGCTGCACCGTGGCAGCAATGGAGAGCACCGGGGTCTACTGGATGCCGGTCTATGAGGTGCTCGAAGGGCACATGCAGGTTATCGTCGGAAATGCGCAGCATATCAAAGCGGTTCCAGGACGAAAGACGGACGTCAAGGACAGCGAGTGGATAGCGGAGCTTGTCCGGCACGGGCTGATCCGGCCCAGCTTTGTCCCCCCGCCGGAGTTTCGGCAACTGCGAGCGATGCTGCGGTATCGTCGGAAGCTGGTGCAAAGCCGGTCCGCCGAGCGGAATCGGACGCTCAAAGTGCTGGAGCAGTGCAACCTCAAGCTGTCCTCGGTAGCAAGCGACGTCTTTGGAGCCTCGGGCCTGGCGATGCTCAAAGCGCTACTGCAGGGACAGTTGAATCCGCAGCAGATGGCGCAGCTGGCGCGTGGTAAGCTGCGTCGCAAACTCCAGGAATTGGCCGATGCGCTAACGGGCTTGCTCCGCGAGCCGTATCGGTTCTTGCTCCAGTTGCAGTTGCAACGGCTGGAGCGGGTCAACCAGGACTTGGACCAGCTGGACCAAGAGCTCAAGCCTCGGCTTGCTCCCTATCAAGAGCAGTTGGACCGTTTGTGTCAAATTCCCGGGATAAACCAAGACACCGCGGCGGTGATCATCGCCGAACTGGGAGTGGACATGAGCGTGTTCCCCACCGCGGAGCAAGTCGCGGCCTGGGCGGGGTTGTGTCCAGGCAACAACGAGAGTGCCGGCCGTAGCAAGCGCGCAGGAACGCGCAAAGGCAACGTGCATCTGAAGACGGCGTTGGTAACCGCGGCGGTTTGCGCCGCCAAGAAGAAAGGCAGCTACCTGCGTGGCAAGTTCTTTCGGTTGGCCGTACGGATGAAGCCTATCCAAGCGCACATGGCGGTGGCGCACAAGATCCTCATCAGCGCTTACCACATGCTCAAACGCAAGCAGGACTACAAGGACTTGGGCGAAGGGTACTTAGACCGCCGCAAACAGAAGCAGGCGGCCAGCCATCTGGTGCGACGTTTGGAGCAGCTGGGCTATCAGGTCCAACTGGCGCCCAAAGCGGCCTAAGCAGGCCGCACGACAACAGAAGCGGGGAGCACAACGCTGAGTTCGCCTCGGCGTTGAAGGGGGAGTATTGCGTCCAACGCTGGATCTACCTGCTGGTGCACGCCCGGACGCCATGCCAGGCTGCTAGCGGGGCACCTAGCGCTATGCCAAGCTTCCCACCGACGCTGCGCCAAGCTTCGGGGGCCTATTTTCATAGCAGTGTATTCGCCGCCAGGTCCATTACGTCATCTGTGCCATCAAGGCCGGCAGTGTTGGCCTAACGCTGGTGCTGGCCGTTGCTTTTCAACCCTCTGAGCTGGCTGCTCTGCTCGTCGCAGCTTCCTGTTTCAGGCGGTCTACCTCCGCTCGAATGGCGCGGACGATGAAGCTAGTTCTCGTCTGACGCTTTCGCGTCTGCAGGCTCAAGAGAGCCACGCCAGCGTCGAGAAGTTCAGCTACTTCGTCCTCTACTACAAGCTGGATGCGTGCCACGAGGCGGAGATCACCACGCATACAGGCGCGGGGTCAATTGTTTATTATATTACTCATTTTACTAACCAAGCTCATGTTCAGTATTTTACTCAAGTTACTCATTGAGCTAGCCTGCCATGGAGGTCGCCACCAGGCAGACAGCAGATGAAAAACTTTCTCAGCACGGAACTACTTGCCGAAGCACCTACGCGACACGATCCCCTGCTCGACACCGACATCAGCACTTTGGTTCCAGGGGACGAGCAGCGTTTGGGCAATCTGCGCTCAGGCTGTCCCATCATGCATCGCCTGTTTGCCAAGGCCCGAGCCTTGGCGCTCTCTGACGCATCAGTGCTCATCCAGGGGGAAACGGGGGTGGGCAAGGCGGCGCTGGCAAACGCGCTCCACATGACAGGAGGGAACCCGAGGGCCCCGTTTGTCTGCTTCGTCTGCACAGGCCTGACCGCGGAGCAACTCGAGCGCAGCCTGGTCGAGCCCGTCGGCACCGGCGTGGGACGCGCGCGCGGGTCGTCTGGTCTTCTGGACACGGTACGAGGCGGCACGCTCCTGCTGCAAGATATCGGCGCACTCGACGCCCACGCCCAGGCGGTCCTGGTGCGGTTGCTTAGCCGATATCCTTCGCTCGACAGCCGAGCGCCGAGGCGGGCGCTCAGGCCGCGGCTGGTCTCCACCACTCACGTTCCCTTGGACCAGCTCATGCGTCGAGGTCACTTTCGTGCTGATCTGTACTTCCGACTCGCCTCGGCGACATTGGAGATGCCCCCGCTTCGCGCACGCCGGCCCGATATTCTTCTCCTCGGGCTCGAGATGCTTGACACGGCGGCGACACGGTTCGGCCGGTCGAAACCGATCTTCGAGGAAGATGCGCAGCAACTCCTGCGCATCTACTCATGGCCTGGCAATGTCCGACAGCTCCAAGGGGTGATGACGCAGGCATTGCTGGAGGCGGCCGATCGTCCACTGCTGACCGGCACGGATCTAACCAACCTGTTAGTTTCCGCCAAGCCAGCCCCAGATATCGTGATCCCCGTCGGGTGCTCGCTCGCGGAGGCAGAGCGCCTGATCATTCTGCAGACGCTTGCCACCTTCGGGGGGCGCAAGGACGCCGCAGCCAAGTCAATGGGGATCTCGCGCCGCACGCTCTACGCGAAGCTGGCCCACTACAAGGTCGGCAGAGCGCCATCCTGAGCAGTCTCAGACGCAGGATCACTCTCGGTGGAGTCATTCATGTATGGTAAGTCAGGCCCCATGCCGAAGACCGAAAGGTCCAGTCCTCATCAACCGATGACCCATCGATGCGCGGGCAGATCACGGATCATCGCATTCGACATGGCCCTACTCATTTCTCGGCTCGCTTGCTTCATCATCCTCGGCTCATTGCTTGCCTCGCCTCTGGCTGCATGGGCGCAGCCGGATCTCATGGGGCATAGGCCACTGATCCGCGGCTTTGGTGGTCTGTGCGATGGGGGACCGCTCGTTTGCACGCGCATCGACCAGATCGCATTTCATGCAGGTGCCGACGCGATCATCTTGCCCTCCACCAACCTTCGCGAGACCGGCGTCGTTACTTCTTATGGTCTTTCCGTCGGAATTTTGGAGCATGTCGAGGGCGGAATCTTCAGTAATACCGCCGTCTGGGGACAGAAGCACGGCGACCAGACCGACACTTATTGGCAGCAAGGTCCTATACGATTCTCTATCAAGGGTCTTTTGTGGCCCTGGCGTAAGAATCCGCATCAGCATTTCGCGGTCCTGCTGGATTTCGAGTACGAGGCTCGCTTACCCCACTTCGACGGCCAGAACCAGCTCGGGCTTCTGACCGATTTGGCCGCACTACGCGCAGTGGGCAACTTGCCGGTGGGCCTGGCCGAGGTAGGGCTCTCTGCAGGCGCGCTGTTCGATGGGCAAGTCGGCTATGCGACGCCTGAGCTTGGGGCTCGCGTAGGATTCCATCTGCCCTTCATGACCGACACGAAGGTTTTCGCGGAAGGCTTAGTACGAGGGTTTGGCCTATGGACCAAAACCCGTGACCCGATACCCGGCGCACTGGTCCCTACCAAGCCGGTTGTGCCGAGCGGCGCGCTAGGGTTCGGCGCCGTCACGCGTCCACGTAAGCAAGTTGATTTCGCGCTCGTCGTGCATGTCGGCTTTGGTGATGGTGCCCCATTCTTTCTGACGCTGCGCGGGCCGCTGGATTTCTCGATGGGGGAAGGATACCCCTATCCCCAAAGTCTGGTAGTGGACATTCTGCGCGAGGCGGGCGAGTGGATCGCAGAGCAGCGCCGGAAGCTATCCGAGCCATTTCAGCGGACGTGCGTGCTCTATGGGAAAGATGGGCAGCCCATCGCTACGTTAGGCCGCCTTACTGAGGATGGGGAGCACTGTGAGTTCCAAGGGCAGCGATTTAGCATCGGAGACACGCTATACCCAGATCCAGAGCACCGGCGAGTATGTCTGGAACCCGAGGCGGCACACTGCGTAGGCGCAGAGTCAAGTACCGCCGAGAGCCTGCCTGAACCGCCAATAGATGCGAGCACTGTGCCCGGCCCTGGTAGCCTTCCGCAAGCCAAACACCTCGACCCGGCCGTGCTTCAACGGCTCCTTGCCCAGGGCGCACTCGGACCCATCCGGGGCGAGCTGGATAACCGCTGCATTCTGAATGAGGGAGAGCATCAGGTCTCGCCGATCGGCCAGATTTCGCCTGATGGAAGGCATTGCCTCGTCTCACGCGACATCAACATTATCAAGAACGGTAGGAAGCTGCGAACCAAAGTGCAGCAAGTACCAATCCCAATCGGCCAGCCCATATACCGTGATCCCACCACTGGTCGCGTATGCCTTAGCCGGAATACGAAGAGCAAGAAGAATTGTCTGGCCGTGCTTGACGTGGAGTACAACCGACCCCTTTCGAGCGGCACGGAGGCTGGCTACCATGGCGCCCTGGCCGGGGTGGATTGGGTAGAGCACAAGGAGGCCCAGGCAAAGGGCGCAGCCCACCTTCTGACCAATCCAGCCGAGCTGACCACCGTGGCGCTCCAGGCCGAGGAGCGCGCAAAGCAAGCAGGGAAGCATGCCGTAGAGACCTTGAAAGACCCAAACAAGGCGAAACAAGCTGCGCACAACGCATGGGACAGCGCTCTTGATGCAGCTCAAAGTAAGTGGGAAGCGGCCGTCAATTTCTACAATCTGCCGACACAGAAGAAGCTGGATGGCCTTGCGGAGGGTGGTGTCAAAGGCGCGCTAGATGCTGGCACCACGGCAGTTGTCGGAGCGATGATTCCTGGCGGCGGCGCAGGGATCGCGGTCGAGAGCCAGATCGAGAAAGACGCGGTCAAGGGTGCGGCCCAACTTCTAGAGGAGAAGGCTAGTCAGGCTGGAGCTAGAGGAGCTGCCGGCGGGCCGCGTGCGGGTAAAGACTTCACTCGCGCCATGAAACGTGAAGGTGAGGCCCAGAACGCTACGGCACACGGAGGTCAAACGACGTGTATGAACTGCCAGAAGTCGACGGTGCCATCGCAAAAGAGCACAGCCGGCGTGACGCCACCTGGAAACGAGACGCAGCACGATCACATTATTCCCAAAGTGAAGAATGGGAACGGATCACTTGACAATCATCAGCTTCTGTGTCGAAGCTGCAATCGTACGAAAGGCACTAAGTGATGGATGACCACGTGAAAGTCTTTTTTCAATTGGAGCCCGACGAAGATGGGTGGCCTCCGGGATCTGTCGAGTCGGTATGGGCTAGGCCGAGTGATTGCGAAGGGGAATGTGTCATTGCCAATGTGCCCTTCTTTACACGTGATGCAACCATTGGCGATACCGTACAAATCCGTAAAGACGACGACGGTGTTCGGTGGTTCGTGAAGGTCGTGAAACATTCAGGAAACTCTCTGATTCGGATAATCGTCCCTGATCTAGGTTCGATTGAAGAAGTCAACAAGCACTTGGTCGCTTTAGGGTGCGAAACTGAATTAGCCCAGGCACATAAATTGCTTGCCTGCAGTATTCCGCCGTGTGTTAAGTTGTCGGATGTGCAAGCCTATCTAGAGGCGCGGGAGCAAGCCGGCTCGCTCGGATATGAAGAAGCTATTTTGTGGGACTAAAACTGCTGTGGGACGCCATTAACGCAATCGACTGAATCGGGAGCGGGTCCATCCGAAGTCCGGTGTTCCCGCTCATTCCTGACTATCCAACGCGGAGGTGGCTATACGCGGAGGAGGGCCGCCGGAATATCTGCCAAGAATGCGAGGGAGAGGTGCGTGACTTGTGACTGCTGGCGCAACGAATCAAGAACCACTCGCAAGCTCGTTGGGGGTCCCGATATCGTCGACTGACACGACGGGCAGCACCGCTGCTCTCGCAAGTGTCCATCGGCGTCCACGATCAGACCCTGGAAGGCCAGGCTCCCCCAGATCTCCGGCTCCGTCATGAGGGCTGAATGATCCGTTGCCCAATCATCGCTATGCTGGAAAAACAATTGACGTGGTCTAGAAGGCATGGTTACGGTCCTCTCGTTGGCACTACCCCGGTCCCTGTCAAGAGCAGGGGTAGCGCTGGCTGGCGGGTGGGACCTCCCACCCGCTGTTTCTGGCCGATCTAGTGGGTGACGATCGACCCGCGGTAATAGGAATCGAAGCGCCCCTCGAGTAGCTGCTGCACCTGGGCGGGCCACCAGTGCGCGTGCCCTTTGGGGGTTACGTAGCCAGCCTCTCCGAGTAGCTGGGCCAGCTTGGGCAGCCCCGGCCGCTGAAACGGCTCATCGGGCGATGCCCTCTCGTGCTCGCGCGCCAGCCTCTCAAGGAGGCTCTCCAGGTAGCGCTTGGGGGTCTGGTGCTTGCTCTCATCGCAGCCGCGCAGTAGCTTGCCCACGCTGCTATCGGTGAACTTGCGGCCCTTGAGCGGCACCCACTTCTCTTCGTTCAGGATGCTGGCGATCTGCGGGTACGTATGGCCTCGTCCGCGTAGCGCGACGATGCGTGCCAGCAATTCCTCGTCCGTATGGGATCGCTCGTTGTGAGGCTGCGGGGCGTGCCAGCCATGCCTCTCAATCAACAAGTAGAGAAAGGACGTGCGCCATCGGTCGGCCTGCGGCGGCTTCATCCCCTCGCTGTTCAAGCGCGCGGCGATGTCGGGCACCTTGAGACCGGCATCGAGCCACCCCTTGATGGAGCCGAGGATCCTCTGTTCTTCCGGGTCTTCTACAAGGACTTTGAATCGTGGCTGATCGGAAGCCGGCACCGCTTGGAATCCGTAGGGAGCTTTGCCATGGTGGTAGCCAAGCCGGCGGATATGCGAGAGCGCTTCCCGTGTCCGCTCGGCCGTCGCCTCCCTCTCCATCTGGGCAAACACGAGCAGGATGCTGACCAGCGCGCGCCCCAGGGAAGAGTCCAGACGGATGGACTCCCGAATGAGATCGGAAGAGCGTCGTGTAGGGAAAGAGTGTCTTCGCCTGTGTAGATC
>CALFYE010000089.1 GCA_937952145.1 uncultured Myxococcales bacterium
CGGGTATGCCGGGTATGCCGGGTATGCCGGGTATGCCGGGTATGCCGGGTATGCCGGGTATGCCCGATATGCCACAGACCCCCGAGATACCTGGCATGCCCCCCGGGGCACCGGGAGGGGACGACAGCGGGACGCTGCTGGATGAGATGAAGGAGAAAGGCTCTTTAATGACCGGCGACTATGCCGTGCAGTTCCGCAAGGTATTAGAAAAGACGTATGGCAATATTAATCAGGCTATGACCGTCACACTAAACCCGATGGATACGATGGCTCTGATGAGCGGGCAGATTCAGAGCATGATGATTAAAGATAAGCATCCCTTCGAAACCGCAAGTACGTTCAATTTGACCTCAATGCCCAAGGTCCCGCATCACGAATCGGTTGTCAATTCGATGTTGACTCACGGTCAGAACACGCTATTGGCCCAGAATCAGCTCATTAAATTTATGCAGGATTTGCTGACCTCGGCGTATGGCGGCAAAGACCCGAAGACCGAAGGCCAGGGCTCCGACAGTCCTCCCGGCACGAGTCCGCCGCAGACCGAGGGGAAGTCAGGATCGTCCCCACCGACGAGCTCCCCCCCCGGAGGCATCTTGCCGGGAAGCAGTCCGCCGGGAAGCAGTCCGCCGGGAAGCAGTCCGCCGGGAAGCAGCACACCCCAAGGAGGTCCCCCCGGAGGAAGCCCCGTGAGTGGCCCAGGAGGCAGCAATGCTAGCTGACGAGTCGTTTGAGCAGAGCTTGCTAAATGAGCTGCGCGCCATCGAGTCGTTCCGGCGGCGCTATGCCAGCGAGCAGCCGACTACTCGCGTCGATGCGCAGGACCCCGATGTCCAGCGCTTGATCGAAGTCCTGGCCTTTTCAGCGGTGCGTACGCGGCAGGCACTGCACACCAATGTTCGCGCGACCTGGCGACGCGTGCTGGGCAGCTTCTTTGCGCCTCTTCTGCACCCGCTGCCGGCGATGGCGCTGCTGCAGGCCCAGGTCACCGCCCGGATGACCGAGAGCATGGTCCTGCCGGCTGGCACGCCGGTGCAAGCGACAAGCTCCGACGGCTTTGTTGCGTCGTTTCAGACGCTGGCCGAGCTGCGCGTCGTACCGATGACGCTGGAGCGCTGCGAAGTCCTGCGGGCGCCGCAAGGTCTACGCCTGACCCTCTCGTTTATGTCCCGCCTGTCTCGGCCCGATGCGGTGGGCACGCTGCGCTTGGGGCTGCACTATCTTGACGACTACCTGGCGGCCCTCAGCGTCTTTGTCCAGCTGCGTACCCACCTGCAGCGAGCCTTCGTCGTGTACGACAGTCCGGTCACCGAGGGAAGCGATGGGCCAAGCTGCGCGGTGGAGTTCGGACCGACGTTCGACGACTCCTACGCTGCGGATGAACGGAACCCGCTTACGGCGGTGCGCAGCTTCTTCCACTTTCCACAGCAGGAACTTCTGCTGCAGGTGCAGGTTCCGCCGTCCACCCGTGCTTGGAACCGCATGACGATCTGTTTCGACATGTCGCCCAAGTGGCCCCGACGACCGGCTCCGTTCCGCGAGCTGTTCCAGCCCTTCGTCGTTCCGGTCTGCAACCTCCGCGGCTCACCGGCCGCGCCCATCCTGTGCGATGGCACGCAGGATGCGTATCCGATTCACTTTGTGCACTCCGACGCCAGCTATCGCCTGCACTCGATCGATGGGGTCTATCGCATCACCGCCGATGGCCTGGTGCCGATCCCACAGACGACGCTGCGCGAGGCCACGCCGAGCTATGAGCTGGAACAAGTCCACATCCCGACCGCTGGCGGGCAATCCACGGACGAGACATCGGCCTTGATTCTGCGCATGCCCAGCGCGCTTGTGGACCCAGCGCAGATCTTGGTGGAAGCGCAGTGGGACCAGCCCGGTCTGGCCGCCCATCTTGGCGGGCCGCTGAAGCTGACGCTGCCGGATCGCAGCACCGGTGGGATCGATCTGGCGCTGGTCGGTCCGGTGCGGGCGGGACATCAGCCGCAGCTTGGGCGGGAATCGGCCGCGCTCTTGCGTCTGCTGTCACTCAAGATGAAGGCGGTCCTGGATCTGGACGAGCTGCGAGCCCTCTTGTCACTGCTAGAGACGACGGCCACCGGGCCCTTCCGCGGCTTTCCCGAGCGAATCACGGAGCTGTCGGTGGAAGTGACGCCCGACGAGACCCTGCGCGGGGCAGGCATTCGTCACATCTATCACGTGGTGGTGCCGACGCCGCCCAGCGATGAAGCGCCGCTGTGGGATGCGTTCTGTACCCAGCTGCAGCTTCTGCTTGATGCATGGAACTACGAAGGCCGCGCAGAGGTGGTCCGGCATAGCGATGCGTCGGGCCTGCCCGCCGGAAGGCTGAGGAGACGATGAAGCTCAGCCACTGGAACCTGATTATCGCGATGCGCAGCGACATCGTGCGCCTGTTGGATCGCACACTGGCCGTCGATTCCACCCGCTTTGGCGAGCGCTCGGTCGCCGGGCCCGTGGACCCGGGAACTCTGCAGCGCTTGCAGGTCGAGCTGCGCAGCAAGCTGGAAGCGCTGCGCGAACACCTGAATCGCGAGCTGACCGAAAACGAGACCTATCTGGTCATGTTCCCGCTCGTCCTTCTGTGTGACGAGATGGTGATGAGCCGCCTGGCCAAAGAGCAGCAGACTCGCTGGTCCCTGCTGCAGTCCGAGCTGTTTCAGATCAACTATGGCGGCGACGTGTTCTATGACTTTGTCGACGAGCGCCTAGAAAAGCAGGACACACCACCGATGGTCTTTGAAGTGCTGTACTTCTGCCTGGCCGCTGGCTTTGTCGGCAAGTTCGGCGAGAGCAGCGGCAAGGTGCAGCGCTATCGCACGCTGCTGTCAGAACAGATCGCGGCGACTTCGATGACCGCTGCAGATCGTCGCAAGCGTCGTCGGGCGGCACGGGCAGCGCGCGACGGGCAGTCCGAGCGCGGCACGCGCCGCAGCCGCACGCTGAGTGTTGCGCCGCGAAGCGGGCCGCAGCGGACGCTAAGCAGCGCTGCACCTGCACCGCCGGCCTCGCGCTTGGCACCTGCAGCGTCGCCTTCGGTGAATGATCCGGCTCCGCGGCGCTTCGACTTGCGGGGCATGGCTCCGTACGGTGTGGCCTTGGCCGCGCTGGGGTTGGCGATCGGCTTCGTACTCCTTTTTACCAACGTGTAGATCACGCCATCCGGGGGGAACGGCGATGAAAATCAACTTCAGTGAACTCCTGGCTAGCGAGCGCATCCGACCGCTTTGGGGACGCAGCTTCACCCAAGAGACCGCCCTGGATGATCTGCAGAGGATACTGGGGCAGAACAGTCCGGTCAGCGGTCCGACGGGGGTTCCGAACCAGCAGGACCCCCGACCCGACTTCGGAGACAGAGAAGCCAAAGGCGGCAGCGCCAGCGGCGCGCGGAGCGCAGGGGATGGCGCGGGACAGACGCACAGCCCAGCGGGAGACCGCGCCGCCGACGCATCGGATCTGGGCAGGGGCCCGGCGCACCCGGCAGCGACGTCCGCGACGGCGTCCGGTGGTGTGGAGTCCACCGGGTCGAGTGCGCTGCCCACTTCGGACGGCGCAGCAGCCTTTGTTCCGCCCACGGATCTTTCGGACCTTCCCATCCGTCCACCCCACGAGATCTTTGCCGAGCTGGAGCTGGCAGTGCGGAACGACTTAGGAAGTCGGGCCACGATGGTGCGGAACTTCATCGAAGCCCTGCGCGTGCGGGTTCACGGCGTGGATCCGACGGCGGATGAGGCGCTCTATCACCCCATGCGTCACGCCGCGGGGGGCTCTATTTGGGAGCTCCTAACCCGGATGGAGGACACACTCTCTGGCTTGCGGCGAGTCGCCGCCGGTCGATAGGTGAGCGCCGTGCAGGCAGCACTAAACAGCGGCACTCCTTTATTGGCGGCTGCGGCTTCATCACGCATCCTGTACGTCGTTGCCATTCTGGGGGTGCTTGTCCTTGCAACGGGTGTTGGGCTGGGCATCTGGTGGTGGCGGCTGCGGCAGCGCCCTGACGGTGGGGGGGGGCCCGGTGGCGCGCGGGCCATCACACCGCTGCGCCTGCGCAACATCTGGACCAGCTTCCTTTCGCGCTTGCCCAGTGCGGTGCGCGTCGCGGTGCCGACCTATCCGCACTTTGTGGTGTTCGGCAACAACGCCGCGGGCAAGAGCGCCCTTATCGGTCGCAAGGTCGACTGGCAGGGACAGACCAGCCAGTTTGTGCCCAGCTATACCGCCGATCCGTTGATGCAGATCTACCTGGGCAGCCGCACCATCGTGCAGGAGTTTTCGGCCATCGTGCAGGATGCGACCTCGCGCGCGATTAACGAAGCCCTCAAGCGTCTGTGGGGCAACATGGATGTCGACCAGATTCCGACGGTCGTCATCGCGCTGCAAGCACCCAGCTTGAGCAGCGCATCACCCGATCAGCTGCGGGCCCAGGCCCAGCTTCTGCGCGGCAAGATCAACGTCCTTTCCGACGCGTGTGATGCCTCGCCGCGCGTGCGCATCTGCTTGACATTTATGGATCGCGTGCGCGGCTATACCGATCTAGCTCGCTTCCTGAACAAAGAACAGATTCCGCTGATCTTGGAAGTCGGAACCGAGCCGCGCAGCGACCTAGAGACCGGACTTGCGGCCATTGAGCGTCACCTGCCGCGGGCTTTGACGACGCAGCCGCTGACCGCGTTTGAAGGCATCCTGGAATTCCTGCGCACGGCCGATCAGATCCTGGCGCCGACCGCAGACTTTGTGTCGGCGCTGGTGGAAGGATCCGTGGTCTCGCAGCGCCCGGAAGTCCAGGGTGTCTATTTTTCGACGCTGCAGAGCGACGCGCAGGTCGGCAGCCCCTTTGAGCCTCCGCCCCGGCAGCGCGGGTTGGTGCTGGGGTCCTTCTTGACGCGCTGGCTGCGCCCGCTGGGCCTGCGCCCGCTGCACGTGCTTCTGGGAAGCTTGATGCTGATCCTGGGTCTTTGGGCCCTGTCCTCGATTACGCGACAACACCGCGCCTTTGTCGACGATGCCAGCAGGGCCGCCGAGGTCTTTGAGCAGAGCGTGGATCGCGCGCTGACGCTGCAGAGCAGTGGCGAGTCCGATGTGGTTCGTCGGGCCGAGCAGCGCCTGCGCCAGTCGCTGCTGGCGATGCAAGCGGCGGAGTCTCGCTTCCGCCCCCTGCGCTTGCTGTATCGCCCCGACAAGCGCGAAAGCGAGCGCCGCTTCGTTGAAGGTCTGCGCCGCGCGTACCTGCTGCCGAGTCTGGAACGGACCATTCGACAGCGCGCCCGCGACAAGATCCTGCAAGCGCTGGTCGCCTTGTACGCCTCGCGCGATAACACGCTGGGGGCTCTGGTCAGCGCCCAGCCAACGGACTGGGCGACGGATCTGGGAGTGCCGCGCGACACATTGATCGACTACGTCAAGTACAGCACCGTGCCCTGGACCGAAGTGGCGGTGGTCGCGCTTCCTCCGCTGCCCCAGTCGGATCTGCGAGCGGCGCTTACGGAGCTTGGCCCCTGGCAGAGCTACCTGTCACGTCTGCAGCAAGACATCGGTCGCCCGTTTATTACCCAGGCTGAGCTGCAGTCACTGCAGCAGGAGAGCGCGCGACTGCAGGAAGCGCTGGTCCAGGTCCGGCGCGGTGCGCTCCTGCGTCAGATGTATCGCAACCTGGCGGAAGAGTCGCCGCTCGACATGCTGAAGCTGTTTGGTCGCGACCAGAGTGTGTTTTCACCCCATCCCTTTGTTACCGACTCGCAGGATGGACTCGAGCGTCTGTTCAAGATGGTTCGCGAGTCGAGCCTGCAGGTCGAGCAGGCCAGTACCAAGAGCCTCTATCAGCTTCTGCGCTGGCTGAACGAAGGCAGCCCTGCGAGCGCTGCTCCGTCAGCCACGCCCGATGGACAGGCGTGGCAGTTCATTTTCCCCGGGAATGGCCCCGCCTACGACATCCGGGCCCGTGACTGGCAAGACCTGCTGCTGCGCAGCCGCAAGCGGACCTTTTCGCTAGGGAGTCTGCGCGGCAGCTGGGATGGCGCGGATGAGCAGAGCCCGCAACACGCCTCGGTACGTGAGCGCTGCGGCAAGCCATCGCTGCGGTATCCCAGTCGCCGTCCATGCAGCCGGCGTGATCGTCAGGATCTGCGCAGCGCAGAGAAAAAGGAGTCTCGCAAGACGAGGATGGGAGAACAGACAAAAGAGACGTCGCGCAAGGACGGACGCGCGGAGTCCTTGCCGCTGTGGAGCAAAGAAGAGTTCACTCCCAAGCTGGCAGCTCTTCTGACCGGAAATGAGCTACCGGCGGCCGGCCTGTCTGATATCTACAACCGCGTGGTCTACCAGCGCGAGGTGCTGCCGCTGGTGCAGGAGCTGAAGAGGGCGCTGAGCGGCCACCGCAACCTGACCTCTGAGGAGAAGATCGAGCTCTCGCGCCTGGTGCAAACCGAGCTCGCCGGCTACTCACGAAAGTACTGCCTCGCGCTATTAAATTATCATCTTGGCTATCAGATTGGCCGCCACTCGCACGCGGCACTTCATACCGAGCTTCTGGAGCTGATCAAGCCGGGCTCGCCCTTCGTTTCGCGGCTGCATGTGGTCGCCGACAACGCGACGCTTCCCGGACTGGACGAGCCCTACCTGCAGCCTCTTGCCCAGTGCATCACGGAATTCAAGCCGCTGGTCGAGCTGGTCGCGAGCAAGAACGGACCGCCCCCGCGTGAGCCGAACCCGCCGGAAAAGAAGCCGGCCGCCGATGCCAAGCCAGTCGGAGCAGGAACAGCAGCCAGCCCAGCGAGTGCTGCAGCGAGTGTCAGCAGCGCGGCAGCGGCCCCGACTGCGACTTCATCTGCGACTGCGTCCGGCGCATCATCCGACACACCAGAGGGGCTGGCAGGATACAAGGCGGCGGTGAGCAAGCTGATCGAGGAGCTTGATCGCGCCCCCGCTGCTACGGGCGGTAACGCAGCCGGGGCAGAAGGAGGAGCGACCCTGCGCGCGGCGCTCTCTGCGATCGGGCAGTCCGCTCTTTCGATGCATGAAGGCAAAGAGGAGTCCGCGCTGCGGCAGGCCGAGCAGTTCTTGGATCGCGCCGGAATCTCTGGCGCCATGCGACGACCATTTCTGGCCCCATTTTTGGCCGCGTACCACACAGGAGCGGACGAGATCGAGCGCGTTCTGGCCAGTCGCTGGCGAGAGACCTTGTCGCGACAGATCGAGCCGATGCTCGCTCGATTTCCATTTAACCCCGGTGCCGAGCGCGAGGTCGCACCGGCGGAGCTGGATCTGATCAGCGAGCGCAAAGGTCCGCTGTTCAGCGAGCTGCGCACGCTGTACGCACCCGCGCTGGCCGAGCAGGGCGGCACCTACTCTGCGCGGGCCGGTGCGCTGGGGACTCTGCGGCTGCCCAAAGACCTTCTACCGACCGTGAATCGCTTGGCCCGACTGTCGCGAGTGTTGTTTTCACCCGATGGCAATCGCCAGCCACTGCAGCTTGGCATCCGCGGGGTTCCCGGACCACAGCTTGCGGAGGGCAAGAACACGCAGGCCGCGCTGGCCTATCTGCAGGTCGGCAAGGCTGCTGCGTATGGCTTCAACCAGCAGACCAGCACGACGCCACTTTCGGTGGACTGGTGGCAGCAGGGGGCCGCAGTGCTTGGAGTCGAGAGCGTGGTCGCGCGCAGCGGTCGCAAGCACACGCAGACACTGGAAGTTTCGGACTCGGCCTGGAGCCTGTTCCGCTTGCTGCAGCGCTCGACGCTGGATGGCTCTGGAATCAGCACTTGGTACATCCATGGTGAGGGCGACCAGGACACACAGGCCATCCGCTTTCTTGTAAACCCCGATCCGTGGGAGCTGTTCCGTGTCCGCTCGCCCTAGAGTGCATTTGCAAAATAGGAAGAACTGGGCATGGATGAAGCGGACGGCTCATCTGGGGTCCCGGTGCCCCCAGACTCCTTTGTTACGCTGGGATGTGTCGCAAAAAAAGAATCTTCCATCGCCCCAGCCCCTAGGCTTTTCGAGTAGAGCCACTGCATGTGTGCGCCGGGTTGGGCAGCTGGTCTGTCTGTTTCTGTGCCTGTTTGCCAGCCAGGGCTGTCTGCCGGGGTATGTCCGAATTGCGCTGCGTCCAGACGAAAGCAGCAATCAGGGACGACCGCTTCGCGTCCTGGTGCGCAGCGTCGACGAACAGCAGTTCCGCGCCGAGTCCTACGCCAGTGTGTCCGCGCTGGTCATCAGACCCGATGCCACGGTGCTGCGGTCGCTGATCATTGAGCCGACCCAGCGGGGATCCCGGGTCCTGTGGATCAAGAGCAAGAAGACCAGTCCGCTGGGACTGTACTTTTTCTACAGCGCGCCGGCCGCAAGCTGGAAGGTCTGGCTGCAGCCGGATCTGCCCTGGCGAATCAGCGTCCCCCTGGGGCGGCTAGGAGTTGATGTAGAGCGTGTGAAGGAGTGTCGGATTTTCCGCAACTAGGGCTGCAGTTGGGCCCCCAGCTGGAGCCCGCGTAAATCAGACAGGAGTCGCAGGTGCCTTTTACGATCGAAGAAGTCCGTCAGATTCTGCGGCCCACCGGGGATGGCATCCTGCGTCAGCGGGCCTGGCTGCAGGCCAGCCTGACGGACCCGGCTGGCTTTGCAAGCGCCCTGTTTTGCGACGCGGCAGGGCATGCAGAGAGCCCTCCCAAGACCCAGCTGGGAAGCGGCTATGACCTGTTTTATGACGCGGTTGTGCGGCACGCGCTGGGACCCGCCGCTGAGCGTCCCTGCCTGCTCTACGTCGGGGATGATCCGTCGCTGGATCCGGCCCGATCGCTGCAGTCGCTTTCCTATTTCCAGCTGTACGCTGCGGCAAGTGTCTTGGCCGATGCCTGGCTGCAGCGGGGGGCCGGGGTCGGAGAGCGCATCTGCATCCTGTATCCGCTTGGGCCCGAGCTGCTGGTGGCGCTGTGCGCGGCGCTTAAGCTGGGTCTGGTCGTATCGGTGCTGCCCCCGCTGGGCGCGGATTTTTTGGGCAAGCGCCTGCGGGCAATACAGCCGCAGCACGTGGTGACAGCTAGGCGCTATCTGCCACTGCTGCGCGAGTGGGTGCGGGCCGGAGAGCTACCACTTGAGGACGCTGTCTTGCCAGCGCCCGCGAGTCCGGGCGAGCAGCTGGCAGCGGCCGTAGCGGCCGCGGCCGAGCTACGAAATGGAGTGCGGCAAGGAACCGGCGCTTCGCATACCTACGCGCCACGCTCCGCCGCCCTGCTGGGTATTTCGCCTCTGCGCGATCCCGCCTGGGTGCCGCAGCCGGTGGCGGCGCAAGCCGTGTACTTGGGAGCGCTGGATGACGGACTGATCTTGGGACTTCATCACGGCCACAGCACACTGGCTGCTCCCGAGCATGCGTTCCTGCAGTACCAGCCGATGCTGCTTCTGACCCTGCTGTTGCACGGTGCAACCTACCTTCACCTGTCTGCTTCGACTCTGGCTGAGCTGCCGCAGCGCACGCGCGTGGTTCCGACCATCGACGTGTTGTTGGCGACGGCGCGCCTGCGCGACAGCTGGCTGCAGGGTGCGTCCCGACCCTTGCATGAAGTGCGCAGCTGTCTAACCCAGGTCTGCGAAGTGCAGGACGACATTCTGTGGCAGGACTTCATCGAACGAGCCCGGCTGCGGGGAATTCCTTTTTTGTCGTGGCACTACGATGCAACGTGTGCTGGGGCGCTGCTGTTTTCGCTACGCAGGACCGGGCAGCTGTCCCAGATTCTGTATCCCGCACCGGGGCGCCCCTTTCAGCTGGGCGATCCACGCATTGATGATGCCCCCGCCCAGGGCCCGCACGGCATCCTGCGTCCCCTGCCCGGAGCCTGTGGCCTGCTGCTGTATGAGCATGCGGGCGGCTATCTGTATGGTGGGACGCGCTTTCCGTCGCGGGCTGGCACGTCGCACGCCCGCGATGAAGTAGAAGAAGTGGTAGCCGCCATCCCCTACGTCGCTGGCGCTGCCATGGTCGCCGATCCCAGTGATCACGGAACGGCCACCTTGCTGGTCTTTGTCGGCCCGCACCTGCGCCACCAGTCGACGGACTATTTCCTGAAGCTGGAACAGCAGATCCGCGAGCGGCTGCGCAACCGGCTGGGCGTGGACTATGTGCCAACCCATGTCCAGGTGCTGGCCTGCTTGCCTCGTCGCAACGCCAAAGGAATCCAGCTGGGTTGGTGTGAGCAGCAGCTGCGCAGCGGTCAGCTGGCGCGACGGGCCAGTGACCCTGTGCTTGGCTTGATCGACGAGCTGAGCTTTGCCTGTCACCGCGTCGCGACCCCCATCGGACGCATGGCCTTGATTCGCCAGCAACGACAGAAATAGGAGTCTGCGATGCCGACCCCCGTGTGCGGTGGAGCCAAGATGAGCTGCTCGTGCGGCATTGGCGAATCAGTCCTGTACGTGAAAGAAAAAGGAGCGGGCAGCAGCCGCGAGCAGTCGCTGGCCACCATTGATGACTGTCTGCCCTTGGTCAACATTCCTCCTTTTTCTTCGTGCACGGCGGCAGCCAACCCACAGGCCGCGAATCCCAGTGGACAGAAGCCCTGCACGCCGAGGTTTTCACAGCCGTGGTCCGATGAGATTGACTTCGTGACGCTGCACGGCACAGCGCTGCTGGAACAACAAGCCAGACTGGCCTGCGACTACGGCGGCACGGTCCGCTTGATCGACGCCGCGCAGCAGACCGTGACGATGGATGACAACATGCGCAAGAGGCCGCTCTCTCCGCCAAGTGGAGCCGGATTGGGAGGAGTCTGATGATCACCACCGAACCGCTGGAACGGGTACTCAGCGCCGCCGGCTCGCGCGAGCTGGGGTTTGAAGATCGCAGCCTGGAAGAAATCCTGACGCTGGCCGGCCAGGGCAAGTATGTGCAGTCGGCGGAGCGCGCGCAGCAGCTTTGGCAGCAGGAAATCTATGACGCGCGTACCTTGGGCTGCTACCTGTTCGGCGTGTTTGTCGAACGCGGCATCGCATCGCTGACCACGATCATTGAGTGTGTGCAGCGAGCGGTGGCCAAGAACCTGCCGTACCTGGGGCCGGCCCACAAGCGCGACCGGCACATGGATGTCTCGCTGCGCTGGCTGTTCGACAGCATCATCACGCAGGTGCGCTTTCACGAACGACAAAAGGACGAGACCTGGAAGCGCTGGAACGAGCCCTGGCAGCAGGTCGTCCACCTGCAAGCGCTGGCCCGCTGTCGCGAGCTATTGACCGTTCTTGACGGATCACTGCCCGCCGCACGCTGCCGTCAACCTCTTTTGAACCTGCAGTCCATCTTGGAAGTCCTCTCGCGCGAAAGCGCGATCAGCTCGGGCTGGAACCTGTCGGGAGCCAGCCAAATTCCGGCGCCGCCGCCCCCAAGTGACCCGGACAGCTCATCGAGCAACGGCGACAGCGACAGCGACAGCGACAGCGACAGCGATAGCGACAGCGACAGCGATAG
>CALFYE010000090.1 GCA_937952145.1 uncultured Myxococcales bacterium
CCCCCTGCCAAACATACCCTCCGACATAGATAGCTTCATGCTTGGACTCCGGAGTTCCTTCGTGCTGAGGGTGGCGAAAGCAGATGTCGAAGCAATCGCGAATACGTCGCCTGCGCCTTCGCGGGTTGGCGGCGACACAACGCCTTCTCGCCGGGTGCGCTAAGGGCCGCTGGCCAGGTTGAATGGACCGCCACAATACCCGTCGTTTTCTGAATCAATTATTTGTTAGGCCGGAAGACCTTGAAGCATGGCTGAGCGATTGTTTTCCGGCCGTATGGCAGCAGCGCGGCACAGGGTTTGGCCGCGTTGAGCTCGTTAATTTACTATTCGCCACAGAAAATCAGGCAAATATCCTGCAAGCTCTGCAGCGATATTATAGCCATGAATTGTCGGCCTATTCTTTGTCGCAGCATCAGATTTCGAAGGCAAACCCGTACCGCGGATTAATGCGATTTGAAATAGCGCATGCAAGTATTTTCTTTGGCCGCACCGAACTGACCCATGAACTGCTCATTAGGTTTTGCAATTTAGAAACGGCGCCGGTTCGCCTACTGGCCCTCGTGGGACCGTCGGGGAGCGGTAAGTCTTCTTTGCTGCGAGCCGGACTGCTTGCGAGCCTGCAAAAGGCCACGCCCCCCGAGCGGACGCTGCCCATGGCGGCAAATCGGCAGATCATCGTGCGTCCCAGCCGTCAGCCGCTGCTAGAACTGGCGAGCGAGCTGGCTCGCCAGCTGGGGGAACCGCTTCGACAGAAGGACTTGCTGGTTCAGCTGGAAGGCCGCGATCCCGCCGTACCGGGGCGCAACCTGGACCCTCAGGCGCGAGCACTCGCCGCTGTCTGCAAGCTCCTGCCGCAGCCCGCTGATACAGCCCCTGATGTGCTGATCTGCGTCGATGGTCTGGAAGAAATCTATACGCAGTGCAGCGATCCCGAAGAAGCGCGCCGATTCGTCGCCATCCTCCGCACAGCCGCTCGTAGCTCGACCGAGATCACCGTCGTGGCCACCGTACGCGACGACTTCTTGGCCACCATGCAGCGTCAAGATCCAGAGCTATACGCCGACGTCTGCCACGGACGGCTCGATGTGCCCGGACTTTCGGCGGGCAATCTGCGCGCCGTGATCGAGGAGCCCGCGCGACATGCGGGGCATCCCTTGCCGCCCTGGGTGGTGGAGCGGCTACTCAACTACGCTCTCACGCACGAGCACTCCCTCCCGCTGCTGCAGTTCCAGCTGGCCGCACTGTGGGATCGGCTAGCCGCCGGGCAAGACGGAGAGACCATCGATCAGACCCTCGCCATCGTCGACGGCAGCGTCGGTGGACTCCTCGCCAAGGATGCCGATCAGAGCTACGCGGCCCTCGGCAGCGAGGAGGAAAAACAGCGGGCCCGTCGCCTCTTTCTGCGGCTTGTGCAGCTCGTTGATGTTCCGGGCGTGCCGTATGCCCGACGTCGCATCGCCTGGCGCGATCTCAAAGAGCGCGACGAGGACGACGCCATTTTGACCAAGCTGCTGCAGCAGTTTGGCGACCGCCCGCAGCAGCCCGGCAGCCTGCCCCGACCGCATGGACGTCTGCTGAGCATTACGCCCGACAAGCTGGGCAGCGGAGCCAACGAAATCACCGTCGAGCTGGCGCATGAGGCGCTGCTGGAGCACTGGCGGACGCTGCGCGGCTGGATTGCGACCGCCCGCGAACACTTGGTGTTCTTGGCCCGCATCTTCGACGCTGCCAAACGCTGGGAACAGCACCGCCACCCTGACCTGCTGCTGCGCGGCCCAGATCTGGCAGAGCTTGCGCGACTCAGCCAAAGCGAAGACAGCGGGCTGAACCTGCTGGAACAGAAGTTCCTGGAAGCCTCGCAGCACCAGGTTCGACGCGAGCAGGTAGAGCGCTGGCTCTATCGCGGATTTCTGGGGTTGTTCGTGGCCCTTATGGTCGCCTTTGGCTGGGCGGTGCGCGAGCGCGGCAAGGCACGAGCCGAACATCTGCGCGCGCAGGCTGAATCTGCGAAGCTGGCCCGCGAACATGGTCGTCAGTCGCTCCTACGCGGAGAGCCCCAGCGCGCGCTGCACTACCTATCGCAGGCCCAGCTGGCGGGCGCCGACAGCTCGGACCTGCAGTTTCTGCTAAGTCGCGCCATCCAGGCCATCGCGGAAGAAACGGCGCACAATCGACTGACCATTCCTGAGGCGCACAGCGACGGCATCATGGTCGTGGATCTGGACCCTAGCGCGCAGCAGGTCCTATCCGCCAGCTGGGATGGCGTGGCCCGCCTGCGAGAGCTGCGCACCGGGCGACTGCTGCAGGAATACGCCCCCGCTGCTGGACGAATTCTCTGCGCCCTGCTTCCCCGATTGCGGCCCTCGGTGTTTCTGGCGGGTGACGATGGCGTGATTCGCGAGTTTGATCGCGGCAGCGGGACTTTGCGCGCCACGCTGCGCGGCCATACCCGCACGGTGCGCAGCCTGGCAATGAGCCAGGATGACCGCTACCTTGCCTCGGTCAGCGACGACGGCAGCGTCCGCATATGGGATGTCGAGCAAAGGCGAGAGCTCAAGCGCATGGCCGAGCCCTCTCCAATACGCTCCGTTCGCTTTCTACCGGGTGATAACCAGCTCGTCACCGCCAGCAGTGGGGGAAGCATTCGGCGCTGGTCGATCACCGACGGGAAGCTGCAGAGCAGCTTCCCCGCGCACGTCGGCGATGTGTGGAGCGCCGAGCCCAGCCCAGATGGGCTCTCGCTTCTGACCACCGGCGATGATGGTCTGGTCAAGCGCTGGGATCTGGCATCGGGCCAGCTGTTACAGGTCTTCAGCGGAGCCCGCGGGCCGGTATACGACGCGCGCTGGCTGAACGATGGCGGCCGGGTTCTGCTGACGGGCGCGGACCGGCGGGTCATCGTGCTCGATGCGCCCAGCTGGCGCATCCAGGCGGTACTCGCTGGACACAGTGATGGCGTGCGCACGATTGCCGTTTCCCTGGACGGCCGGACCGCGGTCAGCGCGGGCTTTGATCGCTCGCTCCGCGTCTGGGATCTCGAGTCTCTTGAAGATCGCTGGCTTTCTCTGCGGGGCCATGTCGGCGCGGTACAAGCGGTCGCCAGCGGAGCGAGCAAGCCCTGGGTGGCAACCACAGCTCAGGACTACGTCGTGCGGATCTGGAATGCGCACAGCGGTCGCCTGGAAGCCAGCCTGCCTCCAGCCGAAACGAATCTTGTGGCCCTGGCGTTTGCCGACCACGACGACCAGCTCGTGGTGGCCAATCAACAGGGCATGCTCCGACTGCATCGCTTGCCCGGCGGCGAAGTCCTCTGGCAGGGGCAGACCGAGACGCGCTCAGCCACGGCCCTCGCTCTGTCGCCTGACGGCAAGCTCCTGGCGACAGGGCGTAGCGACGGAAAAATTGAAGTCTGGGAGCTCAGCAAGTCAAAGCCACAGCGGATCATCGAAGCTCATTCTCAAAAGGTCTATTCGCTGTGTTTCAGCCCAGATGGCCGTCAGTTACTCAGTGGTAGCGCGGATCATTCGGCCCGGATCACGGATGCCGCCCAGGGGCATGAGATCCGTCGGTTCGTGTAGATGTCGGTGGTCGCCGTATCATTA
>CALFYE010000091.1 GCA_937952145.1 uncultured Myxococcales bacterium
TGGGTCTCGCGGGCGGTGTCGGCGCTCGTTAGCAGGGTCTGCCCGCCGCACGGAATCAGAGAGCCTATTGCGAAACGCCAGCCCCGGCCGCCGATTCACGCCGCGCTCGCAGGGATGCGAGTTGCTGCTCGTTGAGCGCACGCCTGCTCTCCATGCTCGAAATGGTGATTGAGGCACCTTCGGCGTCGCCGCTCACGCAGAGCGCGTAGAGGTCCGCCGACTCCGGCTTACCCGGCAGGGTCGGCTTGTGGCAGGCGCATAGAAACGAGTCTGAAGACTGCATCGGATAGGACGCGAACAGGCTGCCCCCTCCGCTGCAGTCGCAGCCGCCGCCCGAGATAGTAGTCCCCGCCGGGCAATCCACATAGCCGACGCCGTCGACAGCGACCGAGCGTCTGGCCATGATCCTCAGCGTTAGGCTTGGGCGTTCTCTCGCTACGGGGTACTCAGGCTGTACCCCGTCACAACTTAAAACGCCGACGAATACTCCAGCCGCCAAACCTAGATGTCTCATGTCTTCCTCCTGTCATTTCTTGCGCCTGGACTGAGGAGTCGCTGTCGTCAGTTCCACGCTCAGACGCCGTAGGGCTTCACGAACGATGTCTGATGCTGACAGTTCCTTACGCCCTTGCTCGCGCGCGAGCTGTTTGCCGAAGGCTTCGACCAGCTCCATTTCCTCGTCGTTCAAGCGAACCGAAATGACTCGGTTCCGCTTCTGAGGGAGTCGTTCAAACGGCATGACAGGTTGTCTAACACTTCCACATACCGATCCAATGACAGAACGTGATTGACACTCTGTCAGACGATCTGTATACACTATGAAAACGGTGGTTCCTGCTGCGGTTGCGACGCAGCAGGAACCTGTCTCACGAGGGGCCCGTGAGACGGCGCGAGCCTATCACGAGCCCCCCCACGTCAAAAGGAGAGGCCCCATGACTGGTTTCACACATCATCTGCTGTACGACCCTCGCGACCTCGCGTTCCTCGCAGTGGTTCTCCTTGCCTCGGTGCCCGGCGCCGCCTGGATCGGCTACTGGTTTCGTGGGCGACCGGCTGCGCTGGACAAGGTCATCGACCGCCACTCCGAACACTTGCGGCGGATCGACCGACTGCTGCTGATCGATAGCCTCACAGGTCTACGCAACCAGCGCGCCCTCGAAGATCACGCTCTCCCAGCAGCGGTGCGCAACGTCCGCGACAGGGGCGGAGCGCTGATCGTGACGTGGCTCGACTTCGACAATTTCAAAGCCCTCAATACACGGCTGGGCCAGCGCAAGGCCGATCAGGTGGTGTGCCAGGCCGCGGACCGGATGCGCCGTTCGCTCGCACCGTATCGCGCCACCGATGAGATCTTTCGGCGCAACACCGGCGGCGATGAGTTCGTCATCCTGTTGCCCGGGGCCAACCTGGAGAAGGCCGGCGAGATCTTGCGCAACGTCCTCACCGCGCTGCACTCCATGGGTGTCTCTGCCAGCATCGGCGCGGTTGTCGCCCATCCCGGCAACTTGCCGACAAGTCCAAAGGCCCTGCTCGACCAGGCCGAGCAGCAGATGTACCGCGCGAAGCACGCCGGAAAGGGGCGCATCTCCATCGCACAGGCAGAGCCGGAGGAAGCGGTACACGATCGCCCTGTACTCGCGATCGGTCAGCCGGCGCCGAGCGCCAGCATGACCGCTCTGGCTCGTCCGTGACCGCTCTCCACCAGGCGCACTGGGCACAGTGGGGGGCGCTCATGGTGCGGCCCAACCGGGAGCGCCTCGGGCTGAGCCGTGCCCAGCTTGCATACAAGGCGCGGATCTCGGTGAGCAGCATCATCCGTGTCGAATGCGGCAGGATTCAGTCGCGACCGCGGTTCCTCCATGCGCTCTGCAACGCCCTGAATCTGCCGGTCCCTGGCGATGGTGGTCTCTATCTGTCGCTTGACGAGCACGGCGCCGACACACTGGGGGCCATGGTGGGCAGGGCTCTGTATGAGTTTGCCCGCCGTCGGCGCGACGCCGCGCGGTTCGCCTTGATGATCCACTTGCCGAAGGATGCGCGGGCCCTACGCCGCGCCACGGCCGCAGTCGTTGCCGAGCGAGACCGGGCGATCGACCTCGTGGGCATGCTCTGCCCAGACCTCGACACCACCGAGCTCGCGGCGCCGCCCGCGCAACAGAGCCGTCAACAACGAACGGCCGTGCGAACACGGCCCCTCATCTCTCGACAGCCCACGAGGACCCATGGCTGAGTACAAGATCGTCTATGCAGTCATCCAGCGGGGCCCGCGGCGCAACCATTGGCTGCGCGTGGGGATCGCCTTTGTCAATCGCGATGGATCGCTGAACGTGCGCCTCGATGCTCTGCCAGTCAGCGGCGAGCTACAGATTCGCGATCCCCCACGCGGCGACGCCGGCGAGCCCGCCCCCGAGCTGTCGGACGACCGCAAGCCCGGCGAGTAGGACCAAGCGCGCAGCAGCCCTCGATCGCGACCCTATTGATCAATCCTCCGTACGAATTCCTCGCCAAAACTTTGATCCACAGCGGACAACTCTGTATGGTCATGTCTCCTGACGATCGGCCGCAGATCGGTTGATCGCTACATAGCCCCAAAAAAATTGGCCACAGAGCTCGCCAAAAGCCCTGTGGCCGGGAAGACATCGGTAACGCGATGCCTGCTACAGGTCTATCACAGGTCCGCCCGCGGTCAACTTTTTTTGCGCGCCCTTTTTTCGCGCTCAAATCGCCATACCGAACCTACGTAATCGACGCAATTAAAGCGTTAATCCCGCCGGACACCGTCCTAGATTGGCCTCGTTTAATCCGTAGCATTAGCGGACATGAATCAGAATTAAGCGTCGGCCGATTAAGCTGCTCCTCGCTGGGTGTGGCGTGATGCCAGCGACGGGAGCGAAAGCTTGTGCGCCAAGCGCGAAAAAGCGCACAAAGAAAAGATCGCGTTGCCGCACACAAAAGCAGGCGGTTCCCGAATCGCAGCGGATGGCGAGTTCGTGGTTTCGGATTCGGCTTTGGGAGGCTCGGCCAGCGGATGAGGATACGGTCACATATCGCAACCGCTATACGCTTGAGCACCTGATCGGGCAAATCGCCGCAGGAACGGCCAGACCGACATACCTCCCCGAGTTTGATAAGTACCCGCCGATCGCAGCGCTGCTATTGGCTTGGATGACGACGTGCTGTTTTGTGCGAAGTGCCCCTGCTGTCGATGGGTCTAACTTGGAATGGAGCAAGGTGCTCTATTGCAGCGCAGACTACGTGCCAGAGGTGCTGGAACAGCTCGTTCGCGACCGCTGGCTCATTCGCCGGCCTCGCTTTGCGCGCCACCCGGGCACCGGCCGCAGCGGGGAAGAGGTGGTCCTGTTCGAGCTGGCGAGCTGGTATAGGCCCGGCCTCCGTCTGAAGAATGCCTGGCTGAACCGCTGCGCTGAGCGTGGGCTGTACGCCCACTGGCTCCATGAAAACGAAATGGACCGACCAATTTGCAGGGACGCACCAGCAGCGACGACAGCGTGTCAGAAGGACGACCCCGATCCGTCTGCGATCCAAAGCAGAATTCTAAATACGCGCGCCTGTGCGCGTACGAGGGCGCGTGCTCGCACCGACGGCACCTGCGGTGCCTTAAAGGAGTCGTCGCAAGCGACGACCGTCGTCGAAGCGCCGCCTACGTCGGCGCCCGGGGCCGATGGCCCCGCAAAGGAGTCGTCGCAAGCGACGACCGTCGTCGAAAAGCGCCCAGAGGGCGCTGCTGACCAGGCCGAAATCGCAAGCGGCGTGCCGAGCGCCTGTGCGAATTCCAGGCCAAATCCGATATCGCGATATGCCGATCGGGAACCTGACTTCGCATTAGTCAATAGGGCGGCGGCGGATATCGATGATGCCCGACGGCTGACTGACTTTAGCCGGAAGTTCGGGGAGCTGGGCTCGCGGGTCTTGGCGATCCTCGCGGCCGGCTCACGGGGCGCGCCATGAGCCGTCAGCTCGAACTGCCCTGCACCGGCGTTCTGGTCGAGTGCCGTCGCTCGGCGCAGCGACTGCGTGTGCTGCCGGCTAGTCCGGGTTTTCAGGACTGGCACGTCGCGTTTCCGCACTCTCTGCGAAAAGAGGGGTCGCGCTACTGGGTGCGGGCCCTGCGGCCGGTGGCGGGCAAGTACTACCGCGCTCTGGGGCCCTTCGTGATGGCCTGGCATGCGCAGCCGCCCCACGCCCCGCCAAAGGAGGAAACCCCTCAGTCGCAAAGCCTGAAAACCTCTGGATCTCATAGTCTCAAAACCTCTGAATAGACTAAGAGATTCGGAGTCTTAGAGAGTAGGAGACCACGCCATGCAGACCACGGCCGCGACGCTCACTGAACAATCGCCCACACCTGACAGCTTCGGGAAGGAAGTCCGCCGGCTGCGCAATCTCGCGGCCCTGACGCCGATGCAGCTTGCCAAGAAGGTGCGGGTCAGCCCCGCCGTGCTTCACAAGATCGAGTTCGCCCAGCGCTATCCCAAGGAGGGGGTCATCGCCCGGCTGGCAGCGGCGCTTGGGTGCGCAGCAGAACCGCTCGGAAGGCTCTGTCAGCGCTCGAAGGCCGCGGCTGGCATTGAGGAACGGGGCGAGCAAGCCCTTGCTGATGAGGCTCCGTCAGACCCAAGCCTGCAGCTTGGCTGGCGGATTTCGCAGGCACGCCTGCACGCAGGCATTTCCCTGGCGGAGCTGGAGCGACGCTGCGCCTTTAGCCCAGGCTATCTGCGCCAGGTCGAGCGGGGCGAGATCTTCCCCGTCAACGCGAAACTTAGCCTGCTCGGAGAGGAGCTCGGGTTGCCGCATGACGAGTTGGAGGCGCTGCGTGACCGGGGGCGCGCGGTCAAAAGCGGTGTCCGGCGCCGCGTCCGTGCGAGCCGCGCCGCGCTCTATTCCGGGCTAGCTAACACACGCATAACCGCAAAACCATCTTTGTGACTATGAGGCTAAGAGGCTAGGAGACCAGACGATGCCACCCAAGAGAGGACAGAGCCACACAGCCGCCCCGACGGCGTTTCGGCGAGTGCTGCCCTATAGCCTGGCTGCGGAAGAAGAGGTGCTGGGTGCGGTGCTGTTCTCGGGCCGGGCCATCGCCAAGGTCGGCGATGCCCTGAAGCCAGATCACTTTTACGACTGCCGACACGAGGCGATCTATGACGCGATGTTGGATCTCGATTCGGCGAGTCGGCCGATCGACATCGTCACCGTTGCCGAGGCGATGCGTCGGCGGGGGACCATCGCGTACCTGTCCGCATCGGGCTCAGAAGCCTACCTGGCCGAGCTGGCCAACAAGATCTCATCCGCCGAGCACATCGCGGAGCACGCCCGGATCGTCCGCGACAAGGCGCGGAGTCGCGCACTGATCTTGCGACTATCGGAGGCCCTGGACGAGGGCTACGGTCAACAGTACGAGGCGGATGAGCTGTACGCGCGCACGATGCAGCGCCTCCTCAACGCCGACCAGGGCAACCCCCAGGGCTATGTGCATCGGCGTCGCCTCCTGCACTCGCACTTAAAGGGGCTGGAACAGCGCTACACCGATGGCGGAGCCCTCGTAACGGGCATCCCAACCGGCATCTTGAAGTTCGACGTGATGACCAAGGGCCTTCAGCCCGGTGAATTCACCGTGATCGGGGGTCGGCCGTCCATGGGCAAGACGAGTCTTGCGATGGGCTGGGTCGAGCACGCAGCCAGCAGTCACGGCAGCCCCTGTCTTGTGTTCAGCCTCGAAATGACCGCGAACTCCCTGCTCGATCGCTCGGTTGCCGCGGTGAGTGGGGTCGAAGGCCAGCGCATCAGCACAGGGCGGCTGGAAACGAAGCATTGGCGCGCGGTGACGCGAGCCTATTCGACGATGTACGACGCGCCCATTGCCATCGATGCGCGGGAAGCACCGACCCTTGCCGAGCTGCGCGCGGTCTGCAAGCGGTGGCGCTGCGACCCGGAGTTCTTTCCGCCACAGACTCGGGAGGGTGAGGCGCCGCGGCTCGGCCTCATCGTCATCGACTACTTGCAGCTTATGCGGGGCGGCCAAAAGGCCCGCGACGATGGCGCCCGGGAGCGCGAGATCAGCGAGATCTCGCGCGGGCTGAAGAGCCTTGCCAAGGAGCTGGGCGTTGCCGTCGTCGCCCTCTCTCAGCTCAACCGGGGCTGCGAGGCCCGCGCCGACAAGCGACCGATGACAAGTGATCTGCGTGAGTCTGGCGCCATCGAGCAGGACGGCGACCTCATCGTCTTTGTTTACCGCGACGAGGTCTACAACAAGGAGACCGCCGACCTGGGCGTCGCGGAACTCATTATCGGCAAACAGCGGAACGGTCCGACGGGGACCGTACGTGTTCGGTTCGACAACGACCTCACGCGCTTTGACAACCTCGACGAGCAGCGCAGTGAGGATGAGGCCCCACTCCCTCGGCGCCCTGCGGCCTCCGCACGGCGCGAACAACCCACCCGTCACTAGGAGGTTCCCATGATCCGCAAGCGCGTGAAGTCCCGAACCGTTGCCATCCAACGCGACCAAGAGCTGCAACGACAGCAGGAAGCCGTCTACCTGCAACTGGAGCAGGCATTGTCGGGGGTGGCCAAAGCCCAGCGCAACCTCAAGCGAACAACGGCGGCCTTGAAGATGCCCGCCGCTCTCGCACCGCTGTACCGGCAGGCGCAGGCATGCGCGCAGAGTCTCGACGCTCTGTACTACCAGCTTGCCCCTATGGTGCGCGAGCGACTTCGGGCCCGGCATCGCGCCGGCCGCATGGCGGCACCGGCCGCGCTGCACTAGCCGGAAAAAGCAGCGGCCGAGAAGGTGCGCTCTCGGCCGCTTGTCCCGAAGCCCTTTCTTCTCAGTCCCCGAGACGGACGAACGCTAGCACGGACCCCTGACAGAGCCAAGCGAGGCCGAGTTGATGCCCAAACGAAAAGACGCAATAGAGCTAGAGGTTCTACGCCTCGGGAGACAAGCGGCGAACGCCGCCGACGACCACACCCACCGCGGACGCAATCACCTGGAAGGCGTGCACCAGGCCCTTGGGAAGCTTGAGGGCACGACTGAGCTGAAAGCCGAGCTGGGCGCGCTGCTCCAGCACCTGAGCGACTTCCACGCCCGCATGGAGCTCCTGTTTTCGGCGCAGGCCCAGAAGGGGGGCAGCCGAATCACCGATGCAGAGCTCCTCAAAGACCTCACCGGCAGCCAAGGCAAGCCCGCCACATCAAAGCCGCGCAAACCATCCCTGTCGCCGGAAAGGCCGGCCCCCCACCCACCCGGCCGCTAACGCGGCCAAGGAGTTGGTTTCATGTCCCGATCTCGCCCCGTATCGCATTCCGAGGAATACAAGAAGGCCGTCGGCCTGGTTCTGCACTACTGCGGGCCGAAGTGGATCGCGCCGTTCGCTGGAAACGATCGCTTCGCTCTTGAGAGCTTTTGCAGTGCCGTGGCGCTTTGGGGCCGCGGTGATGTGGAAACGCAAGCGAAGGCCCTCCCCGTCCTGCGCGGCCTGGTCTCGGCGATGCAGGAGCCCAACCGCCATACCGCCTACTTGGCGATCATCGCGCTCTTGGACTGGGAGATTGCTGGCCGGCTCATTCCCAAGATCGTCCCCCAGGGCGACGCGACCTCGGTTCTCAAGTTCACCGAAGCGCTGCGAACGCACGGCGACCAGCACCGGCCGAAGCTTGGACCGTTGCAGCTTGAGCCGAAGCGAGCCCCGCTGCTCAAGCTTGAGCTGTGGCCGGGGGCGCCGATGCTGGACCTGTCCAAGGCGTCCGATCGGGCGCAGTTGGCCCGCCTGGACCCGCAAGAACTCGCCGACAAGGGCTGGGACCGATTCACCGCGATCCACTGGTGGCACGCCCTGAGCTCGCTGGCGGACAGCCATGCGGAGATGTGGCGCGAGGATGAGGCGCGGGGTGAACAGCCCTGGCTTCGAGAGGCCCTTCGCCCCAGTGCCTAAAAAGAAGGCAGCCCACGCGCCCCGTGCGGCTGCCTCTGCCTCCCCTGGTTTTGCCACCGAGAAAGACAGAGCACCCTACCACGGCGCTCTGACAGGAGCCAAAAATGGAACCCGCCCAAGTCTTGCGACTACTCGCCCTCCCCGATGAGCAACTCATCGAGAGCCCTGACTTTACCCTCAGCGAACAGGGTTTCGATCTGCTGGAGAATCGGCTCCGCCTCCGCGCGGCCGTGCTGGGCTGGACCGGCGATCCTCTCAAGCAGCCGCTGGCCTCCGTGGCTGCCGAGGTCCGGGCGATGCTGAGCCAGACCGACCCGGTTCTGGCCGTGATGAAGGATCTCGCAAACTGCCCCAAGCCGCACATGACCTGTCTGGGGATTCACAAAGCCCGAATGCGCACCCTTGCCGAGCAGGTCGTAGAGAAGTGGAACGAGCTGGTCCCGGTGGGCACGCTGGTACGGTTCTACCCAACGTGGGGGAAATGGAACGAAGCCGAGATCGACCTGACCGAGCGGCGGGCCGAGATGGGCGCCGCCGGGGGAGCCGTGCTGTGGCTGCACAAGCGAGGCGGTCTGGTGTCGCTGTGGCACTGCGAGCCCCTCACCGTCCCGAGCTGCTTCGTGCCGCGAAGGAGTGCCCAAGGAGTCGCACCATGAGGCCCAACCGTCTAGGCCACGCAGTGCGCGAGCAGCGCGAGAGGTGCAAGTGGTCTCCAACCGAGCTGGCCCGTCGATTGGCGATCAGCTCTACCCAGGTCAACCGCATCGAGGAGGGCGCGACCTTGCCCAGGGAAAGCCTCGTGGCGAAGCTGGAAGACGCGCTGGGGCTCCCGGCTGGTGCCCTGCTGGGGCTGCGCAACCAGGACCAGGCGGAGCGGGTCTCCCGGCACGCTGCGGCGGTGGTGTCCGGGATGCCGATGGATGTGCGGTATCGCCTGGGGTATGTGCTGCGAACCACCCGCGAGCTCAAAAAGCTAACCCAAGCGGCGGTTGGCGCTCTGTGCGGCCTCAACACATGGAACATCGCAAAGATCGAAAACTCGGAGGACTACCCCCCGGACTTTTGGCTGGGAGAGCTGGCCAAGGGCCTGGGGCTGAATTTTGCAGAGCTGAAGACCCTCCGAGATGAGGGGCGCTTGGCGTGTGGACAGGGCGTGGCTGGTGCGGCCAGGGCACTGCCCACCCTCCTGATCTTTTTTCTGCTGTCAGGCAGCGCCTGCAAGCCCCTGCAGGGCCCCGAAACCCCAGCCGGCACCCATCCACCCAAGGCGCCCCCAATGTGCGAACAACGGAGCCTGGTAGCGAGCCAGGCCCTCACGCGAGAGCTGCGTCTCAAGGCCGAGATGGAGTACGACGAGGACTGTTCAGTCACCGCCCGCTTCGGCCGGACTCTGCGGGCCACGGCAGTCGGGACGGTGGATCGATGAGAGAGCGGCGGCAAGAGGAAGCTGCCACAAGGTCGGGAACTGCGCCCGCAAACGAGCAGACTGAGAGCACGGATGGATGGGTCTGCGCTTATTGTTCGCACCGAAACGATTTCGAGGCGGACTCCGATGTGGAGCTCATGGTGCTGCAGGACGGGGACGAGCTGCCGTTCCGTTGCACGGAATGCGGCAAGGTCTGCCTCGTCACCACCGAAGTGGTGCAGGTTCGCTATGTCGCGGAGCCGGCCGACGACCAGTCGCACGCCGTGAATGATGACGAAGACGACTTCCAGGAGGAGGACGAAGACGATTTCGACGATGAGGAATTCGACGAGGACGACTTCGAGGAGGAGGACGAGGAGGACTTCGACGACCTGGACGACGAGGACTCTGACGACGACGAGAGCGCACCGACGGTGGACCCGGTTGCAACGGCCTCTTTCGGATCCCGCCACCTCATCGAGCTTCACGCGAACAACCCGACTGTGACGAGCCCGGTAAAGACCGGCTGGGAGCGGACGAAGCCGGGGCGGGTCCATCCCGCGTGCAAGGGGCTGCACACCGTAGAAGACGGATGCCGCGGCATCGTTGAGCCCTGCGCGCGCTGCGGTCGGCCGCGTTGCTTTGTCGAGGGCACGTCAAGTCTGATCAGGCTGTGCAATGACTGTTGGTCTGCCGTGGTGACCAAGGGTGCCTACTGGCCCACGTTGGAAGCTGTGGAGCGACGCCGATGGTGGCTAAGAGAGGAATGGCAGATGCCGCGATGGTGGATGTGGACCACGAAACTAGCTGAGGCGGTTGCTGACGATGAGGCTGAGTGCGAGCGAATCGATCAGATCAACTGTCTGCTTGTCGAGCTGCCTGTCCAAGCAGCACTTTCTGCGATCTCGGAGCCCGCCCATGACTAGCCACAAGCCGCGCGCGGCGCAGCCACCCGTCCCGGACTTCCAATGGATTGCGGAGCTTGCCACCAAGAAGGCGGCCGAGCGACTGGACGCTGCCAATAGGCAGCTTGGGATCGCGAGTGAAGCGGTGCTTCAGACCCAGTCGCTGCTGCGTCCACTCATCGGTTCCAGAGCAGCCGAGAGCGTCGCGGCCTGCCAGACGCTGCGCATTCAACTCGCGCTGGCGCAGGAGTCCCTGAGCAAGCTCGATCGGGCAGCCAAGCTCCTTGCAACCGAGCGGCAGCCGACCATGTCCGAGGATGCCGTTCTGCGGGAGATGGAGAGCGAGGGAGGGCCATGAATCGCCGACGAGAAAACCAGAGCAGCCAACTCGCCGCGATCGGGTACTTGTATTCCGCCGTCGGTGGGTTGACAGGTTCAGCAGCGATCGAAGTTCAGCGAAGCTCCCTACACGCCTTCTGCAGGAAGCAGGGCCTAGCGCTCGACTTCTGCTACACCGACTTCGCCCTGTCTCGACGCGGGCGCATGCAGGCCGTGCGCCATTTGCTCAACCGGCAGGGGCCGCAAGTGTTGGTGATCGCGTCGCTGGCTCGTCTGACGCGCAATCCGGCAGTATTCAGCCGCATCGTCGATCGCATCCTCGCCAAGGGACGCGACCTTGTCACTGCAGACGGGCAGCTAGATACCCGTACCCAGCCGGGCCGGCTGATGGTTGAGCTGATGCGAGTCTGTGGGGAAGTCGAGCGCGACAACGCAGCGCCGACACTGCACTGAGGGATCGCCATGCCATGGAAAAACGACGATGGCTTCTTCTGGCTCTCGATACCCGAGGGCCAGCCAGGCGAGATCTTGACCTTGTGGGCTATGCAGCGCGGTCGTGGCCGCGGCTGGTCCGCTGGCATCGACGACGGCGCGACCAACACGATCGAGGCGAAGTGGCACTACTTCACCGAGCTGGAGGACGCACAGCGCTGGTGCGTTGCGCGCGCGGTCGAGTGGCTGAAGGAAGGGATTGCCGAGCTGACGCGCACGACGCCGGGAGCCAAGCAATGAACGAGCAGCGTGCCAAAAGACTGATCGAGCTCGGTGTGAAGATGGCCCTTGCGCGTGGACATCTGGCGTCACCTCCCGATGACGGTCGGTATCAAACCATGCTGGTTGAGCTCGTCGAGGGCGGCCCCAGGTTTCGGATGATGCTTGCAAAGCGGACGGCAGACGAGGTGTTGAACTTCAGCCGGGGAAAGGTCACGGCTGAGCGAATCCAGGCAACGATGACTCGCCGCGACCACTTCCCGTTGCTGTCGGCAGTCGTAGATGGAGAGGACATGTACTCCGAGATCACGGAGATGCGTGTCGACGTCAACCAGGTGGGAACGGCGAAACCGTTTCAAGTGGGCTAAATGGAATCTCAGCATCGAAACCCTGACTCTCGACGGTGCTTGTTCTTCCCCGATAGCGGCGGGCAGTGCGGCCAGCCAGCGACCTTTGTCTGCAGCGAGCTTCAGACCCAGGCACTGCTGCGTCCGCTCATCGATTCCCGAGCAGCCGAGAGCGTCGCGGCCTGATGGAGAGCGAGGGAGGGCAATGAAGATTGACAGGGAACCGCGGGACACTTTGCCCCGCGCCATCGGCTACATCTATGCTGCGAATGGCGGGCTGGAGGGCTTCCACGCAATCAGAGTGGGAAGACGTGACCTGCGGGCCTTCTGCGAACGCCAGGGGCTGCATTTGACTGCCTGTGAAGACGACACGGGCGCGAGCCGCGCTTCACGTCGTGCCGTCCTTAACTTCCTCACTTCAGGCGGAGCCGAAGTGCTGGTGGTGCCTGCTCCGCATCACCTTTCTCGCAACGGCTGGTATGCGGCCGGCGTCGTTCGCCGGTTGCTGAGGCGGAGGCAGCACGTTATCACCTGTGACGGGAGCTTCGATTCCCGCACTCAGTCGGGCCGAATGATGTTGTCGCTGATGAGTGTCTTCGCCAGAGTTGAGCGCGAGCACGCAGTTCCGACGATCCACTAGAGGACACCGACACCATGGGCAACATCGACGAGAACCGCGTACGCATTCTAATCAAGCTCGCGCTTGGCCAGTCCATCCAATCTGGGGGACTCCAGCGCGCCTCCGACGGCAAAGTTTGGGTGCTGGCGATTCACGCGGACCCAGACGGATCGGTCCGAGCAGTCCTCAATGAGGACGACTACGACACGATCAACGAGCTCCTTGGCGGCCGACTCTCGCGGGCCGATTGGACGCTGTGGACCACGCCCGGCGGAGGGGTGTGGGTCCTCAGCCTGTTTTGTGAAGACGGCGAGGTCTATGCCGAGGCGAGCGAGTTTCTGCTTTTGACTGATCCCGACCTTCGGCCCTTGGGGGCTGCACTTCATTGACGGAACGGATCGGAGCGGCCCACGCCTCGACCTGGAGGAGCCCATGATATCTAAGATGACGTGCGCGTGCTGGTGCTCCTCGACGACTCGCTAAACGGCGCGATTACCGCCGCCATAGGCAGCTATGCCAACCCTGGTGGTCTAAACCTCCTGACCTACTCGTGGACCGCAGCGCAGGACTGTCTGATCGTCGGCTCGACTCCCGTCACCGTCTCTGGTGGCGTCGCTGCCCACGTCAGCGTCGGCCCCGCGTGGCCCGAGCGCGCTTATCGCTGGGCCGACCTCGTCAGCGCCAACCCCGCCGCCGTGCTCGTCGACGCGTTTCCGGCCGACGGCGGTCTGCCGGCCGGGGCAGTGGTGCCGTCCATCCTCCTTGTTTCAGGTGACAGCAGCAACACGCAGCGCAGCGGGAAGCGCATCATGGCGCTATCCATCAACGGAACACCCATTGTGCCGTAACTTATGGCCGCAGCCCGGACCCGACCCCAGGGTGCGATCGTGGCCCATCTGCGCCACCTCACCGACGAGATCGGGAACGCTGAGATATCACCGGGATAGCTTGGGCTGCGGGGGCTTTTTGCGGGGTAGCCTGAAGGGAAGATGGATGCAGCACAGGCGATTGCGGAACTAGAGCGGCAGCGGATTGAAGGCACGCGCGACGATCTTCTGGGAACGGTCTACGGAGTCTTGGTCGCGCTGATCCTGGAGCTAGCGGCTCGCCCGCGACAGAACGCACGCACGGCCTCGGCTGCCAACTCCGCAGCCCCGCAAGGTCCGGTCGGTGGGGACCTTGGGGGCGCCCTACCGAATCCCCAGGTAGTCAATGTGCAGGGTCAGCCCTGGGACGCAGCCGTCTTGGGCCTGGCTGAGCTCGGCCTGGTGCCCCGCTGGACTGGCGACCGATGGGTGGCGGGAAGCGTCGCAACGTCGCTCGCGCCCCTGACGCGCACTCGCTTTGTTGACTGGGCAACCACCGTGCCGCCGGCACAGCAGACCGGGCAGGAGTGGGCCCCGTATGCGACCGAACAGCAGGCGATGACCGAGATTGCAGCCGGCCCCCTGGACCAGGACTGGGCGGTGGTCATCCGTCGGCCCAGCGGGTTCGGCTTCACGGTGCCGTACCGACGGCGCATCGTCGTTCGGGGCGAGTTTCGTGCGGCCGTGGTGGGCGCCATCACATGGCAGATCGGCGGTCCTGATGGCAGCAGCGTCCTCAACCTGCGGAACCTTCAGTGTGGGGCCATCACCGTCAGCGACCACAGCAGCGGGCCTACGACCTTTGCCATCGCCGCGCTGGAGAGCGTGATCTGCGGCGGCATCGACAACGTCACCAGTGGGTCCGCCTCCCAACTGCACCTCCTCGCCACCGGAACGGTTCCCAACTACGTCTCGACGACAACTTCGACGAGCGGCCAGTTTTTAGGGTCGATCAAGATCACGGGCCTCGCCGCGCTCCTCAACGTGGAGACGCAGGATGGTCAGACGCTTCAAGCCGCGGGACTGCTCGCGCGGAACGTAGCCCTTGGCGGCAACGTGACGCTGACAGACAAAACCTGTGAGCTTGTTTCGGTGACGTGGAAGCAACCCCCGCCCAGCCTCGCGTTTGTGGGCGATCCCGGTGTGGTGCAAGCCGACTCCTTGAGCACGTACAACGCCCGCCAGGTCGGCCTCACCGTTACCGGCGGCAAGGTCGCGCCATACGTCGATCAGCAAGCCGGCCCCTTCTCCATCGCCGTCCCGACCGAGGGGGCCCTGTACTACGCCTCGGGCGGCGGCGCGGCCGACCTTGCCCAGGCCGACAGCCTCTCTACCTCGCGCGTTATTGGGGTGTACGCGAACCGGGGCGGCAGCCTGGGCACGGTGCAGGGACATGTCTACCCCATGCTATTTCGGCCGGGCCTGTCGCTCACCGTTGGCGAGCGGGCGTACCTTTCGCCCGACTTTGCCGGCATGGCCACGAACATCGAGCCTACTGCCGATGGCCAGTTCATCGGTCCTGTGGGCACCCTCCTCGACACCTCTGGCTACAACGCGCTTCTGGGTGGCCTCGTCCAAGTCGAACTCATCTTCGGCCCCGTACAGAGCACCGAATCCGTCGGCGAAGAGGTCGTGCTGGGCGCGCTCGATACCTCCGGCATTTGGTTTCCGCTGGAGTGGATCGGCCCTGCGTCGGGGAGCACCAGCACGCCAACCGCGGACGCGGTCTTCGGCTTTGGCTGCGGGTTTTGGGTGGTGCGGGCGGACGGCACGCTACGCGATCTGTGGCTGACCAACGCTAGCCCCTCATCGAGCGACTTCGAGTTTGATGTTTGGGTTGCGCCTGGCGGCAACCCCGGAGCCTTCGCCTACAGCGGTGTCACCATCTCCGTGCCCGCCAACCAACACGCCGTGTTTGGCGCGGCCGAGCTCGCCCTGCAAACAGGGGATCTCGTCGCTCTGCGCAACGCCAGCGCGCTTATCGGCTACACGTCGGGCGGCCTCTCGATCACCGCCCGCTTCCGTCGAAACTAGGAGACCTTTGCATGTCAGGCTTTCCCGCCGCCTTCAACACCACCCGTGACGAGCAACCCGCGTACGGCCAGCCCGGCACCGCGAGCATCCCGCCAGGCCACGGCGTCGTCGTGGCGAGGCTCCCAAGCGGTCCCAGCTCGCCAGACAACGCCTTTGGTGTGGCCCCGGCCGCGCCGGGCGATGCACCGCATGCGGTAGCCAGCCATCGGAACACGCAGCCGCTGTCCGACAAGCTGCTCGGCCGCATCACGCTCCTTTCTTCTCCGCTGTTCGTGGTCCGCATGGAAACGGCCGGCAAGCAGGATGACGTGATCGGAATCACCACAGCCGACGGGAAATGGGGCACCGGGGCGACGCTCGGTGCGGCGCGCCTCGTCGAAGACGTAGCAGCCGGGGAACTTGCCTGGGCTACACGAATCGGCATTTGACGTGCGACAGAGCAAATCTGAAATCCGTCGCCAAGCCTGGCTTGAGCGCAAGCGAAAGAAGGCACGCGCCGAGACTGAGCACGCAGAGCGCATCGACCACGAGCGCCTAGAGCCTGCGGAGCGAATTCTCCTCGCTGAGTCTCGTCGAGAGGCCATGCAGCAGGACTATCTCCAGGCAATGCAGCGGCGAGAGCAGATCGAGCGAGCGCATGAAGCCCCGGCCGCACCGACCCCGCCTCAGCGTCGGCGACTTGGCCACGGTCCTGGCCGCATGTCCGCGTGGGCTTCCCTGGCCCTTCTCGCCTTTTATTCGTCGCCAGCCGCCGACCCTCTGTTTTGCCCGAAGTGTGGTGGGTCTCCATGTTGCTGTCGAGACGATGGGGGGAGACGCCATGGCTGATCGCTTTCGAGTCCCGAACGACCGGGGTGGACATGACCTGACGCCGGCCGGCTGGCGGGAGATGGCGCGCATGCAAGCTGAGCTCTCCGAGCTGACCAGCCAAATCGCAGACATCGTTGAGGTTCAGGGCCGTAGCTCGGCCGCGTTCCTCGCCGCCCACATTCGCTGGACGAAACAGCAGCAGATGATGCTGGCCTTCGTCGGCGGGGGCGAGCTGTTCGATGTCGTCACCGTTCCGAGAAAGGGGAGGAACTAGATGCACGGGCACTGCTACACGCATGAGAGTTCAGAAGCCAAACTGCTGCACTCCATCTACGAACTCACCCAGCGAATCCTGCATGCTGAGGACCGAGGTTATCGAGACGAGCTGCGCAGCGTCGTCCAAACACTACGTGAGCAACTGATCAAGCTCGTCCAGTCGCTCCCCGTCCCGACCGAGATAGACGTGCTGGAAGCCAAGAAAGCCCAGTCGCTCATGATGGGCCCACGACCGCCACTCATTCCAATGTCGTAGAGCGATCCGCGACTACGTCTCAAACCAGCGGAGTGCAGGATGCCCAAGACCACGGTCACGATCGACGGCAAGAAGCAGGGTGCGCAGCCTGGCTTTCATGTGTTCGTCCGCGGCAACCCACCTCGCCTGGTCTGTTACGTCCGGGGGATGCGCTGCGAGCGCTGCCGCGGGCCCTCTCTGATTTGGATGACCGACGATTGGCGCTGGCGCCGGCTCCCCCGTCGGTACTGGAAGTCGCGCTTTTGTGTGTCGTGCTTTCGCGAACTGGCGCCACAGATGATCCAGAAACCATCACCTCCGCCCGCCCGACGCCGCCGCTTCCGACACGCGCCGATTTGGCGTGCCCGCCGCCGAGTCAACTGGCAACTCTACTCGTCACATCCCCAACGGCTTCGCGCAGAGGCAGCGCTAGATCGCGCCTTTGCTGCCGCCGCGGCCCGGCTGCGTGCCGATCTTGCTGCAGGCAGGCCGAAGGTGGCCGCGCTGTCCCGCGCATTCCACGAAGGCATGGGGCCAACGATGCATCAGTGGGGCCACGTCGGCGCGGTCGATACCGAACCGTGCGCGAACGTCCGCCTGGCCTTTGCGGAGCTGGCCGGGCGCTATTCGGCGTCGTGACCGAACAGCGAAGCGACGGCGAGCTCCAGCCCGTCAAACGGCTCTGCGCGCAGCACGGCCGCGCGCTCCGCATGAAGCACCTCGACATAGACCTCGCCGACCAGGCGCAAGACACTGAGCGTCTCGCGCTCGGCATCGAGCAGCCAGTAGTGCGGCACAGCATGCTCGGCGTAGATCCGGCGCTTCTGAAGCGTGTCGCGCCGTCGGGCATCGCCGAGCACATGGATCTCGCAGACCCAGTCGGGTCGCAGATAGATCGGATAGCCGCTCGGGCGTTCCGGCATCCGCTCTCGGCGCCACCCGGCGACATCAGGGCGCACGGTCTGGTAGGCACCAAGGCGTACCGTCGGTTCTGTGAGCAGCCACCAGCCGCCCGGCCGGCTCGGGCCGTTCTTCTGGCCTGAGTATCCGTCGAGCTTGGCGCGTACGCTGCCCTGGGTCAGAGCGTGCTCGGCACTCGTCGCTTCCTTCGGGACAAGGGCTCCATCGAGGATCTCGTGGAAGCGCTGGTCCTCTGGGATGGCGACAAGGTCGGCAAACGTCGCAAGCTGCACGGGCGTCTGGCTAGAGAGACTCATTTCTTGGCCCTCCCGCCGCTTCCCGTTTGGGCGGTGGCCCGAGTGTCTAGGAAGTGTTCCATGGCCTGCGTCATGAACGCGCTGTACTCCAGGTCATGCTCTGCGCAATACACGGCCATGCGCTTGAAGCTCTCCTGCGGCAACACCATCTGCACTCGGCGCTTAGGCGCATCAACGAATTTTTCGACAGGGTCAGCGGCTTTGGTGGCGGAGGGAAGAAGGGGAGCGAGTGTCCGTGCCATGTGTTTTTCTTGTGTGGGTGAGAAGTTCGGCGGCGAGCTGCCGCAGATCGGCCGCGGCCGGGCCCGTGGGGTCAAGGCCAAGCGGGGTGTCACCGCTGCCCATCGCCACCTGGAAGCCCTGCAAATCGCGCAGCCGGGTATCGAGCATCTGGAAGCCATTGGGCAGGAGCTGCCCCAGGCCATCGGCCTGCTTGGCGAGGCGGGTGCGTGGCTTGAGGCGATTGAGGACGACAAAGGCAGGAAGCGGCCGTTTACGGGCCTGCACGGCCGCATGCACCGTTTCTGCCAAACCGGACAGCGCCCAGCTATCGGGATACGTCGGCTGCAGCGGCACCAATAGCGCATCCGCAGCAGCCAGCGCCGAGCGAACTACACCATCGAGTCGGCCGGGGCAGTCAATGATCACGGTGTCGGCCGCTGGCCAGCGGCGCTTGTGTAGGTCGGCGCCGGGCGCGGCTTCGACGATCAGAGAGGCAAACTTGGGCAGCTTGTGCGCCTCGCCGTACCACCGCAGCAGCGTGTGCTGCGGCGCATCGGCATCAAGGACGAGGACTCGCTGAGCCGACTGGACGAGGGCATCAGCGAGGCCGGTGACGACGGTGCTTTTTCCGCTGCCGCCTTTTTGGCTACAGACCGCGAGAACGAATGGCATGTGACCTCCGTGGAGACTAATCACAAAGACGGCTCTGAGTAAGAGAGATTCAGAGGCGATGAGATTATGAGCCTAAACACCCATCTTTTTTGGGCCGTTGGGGTGGCCCGTGAATGGCTACGGAGGACTCTGGCTCGATTTCGGGAGCTGCCGAGAACAAAAGCGTCTGGCTGCACAATTCGACGGGTTGCCGCCTGTTGAAGCGAGCATGGCAGCCATCGCAGAGGACCATCCAGATCGGCAGCGATGGGTGACGCCAGAAATTCCGCGCGCAGGTGTCTCGGTCCGCCAGATGGGGACAGAGTTGGTAGGGGTCGCCGGCCTGGGGAGGGCGCATGGTCAGTAGGAAGTGTCCAACTTCAGCCCCATCGTGAGCGGCGGCTCGCCGTGAATCTTGCCGTCGCTGCCGATGACGGTGAGGTCTGAGACGGGTAGCACACGAGCGATGGGCTTCCCCCCTTTTGTGAGAAGGAGACCCTCTTCGCCGCGACGGACGTCGATCAGATGCTCACCGGGTTCTCGTCGAAAATCGGACATTGTAACTGTCTTCATGGTTGGACTCCTCGTTGCAAGGCCAGCCCCACTTACAGGGGCCTGCCGTGTTCGTCGATGTGTCGCCCCCGGCGATGTACAGCGTCCCGGCTGGCCCGAGGTAGCCAAACGGTCTCCCCCTCAGCCCTCAACGTCAGCGATCTGCTTTCGCGGCGTGAACTTCTCAACGAACACAGACGCCAGGCGCTGCGTGGAGTCCAAAGTTCCAAGCATCGCCAGCAGAGGGATGCCGATCTTGCGCAGAGCTTTGCTCAGGGTGTTGGCATCAATGCTGTAGTCCCCTTGCAAGCTGATGATGTCGGGATAGAGGTGTACAATTACAGGTACCAAACTCAGGTACGCAGGGGCCACCTTGTCTCCCCACTCTCCAAGGAGGGCCCGGGTACTACTGGCTTCGGGCCAGCCGGCGACGAGCAGTGCAAGGCCGGCAAGGGTTTGCGGGGGGACCTTTCGCAAATCCGCCTGTTCCGACCCCGTCAGCCGTTCCATCGCGAGAGGAAAGGCCACAAGCAGGCTGCGCGCGATCCTCGCGATGCGGGACCGAGCCTCGTCCAATTCATGCTTCTCCATGGAGCCTCCCAGAAACGGTCAATCCGCGATGTCATTTGTTCGTACCTACCATCCGCCGCGTTGGGTTCACACCCTGCTTAGCCAAGAGCTCGCTGATGAACACGAGCCGCCGAACCAGCTCACTTGCAGGGAACACACCCCGTTAGTCCGGCAGGCTCTCGGGGGCTAAGCGTCCAATGACGGCCGCCGCGAGGCGCGCTGTGGAGTCGTACTCGCCAACCAGCGTGAACATGGGAATGCCGATCGCTTGCAGTGTGCGGCTCAGCACCTCTGCTGCACGGGAAGGAGTGTCGCTGACCACAGAGGTCAGAGCCTTGAGAAGATGGCTCCTCATGAGCGGCGCTATCGCGCTGTACACGGGTTGAATCTTGTCTCCCCACTCCCCGAGCAAGAGCCTAGTGCTGTCGGCATAGGGCCAACTGCTCACGAGGAGAGCGAGTCCTTTCCAGACCATCGGTCCGATCTGCTTTAGCTGCCTCTGCTCCTCTGGATTTAGGAGAGTGATCGCTGGCCCCAGCGTACGTAGGAGCTGGCCGGCGATG
>CALFYE010000092.1 GCA_937952145.1 uncultured Myxococcales bacterium
ACAATTAGCAGCCTGCTGAAGCCTTGCTGAGCCAATACTTCAACAAGCTCCTAGCGCCAGACGAAGACGTGCGTTTCCTGGTCGATGATCTCGGTGATGGACGTTCCGTCAGCGGTAACCCAGCCGTGGCTGGCGAGGCGCAGCGGACCGCGGGTGCACAACCGGCGCAGTGGCTCGGTCCACTCCAGCGCGAGCGCGGAATCGAGATCGATGGCGCCATCCGCGGTGAGAGTGGCGGCGAGGATGCCGGCGCTGCGGCTCCAGAGGATGGGTCGGCGCTGCCAAGCGACGAAGCGGTCAGCGAGGTCGGGCGCCAGGTCTCGCAGCGCCACGAGACGGCGGTCGATCACCGCGACCGTGGCAGCACAGCTCCAGGAGCAGGGGAAGTGCCAGGTCAGCCCGTGGCCGAAATACATGGCAAACGGGTTCGACTGCCACATGGGATCGCGTGGCGCATCGCGGTCGATGAGGAGCGCAGCGAGGTCCCCCTCGTACCGCTCGCGGGCTTCGTCCCAGCTCGCAGCAAAGAAGGCGCGGCAGCACGCCGGGATGCCGAGCCAGGCTCCCGCCTGGTTCTCTTGGTCCGCCAGCACCGCTTCGCGCAGCGCGCGCGCATCGGTGCCGACGTAGGCGTAGACCATCGAGCCAGCCGGGGCCTTGTAATACTCGTAGGTCGACTCGGCGAGATTGGCGAAGCTGCCCTTGAGGTGCTCGGCCCGCGTGACGAACACCTGGCGCGAGAACAGGGGCACAGCCTCAGGCGCCAGCGCCGCGTGGAGAGCGCGTCCGTCAGGCAAGGTGACGCTCAGTCGCGATCCCTTCTCGCCAGCCAGCGCTAGCAGCACCTCGGCCTCTTGAATCGGTGCGAGGCCGACCGCGCGCAGTCGCTCGCGCAGGGGGGGGCGAGCCGTCGTCTGCGTCGCGGCCTCGGTAAGCAGCGTGTCGAAAAACGGTGCGGTCTCGCGCAGCAGCGTGTGCCAGCCTGGCCAGTCGACATCCGAGGCCGCGGCGACGATGGCGCGTGTACCCTCGCGACACAGGGTGGCCACGTGATCGTGCCGCTTCTGCGCCATCTCGGCCGTAAGCTCCGCATCCCAGGGCTGCGCAGCCAGGACGCCCCGCCAGAAGCGCAGCACCTCAAGATACGAGACCAGTCCGTGCAAGAGCTTCAAGCAGGGGCGCGGCTGCTCAAAGAAGGGCGAGTAGGCTGCGGGGGCAGCGCGCAGCGAGGCCGTGAGATCTGGCCTTCGGGCGAGTGCTGCGTCGAGGAGCTGATGGCTGGTCTCATGCACCAGCTGATCACCCACTAGCAGCGGACCGTTGGTGCAGCGCAGGAGCACGAAGCCCGGCCACTCACCAACCGAGAGAGACTGCAGCAGCCCAGGCGGCGCAGCGAAGCTTGCGACATAGCGCACGTGGGCGAGCACACGCTGGTGCTGCTCCGGCGAGACGCGCGCTAGCAGAGCCAGCGAAGCGGAAAGCTGGGGCGCCCAGCCGCCATCCGCGGGCGCTACCGGCAGCGGGGTATCGCCGAGAAGCAGGCGAAGCAGTGGGCTCTCGCCGAGGAGCGTGAGGCCCTCGGGACCCTCGGCACACGCCAGCTCAGGCTGGCCCTCGGCCACCCCCAGAAGCTGTGCGACCCCTTGCAGTCCGATCGACAGCACCCAGTCGGGAACTGGCGCTTCATGCCGCGTCAGGTTGGCAATCGCAGCCGCGAAGAGCGAAGCGAACGGCTGCTCGGCGAGCGTCACCGCTCTCTCGGTCGGGGCGCTCGCCAGGCGGGCAGCGAGCGGAGCCAGCAGGGGACGCTCACGAGCCAGCCCGAGCGCTCGATCGAGCGCCCACAGGACGCGCACCCGCGGGTTCAGAATGTAATGGGATCCGAACATAGGCTGGTCTTCACGTGCCGCTGTCGGTGTGCGGCCAGATCTTCGTTAACCTGACGTCGCCACTCCGGCGATATGGCCACCGCGTCTTTCTGTGCGATGGTGCAGGTTTTGATCTCGTCCAAAAGTGCGCGACCGTGCCCGGTAGGCTTCGCGTAGCGCTCAAGCAAATCAATCCCCGACAGAACCTCGCAGGCGCGGCGGAACGCCAGCTCGGCTGAGCGCGCGCGCCCTGGTGCTTCGGGCGGTGGATCTTCTGACCAGCGACGCCACATCCAGGCCACATAGGCGAATACGAAGCAGCCGTGCAGCACCATGCGCAGCGGTCGCGGATCAGCACGCCACGGAGAGTAGTAGGCCTCAGCGACCGGCGAGTCCGGCTCGAACAGCGGCACCAGCGACTCGATGCGGAAGAGCTTCTGGTGCATTGCCTCGTGCACGAAACACTCGGCGACATCAAGCGGACGCTCGATGCCCGGCAGGTACGTGTAGCCGTGGACATCGACATTGCTGGCGCTGCCGTACTGCTGCCCGATGCCGTGGTAAAGTGGGAGGATCTCGGGGGTAACGGCGGCACACTCGTGCAAAAATGCCTCGTCGAGCTCGGCGCAGCGATCGAGTGCCTGTGACAGCGTCAGCAGCCAGCGCGACACCGCCGGCGCGTGCCACACCACAGGCGCGGTGGCAGAGTAGGGTTCACGCAGCCCCCGGTCATGCACCGGTGCAAGGAAGCTCGCTCCGCTCCGGTGGGTAAGAAACAGTGGAGCGCTGTGTCGCCAGCGCGTAGGCCGCACCAAGCGCAGACCCGGCACGGGCTCGTGCTCGGTCAGATCGTGGGCGCCGACCGGGGCTAGGTGGATGCGTCCTTTGGCGATCTCAAAGCGCAGCGGGGTAGCCGCGTCCTCGGGAGCAGGTTCCAGCATACCCGCCTTGCCAAGGTCGATGCTGACCGGCAGGGCTGGTTCGCCTGGCAGTTCCACCGACAGATCAGGATCGCTGTCGGTACGCCCAGAAACCAGCGCTGCCAAAAGACGCCAGGTATGAAGCTCGATGAGTCGTCCAGGAGCGAGCGAGTCGAGCTGAAAATGTGACACGTAGGCCGGAGGCGGATCACTGCCTTGGTGGTAGCTGCGCAGGATCGCCTTGGTCACATGACAGAAATGGCGAACACGCGCGCTGTCCGGCCAGCGACGCTCACCGAGCAGCGCATCTACCAGATCCGACAGAGGCGCGGCGCCGTGCTCACGTGCATAGGGGCGCCACCGCTGCCAGAGAGCGCGGCACTCCAGGTCGAGCAGGTGCCTTGATGCGGCCATCACGTCGTTGTGATCAACGAACGACGGTAGATCTGGTGCCGTCATGAGCGCTTCCGACCGCGGCTATGGATGTCAGAGCGCATACGCTCAAGCAGGTACATGATGTCACCACAAAACACCGACGGGGCGTCGAACGATCCCCGCCCACGGTAACGGTGAGGATAGTAGCCACCGCCACACACCTCGACCCAAGAGCACTCGCGGCACTGCGTGCACAGCTCGGTGGCGCCGGACTGACGGGCCACATAGGCCGCCCGCTCAAGCACCGCATCGATGGGAGAGTTGAGCACCGTGAGGTGCAGTCGCTGTTGCTCCTCGCCGCAGCTCTTGAGCGTATCCACGCCTTCCAGCGAGCCGTCCGTCGCGATGACCAGGAGCTGCACCGGTTCGAGGCCCAGCGCCTCGAAGAGTCCAGGGGCACCGACCAGCGTGCGCACGATCTGTTCGAGGTAGCGGATCTGCATCCATGCGTGGCGACCGCTAAGCCAGGCCTCCCAGATGGTGGCATACCAGCGACCATAAGCCGCCGGATCGCCGCCGGGACGGGGTGGCGACCGCACCCAGTTGTAGTGCGGTAGCAGGAAGTCGACCTTGGGCACCTTCAGGCTGGCGATGAAGTCGAACACCGCCATGGGATCGCTCGACGCATCGATCACCGACAAGAGCCCGCTCAACATTCCGGCGCTGCGCAGGCGCGCGATTCCCTCGCACGTACGCTCAAAGCTAGAGTTGCCCTTGTGGTCGCAGCGGTGGAGGTCGTTGACCTCGCGCGGTCCATCGATGCTCACGCCCACCCAGATCTGGTTGTCGAGCAGCACCTTGATCATCTCGTCATCGACCAGCGTCGCATTCGACTGCATGGTGAGGTCGAGGCGAGCGAGCGGTTCAATGCGTGCACGCAATAGCTTGGCGATGGCGTCCATGCGCTCCGCACCGGCAAGCATCGGCTCCCCGCCGTGGAGTGCCACGTTGACCCGCTGCAGATGGTGGGCACGAACGTGCTCGACGATTCGGTCGGCAGCCCGCCCCAAAGTCTCCAGCGACATAACCGCTGGCTGCGACCTCCAGGTCGAGTCACCGAGGTTGTACTCGTAGCAGTAGTCGCAGTTGAGGTTGCAGCGGCTGGCTATCTTGACGATGAACTCGTTGACCGGAAGCGCACTCATGCTGTGAACTCGATGCGACCGGCCGCATGATCGACCGGGTAGAGCGACTGCTCTAGCGTCTGCTGCGCCAAGCTCTCTAGACCGAGCTGCCGCATCGCAGCGTAGACGCGGCGTCCGTGCGCCACCGCTGCCGTACAACGGAACGAGCAGGGGTAGAGCTCGCCAATAAATGTGATCGCGCCGCGCTGGAGCGGCAGCCGATTGGCCCAGCACGGATACGGACCTGGGCCACTCTTTGCCACCATGCGCTCTACCCACGTGGTGGGGTTCGATGCGTGCTGCTCGTAGGCCGCGATGCAGCACGCGGGATAGCCCAAGAGCCGCCCGGCCACTGCCGGATCGCCGGCTACCTCGGCCGAGCACAGGCGCTCCACGTCCTCCTGTGCTCGTCCATAGACTACGAGCGCGATGTCGTCGCCTGCATCTGGGCTGAGCACCGTCCAGTCACCAACACGCCGGCCACCGACGCGTGCACTCGCGGCTCGCAGCCCATGCTCACTGGCCCAGGCATCGAGTCGATCGCGCAGCGAAAGCGGCACGGCGAAGCGCAGCGTATCTTTCTCGCTCACTGCGAAGAGCACGACGTCAGCCAGCGTAGCGGCAGGGATCTGCCGCTCGCTCGCCAGCAGTCGGAGGAACTCAAAGAGGAACGAGCTGTGCGAGGTGGGAGCGGTGCTCACTCGGCTTTCTTGTCTTCGGCTTGCGCAGGCTCCAGGCTCTCGACACGGGCAACCGTCGAGTTGTGGCCGCCGCTCGAGGAGTGGCCGCTGGAGTGCGAGTTGTGACCGGCGATCACGCCGCCCACCATCTCGGTCTCGATCTCCTCGTGGATGCGCTTGAGCACATCGGACTCCGCCCGCACGAGATCTTCCATGGTCAGCTTCTTCTGATCATTCTTCGTCATTGATTCCCCCTGTAGATGGCTAGTGGATTAAAGGCAGCCGCTACTATATCAGAGGTAGCCGCGCGCTTGCAGATTGAAGAGGTGCGCGTAGCGCGCGTTCGCCCGGATCAGCGTCTCGTGCGACCCATCTTCCACGATGCGTCCCTCTTCGATCACCAGGATGCGGTCGGCCATCCGCACGGTCGAAAAGCGGTGCGAGATCAAGAAGGTCGTGCGCCCGCTGGCGAGGGTACGGAAGCGCTCGAAGATCGCGTGCTCAGCCTCGGCATCGAGTGCCGCCGTGGGTTCGTCGAGAACCAGGATGTCGGCCTCTTCGCGCATAAAAGCGCGAGCCAGCGCGATCTTCTGCCACTGCCCACCCGAGAGCTCGACACCATCGTGGGCCCAGCGTCCAAGCCGAGTGGCTAGACCAGCCGGCAACCCGGCGATCAATTCTTTGGCACCGCCGCGGTCGCTCGCGCGTTCGATGCGGTCGGTCTTGTCGAGGTGCGTCGCGCTGCCCAAGCCAATATTGTCGCGCACGTCGAGCTGGTACTCGTTGAAGTCTTGGAAGATCACAGCCAGTCGCGCCCGCAGCGTTTCGGGATTCCAGGTGCGCACATCCGTGCCATCGATCAGCACACACCCTTCCGTCGGGTCGTAGAGCCGCGTCAACAGCTTGATGAGTGTCGTCTTGCCAGCGCCGTTCTGTCCCACCAGCGCCACCGATTGCCCTGCGGGGATGAACACGCTGATGCCGCGCAGTGCCCAGCGCTCTTCCGTGTCTTCACGGTTTTCACCCGGCGGCATCGGGTACTTAAAGCCCACGTTCTCGAATCGCACTCCTCGCTCGGGCTTGGGCTCGGGCTCGGGCGCCGGCATCGCGGAGCTGCCCGACTCCAGCAGCAGCGGCGGCGACTCTGGGATAGCCAGGTACTCAAACAGATTCGACATGTAGAGCGTGTGCTCGTAGATCCCGCTTAGCGCCGACAGGATCGACTGGAACGACTGCTGCCCCTGCCGCAGGGCCACCAGGTAAAGTGTCATGTTGCCGAGGGTGATGCGGCCCACTGCGGCAGCTAGCGCCATCAGCACATAGCAGCCATAAAATGCCACGGTACTGAGCAGCGAGAGCACGAGCGCCCAGAACGAGCGCCTCACCTCTAGCCGGCGATCTTCGCGGTAGAACTTTTCGCCCAGTGCTTGGTAGCGCCCGAGCAGCAGCTCGCCCAGCCCGAACAGCTTCACTTCTTTTACGTGTCCGTCATCGGCCAGGACGTATTCCAGGTAGTTGACTTGGCGGGACTCCGGCGAGCGCCAGTTACGTAGCCGGAACGCCGAGCGCGAGAACCACACCTCCACCGCGGCGGCCGGCAGCGCAGTGGCCAGCAGCACCAGCGCCGCCCAGGGGCTGTACCGCACCACCAGCGCGATGTAGCCCGCCAGCGTCAGCATGTTCTGCACCAGTTGGAAGCCCTCGGTCACCACCGAGAGCGGTCGGAATGAAGCCTCGCGGCGGGCTTTGGTTAGTGAGTCGTAGAACTTGCCATCCTCGAAGTGTCTGAGCTCTAGCGAGATGGCCTTGCGCAGGATGCGCACGTTGATAACGAGCGCCAAGTGCGAGCCCAGCAGCACCCGGACCAGGCTGAGGCTGCGCTGCACGATCGCATGCCCGGCGACAACGCACAGCTCGACGATCACCCAGTGCAGCGTCTGCTCGCGCGAGCCGGCGACCACCCCGTCGACGATCCCCTTACCCGCCCAAGCCACCATCACTGGCAGCACCGCCGAGGCGAGAGTGAGCAGGCTCAGCAAGACTGTCCACACGTGCGAGACTCGCCACACGAGGCCCAGCGTGCGTAGGATCAGTCCGGTGCGCCCGAGCATATCGGACTTCAGCATGCGCCCAGTTTTATCAGCTTTATCAGCCTGAGTGGGCGACGAGACCAACAGGCACCGCCGCCGCGTCGAGGAGGCCGCCAGATTAGGATGCGCACTTCGGCCCGGCCTAGCGCCCCTGGCTCAGCGTCGCGGCATCGCCAGCGATTGGGTGGCTGCTCCGGTCGGACGCCTAGCATGCACGGCGCTCAGCAATTGCATCGCGAGGAGAGCGCGGCTTTCAGAGTCTGCGTCTTGGTGCTGCGACTGCGACCATCGTTCGTGTGCCTACTCACTCCACGGATTCCTCCCCTTGCATCTTTTCCGCGAGCGAAGTCACACCCAGGGGGAAATGGGGATGGCCAAGCTTGAGAAACGCCGTCATTCCGACGGCGGTATCCGGTTTTCGTTCGGATGCGAGTACGCCGCCTCCCGCTGAGCCGGCAAGGCCGCACCGCTCCCATGCGAGTACGTCGTTCGGCCGGACGACAAGGCCGCATTGGCGAGCTGCCTTCTGACTGCACTTCGGACTTCGCCTTGACCGCAGCGCTGCAGCGCTGCCCGCCTTGACATTCCAGCTTGCGAGCCGACTCCCACACGGACCACGGTGCCGCTTGGCCCGGCGGCGTGGCACCGGTGGGGCCTGCTTTGCGCCTGACACAAACGCGCCTTCGCGGAGCGCCTGCGCGTGCCGCTGGCCGTGCGCGATGTCACCGAGCGGATGCGAAATCGTATCGAGACCCACGATGCAGGGTAAGTCATCGTCTGCGACCGATTGACCGTATCTGCTGGGTAGTGCCCGGCGACCGCGTGATGGTCGGCGACCAGGCAGCAGACGGCTTCGGTCTCGCCAACGCCCCCGGTTGATCGCAGCCCTTCTCCGTTCATCGGTGGTCGCACTCCGGCAGACCTCGGGCTGGATGCCGACCAGAGCTGTTCGGATCAGATGGCCGTCGCGGCCGGGCATTGGACGCCAGATCTCTGAGCCCGCTGTTCGCAGTGAGGTGGCGCGCGCCGCGATTTTCTTGGGCTTCGTGCGCGATCTACGAAATGGGGTCAGCGATGCGAACTCCGAAGCACGGCATGGCGCTGTCCGATGCAGCGATGCGTCACATGGACAACCAGAGCCAGCCAGCCGAGATCCCAGAGCGAACGCTCACGAAGCAGATCTGCGAGCGGCGGGCCAGCAGCCACGCTCGGAAAGAAAAACACGCCGCTTGCCAACGGCCAGATCTCGGTTTGCCACTTGTCCCTTCTGCAAGCTCGCCCGCACAACCCTGCCAAGCTCCACCTGAGCACGCTCGTCAACCAGCCCTCTCCGCGCACCGGCATCCCGGCGCTGCACCAGCACGGACGGAGTGACCCGCCAGCCCAGAATCAGTCGCCACTGCACCGCGCGAAGCGCCGGGCGCGCGGAGCTCACTCCCGCACGCGGCGACACTCGTGGTCTTGCAGGCCCGCCCATGACAGCGCCTTCACGCCGTCAACACAGCCTGATCCCGCGCGCCGCCAGCCCGGAGATTGAGCAATTCCCGAGGCTCAGATGGGTAAGGCATCAGAACTTGATGCCACGCCCCCCGCAACTGTTCATGACGACGTAGATGAGGTCGTTATCCAGAACCGGACTCATCCGCTTTTTGGCAGGACGTTTCGCGTTCACCATCGGGTGAACCGGCCTGGCAAGGAGCCGACGGTCGTCGTTTTTTTCACACCGGAAATTTTGATTCGGATTCCGGTCTCTGCTTTAAGCGAAGCGCTAGAGCCTCCGACGAAGTTGACGCTGTCGTCGATGACGGAGCTGGTCGTGATCTTTGAGGTCGCGGCTCGCTCATGTCCATCCGCGAAAGTGCCGTCTGGTCCTCCCTCCCAAACTCCCTGAAGACCCAGATTCAGACGGAGCTGACTCAGCTCCTCAGTGAGGCTCTGCATGAACTCTGCACCGGTTCTGCCGTCGCATCTGCGCCGCAAAGCAGTGATCTACATCCGCCAGTCCACGGGGCATCAGGTGATGAGCAATCAGGAGAGTCAGCGCCTGCAGCACGACATGAAGCTGCACGCGCTGCGCCTGGGCTGGCCGGAGTCCGCCATCGAGATCGTCGAGGCCGACACCGGCACATCGGCCCAGACCACCGCCGGACGAGCGGGATATCGGAAGCTCCTGTCGGAGCTGGCGCTGGGTGAGATCGGAATCGTCCTAAGTTACGAGAGCACACGCCTGTCACGGAATTGCAGCGATTGGTATCCGCTGCTGGATCTATGCGCGATGAATCAGTGCCTCATCGGCGACCGCGACGGTGTGTATGACCCCTCGACGTCGAACGGAAGACTCCTTTTAGGAATGAAAGGAATCGTCTCGGAACTTGAACTTCATACGCTGCGTGGACGATTGAACGCAGGCATGTACAACAAAGCCAAGCGCGGTGAGCTCGTGATGAAGCTTCCCGTGGGATTCATTCGCCTCGACGATGGTGCCGTGGTCAAAGACCCTGACTTGCAAGTGCAAGAGAGCATCGCGCTGGTCTTCCGCATCTTTCTGGAGCTGCGTCGCTCGGGCAAGGTCGCTCGCCACATGGAGGAGCACGGACTCCTGCTTCCCGCCCGCTCGGTCAGCGAGCATCGACTGCGCTTTGTGGCGCCCTCGGGTGGGTCCATCCGACGCATCCTTCAGAATCCCACGTACACCGGTGCGTATGTCTTTGGCCGCTCGCGCTGGGCCATGCGTACCGACGCCCAACGGCCCGTCTACCGCAGCCAACCGCTGCCGCGCGACGAGTGGAAGGCCGTCCTGAAGCAGCATTTTGACGGCTACATCGATTGGGATACCTTTGAGCGCATTCAGTCCATCCTACAGAACAACTACTCGGCTCACCGTCGACGGCCCGGCCCGGGCGTGGCGCGCGAAGGCATCAACCTCTTGGCTGGCCTGGTGTACTGCGGTCACTGCGGTCGGCAGATGTTTGTGGCCTATGATTCATCGGGGTACTACCGCTGTCGCTGCATCCGCGATCCCGGCGACCCCAAGCTGCATCACGAGTCCTTTCGTAGCGACGTCGTGGACCCCTGTGTAGTGGATTCCTTTTTTGCCGCGATAAGCCCGGTCGAGATGAATTTATACGAAGCGACCTTGCAGCGGACTGTGGAGCAACAGCAGCACATCCTAGCCGCGCAAGACCGGCAGCTGCAGCGCCTGCGCTACGAAGTCCATCGCGCAAGGCGGCAGTACGACCTAGCCGACCCCGAAAACCGCTTGGTCGCGCAAGAACTGGAGCGTCGCTGGGAGTCCGCGCTGCAAGCCCTCTCGCAAGCCGAGCAGGCTTACGAGCAGGACCGACAGCGCATGCGAACCGACGCGCAAAAACGGATTCCCCCCGAGCTCCGGACACAGATGGGAGCTGCCGGCCAGGCTCTGCCTCGGCTGTGGCCGCAGCTGCCGACCGCGACGCGCAAGGAACTCCTGCGCTGCCTCATCGACAAGGTCGTGCTGACGCGCCTGCCCTCGCAGACGCAGCTGCACGTCCGCATCGTATGGCGAGGTGGCGCCGACACCGAAAAGGAACTGTCGGTGCCGACTCCGCTGCATCACGCCAAAGACGAGTACCCAGCGCTGGTCCAGCGCGCCCTGACACTGGTGGACAGCGACCTCAGCGACGTGCAGGTCGCAGAAAAGCTCACCGCGGAAGGCTTCCGATCCATCAGTCGTCAGCGCGCCTGTGCCGGCACCGTGAGGCGCATCCGCCGCGAAGCCGGCAAGCCCGAAGGCGGTGCCCAAGCCCGCTTGGCCTACCCTATCCGCCTGCTCCGTGTCACCGCCACCGCCAAGCGGCTCGGCGTCCACCGCTTGTGGCTTTACCACCACATCTACCGCGGCGTGATCAAGATCGACCGCGATCCCACAACCGGCCGCTACCTCTTCCCCGACACCCCCGACACCTTCGCCCGTCTGCAACAACTACGTGACGGACTCATCCTGAACATCGACCTAACAATGGAGCACCAAGATGCATAGCCTTACGGCATCGCTACTACGCTTCGCTGATCTCGTTCAGGTGGGGCGGCAGCAGACATCAGCGGAGGTCGGCTTGCGAGTGGGTGCGCGGGAGCGCTCAGCCCTGCTGCGCGGATACCGGACGACCAGTCGAGCTATCGGTGGAAAAGGGGTCGAAGTGTTGGCGCTAGGTTGCGCTCTTGCGGGGCGGGTCGGGAAGCCTGCAACCCATTTGCTCCTGGTGCTCGCCGAAGGTTGGGAACGGGATCCGCTCCCCCGGTCCCAGTGCGATCCGTGGGGCCGGTCCATGACGGTCGAAACAGCGCTGTCCGGAAGCCGGACGCTGTCCGGTGGACCGGACAGAATCATGACCTGTCACCGTCCAGTTCCATCGTTTGCCGACGGAGCCCAAGGTTGGCATGTGATGTGATTGGCACGCTCCGGTGCTCGCTTCGACATCGGAACCCCGGACGAAAACAGGCTGCTCGACCGGACCGACGTTCCGCTACCAGCGTCGAGAGCCGGAAAAGACGCTGCTCCACCGCATTGTCCGGGAACACCTCGCCACGTTTCTGGCCGACGCGGCCGAGCGCTATCCCAGCGGCGACATCCCCGCCTTCATCCGCGCCGAATTTGAGCGATATCTGCGCTGCGGCATTCTCTGCCACGGCTTCGCCCGCGTCCGCTGTCCGACTTGCCGCGACGAGCTGCTCGTCGCTTTCTCGTGCAAAAATCGCGGTGTGTGTCCGTCTTGTTCGGCCCGGCGCATGGCCGATACTGCGGCGCATCTTCGGGACTGCGTTCTGCCGTCGGTGCCCGTGCGCCAATGGGTCCTCACGCTTCCCAAACGGCTGCGGTTTCTGTTGGCTTGGCGACCCAAGCTGATAAGCCTTGCGCTGCGGCTGTTCTTGCGCGCCCTTTTTGCCTGGCAGCGTCGCTGCGCAGGGCGGCAAGGGGTCAATGACCCGCTGTGTGGCGCAGTGACGATGATTCAGCGATTCGGGTCGGCTCTGAATTTCAGCCTCCATTTTCATACGCTTGTCCCCGACGGTGTTTTCTTCGAGGATGGGGACGGTGAGGTGCAGTTTCAGGCTCTGCCCCCGCCGACCCGAAGTGATCTGGAAAAGCTCGTCCGCAAGATCGTCCCCCGGCTATTGCGCAAGCTCGGCGCCGAGGAACTCCCCGAGCAGGCCGAGTGGATGGCTGCGCTCGCAGAGGCGCTGCCATCCGGCTCAAGGCCCGTGGTGGACGACCCACCGCGGGGCCGGTGCGTGCTCGGCGAGGGCTTCTCGCTGCATGCCGGCGTCTTTGTGGACGAGCTTGACGGCGAGGCGCTGGAGCGGCTGGCGCGTTACTGCGCTCGTCCGCCTTTGGCCCTACGGCGCTTGGCGCAGGCAGACGATGGCCAGATCCTGTATCGCGTCAAGCACGCAGCCCCCGGCGCTCCGCGGCTCCTGCGCCTCACGCCGACGCAGTTTCTGGGCCGCCTCGCGGCCCTGGTCCCGCCACCGCGCTCTCATTTGACACGCTTCCACGGCCTCTTTGCCCCGCACAGCAAGCATCGAGACCACATTGTCCCCGCGCAACCACATTCCGCGGTTCCTTCACCGCCCACAGAGGTCCCGACCGCCGCAGCCTGTGCCGACCCGGGCAAGAAGCAGCCGTCCTCAATGCCGCTCCCCTCACCGCCCCGCGGACCCTATCGGCTGCCCTGGGCTACGCTGCTGCCCGGGTGTTCGCCATCGACGTGCTCACCTGCGATCGCTGTGGCGGCAAGCGACGGCTTGTGGCGCTCGGTGACAAGCAGGAGGCGATCACCAAGATCCTTGCGCATCTTGGCCTGCCCAAAGAGGCCCCGAGCGCTTGGCCGGCTCGCGCGCCTCCGCAGGAGCTCGCCCCCGCGGGACCGATGGCCCAAGACGGCATCGACCCGATTCCTCCGAACTGCGACGACTAAGAGCGCCTAACAGAACGCCCCTACGACGAATCGGAAGGCGATGAGGCAGCAGGCGAGCTGTAGGAGGCCCAGGTGCATGTCGGCGCGACGCTCCCAACGGATGAGTAGGCGACGGTAGCGATGCAGCCAGGCGAAGGTGCGTTCGACCTTCCAGCGGTGTCGGCCAAGCCGTTCCTTGGGTTCGAGCCTTGGCCGAGCGATGCGCGGTCGGATGTGCCGTCGTCGACAGGCGGCGCGGTTTTTCGCCGAGCTGTACGCCTTGTCTGCATGCAGCTTGTCGGGACGCCTACGCGGTCGGCCCCGAGGACCCGCGATGGGCTGCACCGCGTCGAGCATCTTTTCCAGCATCTGTCCGTCGTGGACATTGGCGGCGGTCAGCTCGATGGCAAGGGGCAGACCGTTGCCATCGGTCAGCAGGTGATGCTTGCTGCCGGGACGCCCGCGGTCGCAAGGGTTGGGTCCGCTACACGGCCCCCCCTTTTTGCGGGCACCAGCGACGCATCGAGCGCGGCCCGTTTCCAGTTGATGCGCCCCGCATCGCCCAGTTCTTGGTGCAGGTGGGCCAGAATGAAAAGCCAGACGCCCGCCAGCGTCCAGTCGCGCAGCCGTCGCCAGCAGGTCATGCCTGAGCCGCAGCCAAGCTCGCGCGGCAGGTCCTCCCACTGGATTCCGGTCTTGAGCACAAACACAATCCCGGTGAGCACCTTGCGGTCGTCGAGCCGACGGCGACCTCCCTTGGGGCGAGCCGGATGCGCCGGCATCAACGGTTCAATTCGCTTCCACAATTCCTCGGGGAGAAGTTCGCGCGCCATGCGCCTGCTTTAGCGCAATCTCCGACGCTGTAAAGTTTGCCTGTACAGCCCGCTTCACTCGGTTTTGATAGGCGCTCTTAGCATGCTCCCCACGGGCTGCGGAACCGGCGCGGATGGGCGTGGGCTTGATCGTGCATGTCCAATGCTGGCTGCTGGCCCTGAGGCGAACGGAGGCGAGGTCGGTCCGCCGGTTTGTTGAGGCGCATTCGGCGGTGGGGGCGCGGTATTCGCTCGTCCAGGCTGCGGCGGCGCGATGATTGCGCCGAGCGGCAGGCGCAAGCCGTCCCACTCGCAGTATTCGCCGCTGCGATCGATCCTGCCGACGCGCAGGTGGGGGCTTCCATCGAACGGCACGAACTCGCAGGGGTGGCCCCACAGGGGGCTCGGCGGCGCGAGTCGCGGCATCACGCATTCGCGGCTGGGCGGCGGAGCGGGCACGAGCCCAGGCGAGCACTGCCTGGGCTGCGGAGGAGTGGGCACGCACTGCACGGCATCTGTCGGCTGTGGCGCACCGGGAGTGGCGATGGCGGGTGGCGCAGGCTGCATGCCCGATGGACACAACGCGCTGGCTCCCTGTGCATGAAGCACGACATCAGGCTTCGGCGCTGGTTCGGGCTTTGGCTTCGGCGGGAATAGCGGCTTGATGTGCGGGCCGACCTCGAAGCTCAGCAGGCGGAACAGCAGATCGACGCGCGTTTCCAGATCCGACTTGGTGAGCATCAGCGTCAGGCCGACACCGAAGCCGAAGTCGGCGCGCTGCTGCGCTCCGATCGCGAGCGTGCCGGCCACAGGAGGAGATAGGTCAACCTTATTGACCGATTCCGCATCAAGCAGCACCGGCCCCCACGAAGGCATTTGCAGGATCGCTTGGCCGAAGATCCACAGGTGCTCGCCGAAGGGCACGCGATACCCTGCATGCGCGCCAATCTGAAGCGTCCCAGCTCGACTGATGTGATCGATCAACATCGTCGCTGCGCCGGATAGTTCCAGGTCGCCGAGCGGGTGGCGGTACATCGCGCTTATTTTGGACAACGGACCCGGCAGACCGAGCTGATTCAGGCCAGCGAACGGACCTGCTTGATACTCGAACAGGTATTCCGCGGCGAGCGCTCCGTGCTTGTGAGGATCGCGGAAGAATGGAAGCAGCACGCCCTTGGCCGCGATCCACATCGGGCACAGTCCCGTCGGTGTCGTGGCGGTGGGCGATGACGGTGGCGAAGACTTATCGGATGACATCAACGCCATCGCGAAGCACGAGCCCGCGCCGACTTCTGCTCGACCCAAGATCGGCACGGACAACGCAAACGGCAGCAGCAACGACGTGCTGCCGTCGGGGGCTTTGGGCCGAACAAACAGCTCCAGCTTGGCGTTCAGCGCGAAGGGCCGGTCAATCAGCGCGCAGGCGAGCGGAGCCAGCGAGCACAGGCTGCCGAACGCGGATCGATGTTGAAATGCGGCGCGCTGAATCGGCGACAGAACCTGCACGGCGTAATGAGGCGGCAGTGTCGGTTGCGTGGATGCCGGCAACGACTGCGCAAGGCCGGGTCGCGGCGGAGTCAGCGCGAGGGCAAGCGCGCACAGAGCGATCGCTCGACGGAAAAACGAAACGTGGAGGGGCATCACGAACTCCGGGTCTGAAAAAATGGCGATAGGGTCGCCGGTCACCACGGCGGCAAGGGGGCAGAGGAAAGTGGGCGGACGCTAGCACATGGATGAGTTCGGTTGGCGGACGATAGCTGGCGGCAGCGACAGTCGGCCTGGCCCCAGGCGCTGCTCTTTCCAGTTCATGACAGTGACGGCAGCGGATCTGCTACGCGATAGGGCGCTGAACGACTCTTGCGTGTGGTCCGCGGCATCCGGTCAAGGCGCCGCGCAGGGTGGCGTGCTCGGTGGCGGCAAGGGGAGAGCGGCTTGCGCTTGCAGGCCCGAGGTTCACATCGCAGGCAGTGCCCGACCGAAGCGCTGACCCTCTACGCGCTCGTCAGCTCCTATGCAGGCAGCGCCCGAGGCAACCCAGCCATGCGCACTCATTCTGCGGGCGGCGGCGTAGGCGCATTGGGTGGGTGCGCGGAGATTGGGTAATTCCCACGTCATCGTGAGGTACCGACCCGTTCAAACACCGTGTTCAGGTGGACCATCGGACGACATGGGGGGTGGACAGTTAACAGCCTGTCAGGCCGGTTGTCCGTGATGGCTCCGATGGCCCGAGACGACTGGGCAACCAGACTGTAACGGGGCACGGATGATTCGTTGAGCAGCCGAGTTTATGGCTCCCTCGGCGTCTTGGAAGTGCTCACCGGCTGCGCAGGTTCAGTGCGGGCCGACGGTGCGGCAAGCAAGGGAGCTACGGGTCCCACCGCCGCGCCGACACGGCGGCGGTGGGTGTACAGCGTGAAGCTAGGCGGCAAGCCTGCGCCGTTCTCGCTGGTGTTGGTCGAAACTGGGAGGCGGCGGCTTGCAGGTCGGCAGGGAGTGGATCTGGCCATCGAGGCAGGCGGACATCGCGTGGCCATGGAGGAGCGGAGCTGGCTAAAGCGGAGGCTCCGTTCTCCTATCTCGGGGTGAATTGGAGCCTGCTATTTAGCCCGGACCAGGATGGCCGGCGTGGTGGCTGGATTCCCGCCACCCGTCGACTTATTCGCAAGTGCAGCCTGATCAGCCCTGCACTCACCGGCCCAAAGTCGGCGCCTGGCCGAGCCTCTGCATGGGCTACGATCATCCGTCTTCTGAGACGGACAACGACTTCCGCTGGACCCGCTGCTTTGCGCCTGCGGTCGGCGTGATACGCATCACCTTCGATGCAGTCTGGGGCGACTTGCACTGTGAGTTGCAACGCCCCCCAGCTCCCCCCTCGTTGGCTTGATAGCCACCCAGCCGGTCAGCCTGAGCGCAAGCCGCCCATGGGCCACCTGGGATCGACCGAAATGCACTACGGCCTTAGGATGCCGCCTGCCTGCAGCGGATGCGGATCCCCCCAGGCGGGCCTGCCCTTCGATCGAACACTCTGCTTGCCGCGTCCTCTTGCTACCGTCTCATTTGCTGTTGCTGCTGCGCCGCTTGCTGGGCTGCGATCGCTTGCGCCACCGCGATCGCGGCTCCACCACTTGCTGCGGCTGGGCCCGTAGCGCTAGCGGATCCAGACTGAGGCCTGATCGGTTCACAGACGCACCCGGCCATGTTGCTGATAACCACGACAGCAGACATCTGCATGGACGGCTGTTTGCAGATGTCTCGACACTCATTCGCCCGCTCTGGCGGCACAGTGAAGCTTGCAGCCTGGCCGACCACGCAGCCGCTGAGTGCAACGCATGCAGTCAAGCATCCCCACAGCAGGCTCTTGCGTACCCAGCCCGCTAAGAAAGACCAGCTGCACGATTGAAAACGTGATGCGCGTGAATCCATTGAGGGTCTCCAGATCGTCTCGGCTGCACAGGTTGCGTAATTATTAATGCTTGCCGTGCAGTCGTAGAGGCGGTCAAGCGTGCGCTCGCAGCGATGGCTGCTTGCCGCTTTGGCGGTGTCCACTACCACGAGGAGCGGAGCGCGGGTGCCAAGCACGACCCACTGCGAGACCCTCGGCTCACGTCGGTACACAGAGGCCATCAGCCCCGTCCGCAGCGCCGTGAGCTAGTCCGCGCCGAGCGAGTCGACGACCCGTCGCTGCCTTCCATCGTGTCCAGCGCACGAGGCCCGCGGTGCCACGCCGAGCCACGACGGGGCAGGCCGACCCACCCCGATGCGTGAGATCCACGCGGGCCAGAGCTCCAAGCGCATCAGTCGGAAGGACCGAATTACCAGGCAGTGACTTAACTGCTTACACCTAAAGATATTCTCATCTTAGAGCAGTTAGTTCCCAGCAGTCGGGCTATTTGTTCGGGATGACAGCTACACATTACATTCTCTCTCTGACGAAGTTATTCGTTCAGTCTTTCAATGGTGACCTGAGTAACTAGAAGATGCCGTTGCAAGGTATCGACAGGACCTGGGATTTTCAGGTATGCATAAATTTTTCTTGCACAATGAAATACGTGTGGCTAGCATTTCCAGCCATACCTAAGTAGTGAGTGCTCGCCCACGCTGAACGCCAGGCGCGCACCGCGACAACACGCAGCGAATCGACGGGATCTCCGACAGTCGAATATCTGCGCTCGCAGTCTGGGGGAAACAAGAATGTCCATCAAACTGCCTTCTTCTTTGATTATTTCTGGATCTGTATTGACGGCTAGCGATGCTCCTGTGAATGCGCTGAAGCTTCGACTAAAGACGATTACTCCCGATGCGGCGACCGTAAGTTCTGTGCAGGAAGGCGGGATGCCCTTAGAATCCACCACGAATGCATCTGGCAATTTCACATTCACAATCAAAGACAGCAGTATTATCACGCAGTTAATTCGTCAAGGTTTTGCACTTCTGTTTAAGAGCGCAGACGACGACCTGAGCGCTACACCCGATGCGGGGCTAAGCCGCTCCACACCGCTATTTTTGGGCGCGCATCGCACGGTTGGGGTGGTCCTTGAGTGGATGCCCAAGGTGGCCGGCGACATGACGAAGCCAGCGATTGCGGCCAAGCTGCGCGTCCGCTCGGTCGACCGGGATGGTCAGCGGCAAGCCGGGCCGCTGGTTCTGCGCGGACAGCTTGTTGGTCCCCAGGATGTTCCGCTCAAGGACGCTACGGTACGGGCGCAGTGGGTGGTGCCAGCGACCGGCCAGACGCTGACGTTTCCCCAGCCGGCGCTACCCGACGAGCCGACGGCGACGGCAAGCACCGCTGCCGACGGGCGCTTCGAGATTCAGGTGCCGCGCGGCGGAGACCTCTTGCCCTTTCAGCCGTACTCGCAGTACGCGCTGCGCTTCTCAGTTCAACCGGCCCGCAGCACCGGTGGCCCGCCCGTCGCTGAGATCATCGCTCCGGAGCTCAGTCATATCTCGCCGACGGAATCGACTGCGGTGAAGCTGCGGCTGGATCAGACGGACCCGGCCAAGCCCAGCCTGTGTGTGCCCTGCGTCCATCGCAACGGCAAAGCCTGCCGACCAGCTGAAGGCTCGCTCGAAGCGCTGGGTCAGCTGCTCGATAGCTCGGGGACGCGACCACTGGCTGGGCATCGCGTTCAGGTGAAGGCGGGTGCATCGACGCGCGTGCTGGCCGATGTGCGCACCAATGCCCAGGGCTACTTTGCCCTGCCGCATCCTTGGCCGCTCGATACGCCGGCCTCCGACGTGTCGATGGCCTGGAAGCTGCGCGTGCTCGATCCCAGCGGGGTGGAACTGGCCGCGGATGCTGCCGCAGCCCAGGATGGTCTGGTCGACGCCGCCGTGCCGCTCAAGGTCGCGCTGGCCGCCGCCGCGGATCGTTCTCCGACGGTTGCGCAGCTGTTGTCCGAGATGAAGAAGAGTCTGGATCCCAAGACTCAGGCAGCGCTGACGACCGCCAAGATCGTCACGCTGCAAGACATCGCGCAGGCCGGTGGGATTCGACTCCTAGGTGGCATCGAAAAAGCGGACGCTGCCACCATCGCCCAGCTTGAGCAAGCCGCAGAGCTTCTGGGGGTGGTGCCAGCCAACGTCACGGCTGCCGATGCCGTGAAGTATCTGGTTGCCTGGCAGAACAAAGGAGTCACAAGCACAGCCGCCGTTGGAACCCTGTCGCGTGCGCACGGCACCAAGGCGTTGACGACAGAGCTCGGGGATTTCCGCGCCGCGCAGGCCCATCATGTCGCTGCGGCGAGAGGCAATCTACTCAATCAGCTCCTGCTGAACGTCCGCGTGCAGGCTCAGAACAACGCGGGGGGATCAACTCTGACCACGCTCGCGACTTCGCCGCTGGCCGCACTGGCAGAGACCAGCTGCGGTTGCGAGGAGTGTGCCACCACCGTTAGCCCCAATGCCTATCTCGCCGACCTGCTGCGCTACACCTACTACCGCGTTGGCGCAGGCGGCAGTCCCCCGCCCTCGTTCGATGTCGACAGCCTGCAGACGAGCTTCCATCAGCCCTTCGCCGATCTGCCGCTCGACTGGTCGGCGACGGGGCCGCTGCTGATCGAGGAAGCCACTGCCACGACCGTGGTTCCAGAGAGCAGCCGGATCCAGAGCACCACTGCAGGGCTACTCCTCACACCGAAACGCAGGTGAGCAACTCTCCCTGCTACGGCCATCTGGCCACCAGGGCGTGGACCTCGTTGTTGACGGCACACAACCTAGCGGATAGTCTTCTGCGCGCGAAGCCCGTGGGCTGAAGATGAAGCGGCCGTTTACGCCCGCACAAGTTCAGGGGACTCGCCAGATGAACTCATCCTGGGCCGCCAGCCTGCAACGGGCATGGTCAGCCAGGAC